>JAGKXD010000003.1 GCA_021151525.1 Cellvibrionaceae bacterium | reverse complement strand
CTATTAGGTTTATAACAACGAAAAAACCAAATGAATATTGAACCTTTAGACATAAATGATTTGGCAAACGATTCTCTATTTCCCGTTTCTGGCCAAAGCTCCTCTTTTGTGACAATCCTAACAATCGTTCGACTTAGTAATTGTAGAAATGTTCTAAAATAAGAATAGTCCAGCCATATGATGGTGTCGGCATACTGCCATTTTATATCATTAGTCCGGCTATAATTTCCATCCAAAACCCACGCAGCCCCTTGAACTGCGGACGTGACTTTCAAAAAAATTCTTCATCACTCGACTCTACCCAATTGGACTTCCAAAATAATTGATCCATATGTATACATGGGCAACCAATCCGCTCTGCCAATTTTCTAGCGAATGTTGATTTTCCACTCCCTGTTGTTCCTACTACGTTTATCCTTTTCATAATTCTGTTCTTTTTCTCACCAATCTATGACAGTGCCTGTCTATTTCGAACCTTTTGTGTATTTAACCAAAACAGATGTATAGGTTTGACCACCGCTTTGATTGATATGCTTTACATCAGCTTTCACTTTTGGGGCATACCAAAAAGTATCATTCATTTCACCGCTTCCATGTACATTATTAAACTTTCCGCGATATTCAATTTTAAACGCTGAATAGGTACCGCTTGGCACTTTAATTTTTTCGAATCCAGTAACTTCTACGTCTTGCTTGGTACTCCCAGTGGTCCCATCACCACTTGTCCAGTTTTCTTCATATTGCCATTTGGCTCCAACTTTCAATGGCCATTTTCGGAAGGGCTTTTCATTGACTTTCGAATTATCTTTTTCGATTGCAATAATTTTCGAACCACCCGAAAACTTTTTTTCGAACTTTTTCTCACCAGCCTCTAGTATGACTGTACGTATATCAAAACTTTCCATTCGAGGTTTAGTCGGGTCAGCATCTACTACTAGCCTCTCCTTCCATTCCCAAGTCTCACCAACAGTAAAACCATCAACTCCAGGGAACTGTGCCTCCTGTGCAAACACTTTTGCACTCATAAAGCCAAATATATAAATCACAACGCAAATAGAAGAAAATTTCATTTATAGGTCCTTTAATATTGAGAGACTACATTTTATCGGTTAATGCAAAGCTGAACTGCGACTTAAAAACTGTCCAAGTAGCGAAGCGAATGTTGCGTGAGCGACTTGTTATGCAATACTCTCAACAACCTGCACCATTTTTTACCAATGTACACAATCTATTTTTTTCAGCAACAGATAACCTCATATGGCCAGAGTCGTATAGATATAGCACATGCTCATATAGCTCTTCATTTTTTGGAAACTTAGAAAATGCTTCTTCCATAAGCTTTTGAGCAGACGGGCAATTAGCTTTAACTCCAGCTTCAATTTGATTATTTCTTTCTTGTGTTTGATCTCCAACTTCACCAGACCAGTGGTAACAAGACTCCGCAGCCAAAATTGCATTTTTCACTATAGCGCTTTCGTCAGAGTTAGAATGTATTTTTTCGCTTGCAAATACAGAATAAGAAATCAACAAAGAAACAAAAAAAGCAACATTATAAACCTTTGAAAATAACTTCATAATTATCCTTGCGGTTGCATAACAGTTTATTCGATAGTACCGACTATATAACTCGCAGAATTATTAATTTGTAAACCTTATGCTCAACTCACAAACTCAATTTTTGCCTGTTGCTCCCAATTCTGTCCGTCGAATGGCTTTACAACAACCTTTGTAAACTGGCTTTTATCCAAGCAGCGGAAATTTACACTGAAACCATCGGGATTAGAGCGGGGAATGTAATAGGGTTTGCAACCGCAATGTTTGCAAAAATAATGTTGAGCGACGCCTGTGTTGAAGGTATAGGTTGTTAAATCTTGTTGACCTTGGAGGAGTTGGAAGTTTTCACGGGCAACAATCAAATGTAAAAAGCCCGTGCGTTCGCACATGGAGCAATTGCATTCGTGAATTTCAATATCGGCCGGTGCTGAAACCTCAATCACTATAGCGCCGCAATGGCAGCTTCCTTTGTGTTTCATATTTTATCCTTATGGCGAGGTTTTAATTTTTGCTGCGATGAATCCTGATTACGAAACTCATCAAACGGATGCGGCGCAAAATATTGGCAAGGTGAACGCGGTTTTGTACGCCGATGCATAAATTAATGACGCTGTTATGTGCATCGCGCTCTTGTACGTTGATGTGTTCGATGCTGCCCGCTTCTTCGTTAATGCGGTTGGCGATGGTGGCGATAATGCCGCGTTCGCTTTTTACTTCTACACGAACATCGACAAGGAATTCGCCGGTAACGTTTGCGGCCCAATTAACTTGGCTAATTTTTTCAGGGCTGTTGCGCAGCTCGGCAATGTTGCGGCACGTATCTTGGTGAATGACCAAACCTTTTCCAGAACTGATGTGACCCACAATCGGATCGCCCGGGATGGGACGACAACAGCGCGCGAAGCTGATCATCATGCCTTCTGCAGAATCAATGGTAATAGGCGCGTTGGAACTGGTGCGCGCTTTCACATCGCTTTCGGGCTTTAATAATTTCGCCACTGTCATGGCAATGCGATTGCCCAAACCAATATCTTCCAGCAATGAATCGAGCGAATCCATTTTGGTGTCGAACAATAATTTTTGTTGTTGCTCTTCACTTAACTGCTCGTAACTCATTTGCAAATCGCTAAAGGCTTTGCTTAACAAGCGACGACCAAGCGCAATCGATTGATGATGGCGTTGGTTTTTCAAAAAGTGGCGAATTGCACTGCGCGCTTTTCCAGAGACTGCAAAGTTCAACCAATTCGGATTTGGCTGCGCACCTTGCGCAGTCATGATGGTAACTTTTTGGCCACTCAATAAAGGTTGCGATAAAGGTGCAAGGCGACCATTAATTCGACAAGCAACGCATGCGTTGCCAACATCGGTGTGTACTGCGTAAGCAAAATCTACGGCAGTTGCACCGGTGGGTAATTCCACAATTTTGCCTTTGGGTGTGAACACGTAAACTTCATCGGGGAAGAGATCGATTTTTACGTTTTCAATAAATTCTAATGAATCGCCTGCGCGTTTTTGCATTTCCAACAAACCTTGCACCCATTGGCGTGCGCGGTTGTGGCTGATGTTTACTGTATCGCTGCTGTTGGATTTATAAAGGAAATGCGCCGCGATTCCGCTGTTGGCCATTTCATCCATTTCTTTGGTGCGAATTTGCACTTCGATGGGCACGCCGTGCATGCCGACTAAAACCGTATGCAATGATTGGTAACCGTTGGCTTTGGGAATGGCGATGTAGTCTTTAAATTCGCCCGCTACAGGTTTATATAAATTGTGCACCACGCCGAGTGCGCGATAGCAGGTGTCCACACTATCCACGATTATGCGGAAGGCATAAACATCCATAATTTCTTTGAAGAATTTTTTCTTGGTGCGCATCTTTTCGTAAATACTGAAAAGATGTTTTTCACGGCCAATCACAATCGCCGTTAAATTTTCGCTGGTTAAACGTTTTTCCAATGCAGTTTGAATTTGCTCGACTAATTCTTTGCGATTGCCACGCGCGCTTTTTAATGCGGCTTGCAAGCGCGTCGCTCGCAATGGATACATGGTGTAGAAACCGCGATCTTCCAATTCCAAACGCAAATCGTTCATGCCCAAGCGATGCGCAATGGGTGCGTAAATCTCTAAGGTTTCTTTGGCGATGCGGCGCTTTTTCTCTGGAGGCATAGCGCCCAAGGTGCGCATGTTGTGCAAACGGTCGGCGAGTTTTACCAAGATCACGCGAAGGTCATTCGCCATGGCCAAAGCCATTTTCTGGAAGTTCTCGGCCTGCTTTTCCGCGTGAGATTCAAATTCAATTTGGGTGAGCTTACTTACGCCATCCACCAAATCCGCCACCGAATCACCAAACTGGGTGGCTATGGCTTTTTTGCTGATGCCGGTGTCTTCAATCACATCGTGCAACATGGCCGCCATAAGGCTTTGGTGATCCATGTGCATGGTGGCGAGGATATCGGCAACGGCAAGGGGATGGGTGATATAGGCTTCGCCGCTGCGGCGCTTTTGGCCGTCGTGGGCTTGTTCGGCATAGTAGTAGGCACGCTTCACCAAATTGATTTGGGGCGCTTCCAGATAAGACGAAAGCCGGTGGCTTAAGGCTTCAATGGTTTGCAATGCCGTGCTCCGAACAGAAAATTTATAACATGAATATTAACACTTACCCGAAGTGTAACCCCAAATACTGAACAAGAGGTGAATTTTGGGCAACAAAAAACCCGCTGAATCTGGGACTTAGCGGGTTTTTGCGAAGCGATGGACGACGGAATTAGATCTCGTTGTCGTATACGCGCTCTGGTTTTGGTTGTGGCAAGGTCTCTTTTTCCAACAGGATGCTGGCGTCGATGAAGCCTTCTTCAATTTCACGCAGAGCGATAACGGTTGGTTTATCGTTCTCTGGTGCTACGTGCGGCTCTTTACCACCAATCGCCAATTGACGTGCGCGGCGGCTGCTAACCATAACCAACTCAAAGCGGTTATCTACGTGAGCTAAACAATCTTCAACGGTAATACGTGCCATAACTTTGTACTCAACAAAAACGCGGCTAAGCCGCCTTAAAAAAGTGGGCGCATTATGCGCTAGATCAGGTAAAACTGCCAAGGGATGTGTATAAAAAGTATGCTTAGAAAATAGCCGCTAGCTAAAGAATCTAGGCCAATAATTCTTTAATGAGCTCGGTATGCCGCTCAACTTGGCGCGCCAAACGCAAATGCTGGCTGGTAATTAGCGCCTGAAATTGGGCTAACGCGGTCGTAAAATCATCGTTGATGATCAGATAATCCGCTTCCACGTAGTGCGACATCTCACTCAAAGCCTCTGCCATACGCGCATCAATGACAGATTCAGGGTCGGTTCCGCGACCGGTCAAACGCTGGCGCAAGCAAGCGAGCGAAGGCGGCAGGATAAACAGACCGACGGTGTTGGGAATCAAGCTGCGGACTTGTTTCGCGCCCTGCCAATCAATCTCCAAAATAACATCTATACCCTGCCTCAGCGTCTCTTCCACCCATTTTTGCGATGTGCCATAAAGATTGCTGAATACGCGAGCGTGCTCAAGGAAATCCCCCGCTGCAACCATAGACTCGAAAGTCGCGTGATCGACAAAATGGTAATTCACGCCATTCACTTCGCCGGGGCGCATAGGGCGGGTGGTGTGGGATACCGAAACGCAGACTTCGGGATTGGATTTCACCAGGGCTGATACCAAACTGGTTTTACCTGCACCAGAGGGTGCGGAGACGGTATAAAGCGTACCGAGATGAGCCATGTGAAAACCCTGTACCAAATCAAAAAAGCTAAGCCAAAAGAGTAGACGCAAATTATGGCACAGGTTTGCTTTTTTATGGGGGCTTCCGGCAATTTAACCCTTTGCGCGCAGGCAGTTTGTGGCATAGTAACCAACAATTTCCGCACAGACCCATCGCCATGCTGCAACAACTTTTATCCATCACCCAAACCGCTGAACGCTTACGTGTGCGTACAGATTATGTGTACGAGCTGGTTAAAAAGCAGCGCTTGACGTTTATCCACGGCGAACAGTTGGATGCCGCGCAAGTAGAGAAACTCGCCAAGCTGATGGATAAGTTGCGTAACAATGGAATCGCGACTTTAGTGCAGATTGTTGATGAGAAAGGCGAACTCGAGTAGCCCGTAAGGAGCGCAGCGCCTTACGGGTTTGTGTATGACGAAATTCTCCCCCGTAATGCGCTGCGCTCCTTAGGGGCTACGTACAAATTAACTAGCCGCTGGATAGTCCGTATAACCCACCGCTGTTGCGCCGTAAACCGTCTCCCAATTTACATTTGCCAATGGTAAACCCTGCTGAAAACGCGTCAGCAAATCTGGGTTGGCGATATATTGGGAGCCAAAAGCAACTGCAGTAGCGCCGCCACTTTTAATCAAAGTTTCTGCCGATTCCTGAGTGAATTTTTCATTGGCAATATAAGCCCCACCAAAAGCGGCTTTGATTTTATCGCCAATAGAATCTTCAGCTTGATATTCACGCGCGCAAATAAATGCGATCTTGCGCTTACCCAATTCGCTCGCCAAATAAGTAAACAAGGCTACGGGATCAGAATCGCCCATGGTGTGTGCATCACCGCGCGGCGCTATGTGGAAACCAACGCGGCTTGCGCCCCAAACTGAAATCACGGCATCGGCAATTTCCAAGGCTAAACGTGCACGGTTTTCAATGCTGCCACCGTATTGATCGGTACGGTGATTGGTGCTGTCTTGCAAGAATTGATCAATGAGATAGCCGTTCGCGCCGTGGATTTCTACACCATCAAAACCGGCGGCTTTGGCATTCGCTGCTCCTTTGCGGAAGGCTTCAACAATACCGGGAATTTCGCTCGTTTCTAACGCACGCGGTGTTACATAAGCTTTTTCCGGGCGCACCAAACTGACGTGCCCCTGAGCCGCAATTGCACTAGGTGCAACCGGTAATTCGCCGTTTAAAAACATAGGGTCAGAAATGCGCCCAACATGCCAAAGTTGCAACACGATCTTGCCGCCTTTTGCGTGAACAGCGCTGGTGGTTTTTTTCCAGCCTTGCACTTGCTCGTCAGACCAAATGCCCGGCGTGCGCGCATAGCCAACACCCATGGGTGTTACTGCCGTGGCTTCGCTGATAATTAAACCTGCATCCGCGCGCTGAGAATAATAGGTGGCGATTAAATCGTTAGGAACGCGATTGTCTTCACCCGTACCACGCGAGCGCGTTAAGGGAGCCATGATCACTCGATTCGCTAATTGCAAATCGCCAATTTGTACGGGTTCAAATAAAACAGACATAAAGCCACCTCAGGAAATACACGAGTCATCAGATTACAACCACAAGAGTTGCGCTAAGTAGAAACTACTTGAGGCAGGCAAGAGGGAACTTCAAGGGAGGCGCTTAAATAGATTACAAATATCATATAGCGCCGGATTAAAGCTGTTGCCTAACAAACAGCTTTAATCCAAGCAGTTTAATGTTGCGACAACAGCTATTCGCTTTTATGGACTGAGTTAAGCAAAGCTTCAACAGGGTAAGCTGCAGCAATCACCATTTCATTATCGATTTTTTGTGCAGACGCAATAGTTTGTTTTGCAGCGATGAATTCTGCTTGCGATAGCGATTTCTGTTGATCGATTTTTTGCACAAGCTCAACACCCAACTGAGCAATGGCATCTACTTTTTGCAAAAGTCCTGCAAGTGGTTTTAAATCTTCGCGCGCATTTATCACTACCGAAACTTGTGCCGTATTTTTATGCCAGCGAGTGAACGTCGATAGTAATTCTTTTTTTAGCGCGCGATCTTTTAGATTTTTCAACCAGGCGGCTACTGATAGATTTAATTCACGCACCAATAAATTCTCTGGCGGTAACGCATCGACAAACTGATCCAAGCGATCACTTTTTGAATAAGTCGCGTTAACCATTTTTTCATGTTGACGATGGTAATACTGCGCTTGCTCTAAAGCCTCTGCAAAAATCTGTAGTGATTCAATATGTTCGCTGCCCGCCAATTTTTTTAGCAAAGCTTCAGATTCAATCTTGTTTTGTAATCCAATAGATTTTTCGGCAAGCTTGCCAACACTTGTCATTCGCTCATACATGCTCTGTTCATCACGCACATCTGCTCTAGACCATAAGCGTTCTGCCACTGCAAAACCACGTGGCCATAAACGTAAATCCATCACTGATTCATCCAAAATTTCTGCCCACAAAGCCGCTTCCCCACCCAGAATTAATTGTTGTTGCGCTTCGGTTAATTGTGGGGCTTTTATTGGCTCTGGATTGCTTTCTAATAATTGACCGTGTAATTCGTAGGCGGCGTTAGAAACCAATGCAGAACTGGTAAACTCTTTTTGGTTTTGTGGGAAGCTGATGGTGAGTGGTCCCATCCAGGTATCCACCGAAATTTTTGTAAGGCCATCCACAATTTTTATAACGCTGAGGTCGCGGCGCGATTTATCTTTAAAATCTATGTAGCCGCGTTGCTGGCCGGTTTTCTCGCGTATCAAACTAAAAGTTCCGGCAACAGGCGCACCGCGTTTGCGCGCAAAACTAAAGAACCATGATTGTTGAGTTTCGCCTTCGCCAACAAGATCATTTTTTGAAGGCTGAGGAGGAATAGGATCACTGCGATAATGATAGGCAGTTGGCTGTGCTTGATCGAGATAAAATCCGGTTGATAAAAGTGCTTGAACGCCGTGACTAACTGCATCGCTCACCGCATCGGGGCCGCGCCAGGATTGTACAACTATATCTTTGGGTAAATCTGGATGCTGGATTTCATCCCAGCCCACCATTTTGCGATTGTGCTTCGCCAGAATTTTTACCAAACGTTGATTGAAATAAGCTTGCAAGTCATGCGGCGATTGCAATTTTTTATCGCGCATAAATTTCTGAATGGCGGGATTATTATTCCATTCATCAGGATGTACTTCATCGCCACCCATATGAATATATTCAAACGGGAAAAGTGTTGTTAATTCATTTACCACTTTGTCAGCGAAGTCATAAACCTGTTCATTGGCGGGATTCAAGGTTGGGCTGTGAACACCCCAGCGAATTTCTTTTTTATAGGGGCCATTGCCCGATAACAATTCCGGGTAAGCCATGGCAATTGCGCTCGCATGACCGGGCATATCGACTTCTGGAATCACATGAATGCCGCGCGCTTGTGCGTAGGCAACTACATTGCGAATATCATCTTGCGTATAGAATTCGCCGTCAGATGCTAGCTGATGTAATTTTGGTAACGACTTTAATTCAAGTCGCCAACCTTGGTCGTCCGTTAAGTGCCAATGAAATACATTTAATTTTGCAGCGGCCATGGCATCAATCTGGCGTTTGAGTGTTGCCACAGAAAAGAAATGACGCGAAGTATCTAACAACAAGCCACGCCATTTAAAACGCGGATAATCTTTAATTTCCACCAAAGGCAGCTTTACAACTTTTTGTTGTTCGCCAATTAATTGCAGGAGTGTTTCCAGCCCATGCATAACGCCAATCTGATTGACAGCAGAGAGAGTAATAGATTTTTTATTAATACTGAGCTGATAAGCTTCATCAATTCCCGCAATGGAATTTGGATTTGCGATTGCAGGGCCAGTAACAATAACATGAAAAATTGGTACGTCAGTTTTGGTTGTACCGGTGAGTTCAAATGCAATGCTTGTTTGCAATTGTGTGCGCTTTACAAAGCCATCAATCGCAGAGCGAACTTGTAGTGAATCCGCACTATCTGGAACAATGCCTTCAACAACTAGCTCCATTCGTTTCGGCAAAGTAAATTGCCCGGATTGCGAGCTAATTTTTTGCGGGTAAGGCATTAGAGGATAAGGTTGGAATAAAGGTGCGTTCGTTTTTGCGAAGGTACAAAATGAGAAAAGCAAACCAATAACAAACACACAATATTTCATTAGCAGCAACCTATCTCTAACTAGATTAGTAATTACTTAAGAAGGGAATCGTCATCTTCACGACTCATCAAAGCGGCGAGGATGACAAGCTTAGGTAAGTGCCATCCATTTCTAATTAAATAAATCCGTGTTTTTTAAAACACAGAAAAACACTAAGGCTTTTTATAAGCCACACAATCAACTTCTACTTTGCAATCCACCACCATACTGGAAACCACACAAGCGCGCGCTGGTGGATTAGCGCCAAAATATTCCATAAACACGCGATTGAATGACATAAAGTCACGCGGGTCATCCAACCATACGCCGCAGCGCACAACATGCTCGGGGCCGTAACCAGCTTCGGCGAGAATGGCTAAAACATTTTTAATCGTTTGATGTGATTGCGCGACAATTCCGCCATCAATAATTTCACCATTGACCATGGGTACTTGGCCGGAAACAAACAACCAACCATCTGCACCTGCAGCGCGAGCAAAAGGCAAATGCTGCCCACCAGTACCTTTACCGCCTTCAACACCAATACGGGTAATATCTGACATAACAACCTCTAACATCTAAAAAGTTTTTTGGAATTAATGGAAGCCTTTGCGCAAATCGCGCGAGCGGGGCAAGAATTTTCCAGCGCGTTCGCCAGTCAATTGTTTTTGGTGGTAACTCAACACGCCGTTCACCCACACAGCTTCTATGCCTTCAGCAACTTGTGCGGGTTGCGAAAAACTGGCGGTGTCTTTAATCAGTAGCGGATTAAATAAAACCAAATCTGCCGCTAAACCCAAACCAATTTTTCCACGATCAGATAAACCAAAACGATCTGCCGACAAGCTTGTCATTTTGCGCACAGCTTCGGGCAATGAAAATAAAGCAAGGTCGCGACTGTAATGACCGAGTACGCGCGGAAATGCGCCCCACAAACGTGGATGCGGTAATGGATCACTTGGCAAACCATCTGAACCAACCATGGTCAACGGGTGCGATAAAATATTCCGTACATCCGCTTCACTCATACCATGATAGACGGCACCTGCTGGCTGCAATTTTTTTGCAGCATCGTGCAAATCAGTTTTCCATTCACTCGCAATAGCTTTTAAGGTTCGGCCACTCATTTCCGGATGCGGTGTGCTCCAGGTAATAACAATATCGAAATCTTCTGTGACTTGTTTTAAATCGAGCGTGGATGAACTGGCAGAATAGGGATAGCAATCGCAACCCACTGGATGATCTTTTGCGAGCGATTCAATTTTAGAAATAATTTCACCGCTGCGCCCCCAGTTGCCTGCGCCCGCACATTTCAAATGCGAAATAATCAGCGGCGATTGTGAATAGGTACTTATATCAAAAGCTTCGTTGATTGCATCTAGAATGCCATCGAATTCCGTACGCAAATGTGTCGTGTACACGCCACCAAATTCGTTGAGCACTTGCGCAAGATTTTTTACTTCATCGGTATCGCTGGCAATGGCAGAGGCGTAAGCCAAACCTGTCGATAAACCCAAAGCACCATTCGCTAATGCATCGCGCAATTGTTCACGCATGCTTTCAACTTCACTCGCCGTGGCAACGCGATCAAGTTTATCCATGTGATTTTGGCGCAAGGTTGTATGACCAATCAGTGCGGCAACATTTACCGAGGGTTGCGCAGCATTAACAGCAGCGCTGTATTCAGAAAATTTCTTGTAAACAAATTCTTCTTTCTTGCCCAATAAAGTCATTGGGTCTGGTGGTGCATCTGCAACCACGGCGGGGCTTGCACTGATTCCGCAATTGCCCACAATTACAGTAGTCACGCCCTGTGAAATTTTCGGCAACATATCGGGCTGACGAATAACCTGAATATCGTCGTGCGTGTGTACGTCAATAAAACCTGGAGCCAACACACAACCATTTGCATGGATTTTGTTTTTAGCGCTGAGATTATGCAAATCACCAATCGCGGCTATAACGCCATTCTTAATAGCAAGGTCGGCTTTAAAAGGTTTATCGCCGGAACCATCAATAATGGCAGCGTCAGTAATAATGACATCGTAAATCACAGCTGTTGTACTCATTTAATGGTTTGTTAATTGCGTTTTAATCGCCAAGCGGCAAGCGATTATTTTCACCGCCACGATATTCATCTAACGCAAATTTTACGCGGCGCAAAAGCTCTTTGCTTTGATCTCTGCGCGATAAGGCTAATTCTGTTGCAAGTACATCGATAGCAAACAACATTCCGTAACGCGCAGCAGAAGGTTTGTAAATAAAATCGGTTTCGTCTGTTGTTACAGGCAACACCAAATCAGCTTTTTGCGCGAGTGGTGATGCAGGGTCAGTGATAACAATAATGCGCGCGCCGTATTCGCGAGCTATTGCAGCGATGGCTAATAATTCGGGCGTAACGCCCGTCATGGATAAAATAATGAGTACGTCATTGGGCGTCATGGTTGCAGCGAGCATGCGCAACACAACAGGATCGTGATAAGCCGCCACCGCAAAACCTAAACGCGCCAAACGGAATTGGGTTTCTTCCGCCAACATGGTTGAGCCGCCGCCCATACCCGCAACATAAACCATACGCGCGGCAGTGATATGTTGTACGGCTTGCTGAAAATCAGCTTCCACAAAACGCCCAAGACTTGCGCGTAAAGTGGTTTCAACTTCGCTACAAATTCGCGTGTAAAACGCGCTTTCTTCGGTTGCGGGCACATCGCTTAAAAAACGCGAGCCAACTGCATTGGCTGATGCGAGTTTTAATTTTAAATCGCGAATATCCGAACAACCGACCGATTTGGAAAAGCGCGAAATGGTGGAAATGCTCACACCGGCTTTTGCGGCTATTTGGTCTATATTGGCAGCGGCGGCGAACGCAATATCGTTAAGAATTGCATCGGCAACTTTTTGTTCGGTACTCGACAATTTATCGCGACAGCTGCGAATGTGGTACACGATATCGAAAAGAGAATTCATTTACTTTCCTTTAACTGAAAGCGTTAAATAACAAGTGCGAGTAGCGAGACGAATAGCAGCGCGACTAGCGAAATTATTGTTTCCAAAACTGTCCAGGTTTTTAAGGTCTGGGCGACAGTCATGTTGAAATATTCTTTGATTAACCAGAAGCCGCCGTCGTTTACGTGCGACAAAATTAACGAACCGGCACCAGTAGCAATCACTAATAATTCTGGATGAGGATAATGCGCTGCCACGGCGATGGGAGCAACTATGCCCGCCGCTGTACTCATGGCAACGGTAGCCGAACCAGTTGCGATACGAATTAACGCCGCCAAAATCCAGCCTAAAAATAAGGGCGTTATTTGCATGCTCGCTGAGAGTGTAACAATTTCTTTGGCGATGCCGGCATCCACCAAAATTCGATTGAGTCCGCCGCCCGCTCCCACTAATAAAGTAATTCCCGCTGTAGGTGCTAAACATTCTTGCGAGAATTTTAAAATTTGATCGCGACTAAATCCGCGTGCAATGCCGAGAGTAAAAAAGCTGACCACAGTCGCAATGAGTAGCGCCACAACCGAATTGCCCACAAAGCGCAATGCGCCGTGCAGATCTGAATTCGGCGTAGCCAGCTTATCGGCCCAGCCGCCAACAAGCATTAAGACTACAGGTAGGAGTATGGTCAGCAGAGTAATACCGAAGCCGGGGAAAGTCCGCTGGGTATCTTGCTGGATAAACTCGCTCGCCAGTGGATTCACCAAAGGTAATTCCACGCGCGGGGCGATGAATTTTGCAAACAAAGGGCCTGCAATTATTGCGGTGGGAATGCCGACAACTAATGCATAAAAAAGTGTGCGGCCAACATCGGCTTGATATTCTCCCACTGCAATCATAGCGGCGGGATGCGGCGGCACTAAACCGTGCACAACCGATAAGCCTGCCACCATCGGCAAGCCCACCATTAACATGGAAGTGCCTGTGCGACGCGCAACGTTAAAAGCGATGGGAATCAACAACACAAAACCCACTTCAAAAAAAATTGGCAAGCCGACTAAAAATGAAATGCAGAGCATGGCCCAGTGCACATTTTTTTCGCCAAAGGATTTAATCAGCGTGCGCGCAATTTGTTCTGCACCGCCGGACTCCGCCATCATTTTTCCGAGCATAGTGCCAAGCGCAACTATGAGCGCAATATGGCCGAGCGTTTTACCCACACCTGCTTCGTAAGAGGCCACAATATCTTTTGCCGGCATGCCCGCTGCGAGCGCTAAACCCAGGGACACTAAAACAATGGTGATAAACGGATTAATGCGATAGCGCGCAATTAATAAAATCAACGCGATCACGCTGATCAGTGCGTAAACCAACAGCCATTGTCCGGGGGTAAAAAACCCGTGAGTAAAATCTATTGCGGCGAACATGATTCAGCTCCGCCTTAGAAACAGGTGTGTACGAGTTCGGTCACGTTGAGTGCCTCGTCCACAATTAATAATTGCCGCCACTTATCAAAGGTGAGGCAGGGGTGGGAAATATCAAACGCGATCATGTCGCCGACTTGGATATCGGCATCCACGGGCACGCGCATAAACGCGTGTTGATCCATCATTGCGCTCAGCTGCCACTCATTACTCACTTGAACAGGTGCAACTTGGCCGGGGCGATAATGCTTGTTGGGAACGGGCAGGCCCGCATCAAAAGCGGCATCGCGTTTACCCAAACCCATAATGGCCAAACCTGGCTCGGGCAGCGAAAGCACATAAGCCCAAATTTGCAGTGCGGGCAGCAGTGTTGTTTGCATGGAACGCGCGATGGGATTGCTGATACTGATGCGTGTTTCGCTGGATTTGTAAATCCCAACGTCATGCGTTAAATAGCAACCGGGGCGAAGAATAATATCGAGCGGGCGACCAATATCGGCTTGTGCCCATTCTTCCGCTACCAAATCAAACCAAGCTGAGCCAGCGCCGCTAAGAATTACACGTGGCGTTGTTAAATAATGGTTGTTATTTAAGCCTTGCAACACGCGCACAGCGCGCTGTAAAAAATCGCGAATGGGCAACTCTTCTTTCAATACACCTTCGTAAACTTCAAGACCTGCGAGCACGACTGTGCCCGACCACACTGCAATAGCAGCCAAGACATTCGCCAAATCAACATCTCTGCGAATACCGGTTCGCCCACCGTCAACGCCGAGTTCAATCAATACTTTTATGGATTGTTTGGCCTGACTAAAAAATTCGCCAAGTTGGTTGAGGTTTTCAACCGAATCTACGATGCAATAAAACTCAAAACTCGGGTCGCGCTGCAGGCGTTCAATAATCGCCATATTGGCGCGGCCGACCAATTGATTCGCCATTAACACCCGGCGCACGCCGTGGTTGTAAGCGGCATTCACTTGCGGTGCAGTGGCCAAGGTAATTCCCCAAGCGCCGTGATCGAGCTGCTTTTTAAACAGCTCAGGGCTCATGGTGGTTTTGCCGTGAGGTGCTAATTTGAGGTTGTAGCTCGCGATAAACTGCTGCATCCATTTCAAATTGTGGTCGATGCGCTCTTCGCGCAGCACCGCAACCGGCAGGCTTACATCCTCGCGCAAAATATTCCAGCCGAGCGCCTTCACAGCGCCAACACGTGGCTTGCTGCTTAAATCGCCCAAGCCCTTGCCATCAGGGTCTACCAGATAGCTAGGAAATAGATCGCTTTGAAAGCTATTTTCATAAACCATAAGAAATGACCGTAAAACCCTGAATGGAAAAATCTAATATGCTATTTAATGATCAACAAAGAAAGTTATTTTCAATAACGCGCCAGCGAAAAAAGGGCAGCGGATTCGATCTGCACAGAATCCGCTGCCAAACAACAAGACTGGCTAATTAAAAGCTCACACGCATACCCACGCGATACATACGACCATAGATGTCATAAAGGTAAGCGTTCACGCCGTGCGGTGTAGAAGGAGCAGCGGGTGGATTGGTGTTGAGCAAGTTGTCCACTTTGAAGTAGGCGCTCAGGTTGTCGGTGAAGCGGTAGGTGCCGCCCACATCAACATAAGAGATGCCATCCATGTGGTTGTCGTAAATCGTTTGGTGATTGATGGTAGATACCGGGCAATCGGTTTGACACTCGATGTACTCGCGGCTGTAAACACCATCGCTAATCCAACGATGAGTCAACTCAAGACTGTACTTGTCGGTTTCCCAGCTCACGCTGCTCACGACTTTCCAGTAAGGTGTTGTACCCAAGTTCACGCCCGCTGCATTTTTTGGAACTGTGCCCAAAACGCCGGAGTCAGTTACAAAGCTGATGGTGTGCGTCGCCAAAGCACGCAACGTTAATGAACCACCTTTCAAATCAAACTTCTGGCGCGCTTCGTAATCGATACCTTTCAGCTCCAT
This sequence comes from Cellvibrionaceae bacterium, assembly GCA_021151525.1. GTDB lineage: Bacteria > Pseudomonadota > Gammaproteobacteria > Pseudomonadales > Cellvibrionaceae > Cellvibrio. The sequence goes on along the minus strand of JAGKXD010000003.1, from coordinate 77,853 downwards.
AGAAGCAAGGTTGAAAGGCTGCAGGGTTACGTAGTCAACGGTTGCGCCGCCGCCAGTAATCGAGAAAGCACCGCACATTTCTTTGTTGCCCGCGCCGCACAAATCAATCACTTGTTGTGGTTGCAAGGTTGAAATCACGTCTTTCACTTTGATTTGGAAGTAATCCATCGACAAGCTTAAACCCGGTGCCCATTCAGGCTGATCCAAGACTATGCCGTACTCGGTGCTGCGGCCAATTTCAGGGCGCAAATTCAAGTTACCAATGTTGCGCTGTTGAACTTGGTTAACCACGCCATTGTAGAGCGCAGTCGCGTTGAACACTTGGGTTGGTGCAAAGAGCTCGCCGAGATTAGGAGCGCGCACGTCTTGCGAACTTACTGCACGCAAACGCAAGGCATCCACCGGCGTATCCCAAGTTGCACCGACTTTCCACGCCGATACATTACCTGCGGTGCTGTAGTCAGTTTCACGGCCAGCGAGGTTGAGGTTTGCGCGACCGGCTGCTTCTGAGTCCATCAACGGCAGGTTCATTTCAAGGAAAGCTTCCTTAACATCGTACTCACCAGTTCCTGCGTGGTAGTTACCCGCGTACCAGTTGTTACCGGGGTTGGTGTTCAGCAATGGATCTGCTGGGTAATCTGCATTGGTCGGGCCGCCGTTACCGTAAGGGTCAGCTTTGGTTTCGTACCACTCTTTGCGATATTCGAAACCGGTCGCCACCGCCACTGGGCCTGCTGGCAAAGAGAAGGGCTCGCCGCTCACACTGAAGCTGAAGGCGTTTTCCAATTGTTTTACATGCTGCTCTGGGCCGTGCTCAGGCATGATGTACGCCAAACTTGCATCGCTTGGTTTGATGTTGCCGATGATATTTAAAGGCACACAGCCAGACGCGCGGGCTTTAGCATCGCGGCAGACGATATTGCCATTTGCATCTTTCACCGCATCAATTGCCGCGTTGTAACGTGCAGTCAAAGTGATGTTATGCACATACAAATCCGTGCTGGTAGTACCGTGTTGCAAGTAGGTGTCGTAGTGCCAGTTGGTGCCGAACAAATCAAACTTACCATCGGCACCGACCACGAAGCGATCCAAATCACGTGTAGGTTTTACGATGATGTTTTCAGGGAAAATCGCGTTCGCAGTACCGTATTTAAAGCTGGTGATCTTGTTTGCCGCACAAGCGTCTTTAATCGAAGCTGGCAAGAAGGGGTTATCGCACTGAATGGTCAGGTTGCCATTCTTGGGCGCACCTGAGTTGGGCGTGTTAGACGCAATGGTTTCCGCAATGGTCGCCGTTGCGTAAATTTCGTTGTCTTCGTTGAGATCATAGCCAACGCGGGTGTAGAAATTCTTACGATCTAATTTGCCTGCCAAGCTCGCACCGTTCCAAATGGCCGCGCTCAAATCACCGCCTTCACAGTAGGGCGATATACAGTTGGTGCCGTATTGGAATTGATAGGGCACGCCATTGTCACCAAAGGCTGTACCTTTTAAGGGGCCGTCGGTGATCAAACCGTATTTGGAATACTGCAGGTTTTGCGCATAGTCTTTCGCGTACAGCTGAGGCTTGCCATCGTTGGTTTGGCCAATGGGGCGCTGTACCAATTCCATGTTGGTAAAGTAATCGCGACCGCTGGGGTCTTTAATACCGAAGCCGTTATCGCCACCCGAGCTAATACCGTCTTCTTTGCCGTATTCGGCACTGATTGCCACGTGCAACTTATCGTCTAAAAACGCCTTACCCCAGGCCATGGCGAGAGTGCCGTTTTTGTCGTCTTCGTAGGTGGTTTGGCCGCCTTCAAGGTTCATCTTGAAGCCTTCGAATTTTTTGTCGGTGATAAAGTTGACCACACCGCCAATCGCATCTGAACCGTAAGAGGCAGAGGCACCGCCAGTTACCACGTCAACGCGCTTTAACAACAACTGAGGGAATTGGCTTACGTCTGTCACGCCCGATACGTTGGCTGCCACTACGCGCTGGCCGTCCAACAAGGTCAGGGTTCTGTTAGTGCCAAGGCCGCGCAAACTGAATGAGCTCAAGCCTTGAATGCCGCTACTGGTACTGTTGGTGTTGGTCGCGCGACCAGTACTGCCCTGCAGGGCTGGCAATTTGGAAATGGTGTTGAACACGTTGGGTTCCGCGCTGCGCTCAATATCAACTTCTGACATAGTCGTTGTTGGCGTTGGCTGGGTAAAGCCGGTGGACACAAGGCGCGAGCCGGTTACCGTTACTTCTTCAATGTCGGATTTCTCTTGCTCGTCAGCAAAGGCTGGCGCCATTACAAAACCCATTAACACCGCAACCGAACAAAACTTTGCCGGTGTACGTAATGCTCTGCGCATCGCAAAGCCTGTATTTTTACTCATGGCCTATCTCCCTCATTTCTAATAATTAAAAAGCTAAACATAAGCCCCCAAGGTCAAGGCATATCCGCGACCAGATTCGCGGGCACTTGATGTTTAGAAAGAAGCTCGCACGTACAAAAACTCGCAGCGACAGCCCGCTGCTTACAGGCATTTCAAGACCGACTCAAAACACCTGCCCAACTCCCCAAAAGCAACCTTCGGCTTAGGCTAAAAAAGCCCTGAAAATCATATTCACACCAAAGGCTAATTACTGAACACAAAATCTAATGAGGCTACCTAAAACAGTGTTTTTGAAAACTATTTTCACAAAACAGACTAAAAACCTGAAAACTTGCCTCGAAATAAACATTATCACCGTGAAAATTACTTTTCAAGAAAATAATTTTCTTTGTGGGTTTTGAGAATTATTTTCACACCTTTTGAAATTTGATCGTTTTTTGACTTTGCTCAAGATCAGGGCAGGGAAACTTGCGGGAAGGAAGTGAGGCTAAGCCACTAGCCCTTAAAAATGGGTTTTAGCTCCCCAAAACAGGGAAATGCGCTGTGCAAAAAAATAGGCGGCGCACCAAAGGCAGCCAAAACGCCCCAAAATCAAGATTCAAAAGAACAGGTTTGATGCGAAAAAAAAGCTAAAAAAATTTTCATTTTCACGCTGCACAAGAAGCTTTAAATGCCATTGGCACAGCTAAACCACCGCTCTTGATAACCAAACGATCTCGCAAAAGCGGCAAAATTTGCTCAATGTTTACTCAATCTAGCCGCTAACCCTATTACTCGTAAACCAATCACTTCATAAATAACTCAATGAATGGAGCTAAATGACTATGATCGTCGCCAACGCCCAAATCGCCATGACCGCAAGCCATGATTACCGCGAAGAACACCAAGTCAGCGAGAAACTCGACTTCTGGCTAACCGCCAAACCCATTGAAACTACTACTCAGGATGAAGCCAGCAACCCGCGCTGGGACGAGCAAGTCAGCATTTCGTCGCGCGGCTTTTCCCTGCTCGAACTCCAGCGCAACCGCTATAAAGTCGATTTGAACAGCAACCTCGATGCCCGCTCGCGCATCAACCTGATGATTTTGCAGCGCCTTTACGAAGCCATTACCGGCCAGCCCATGAACATGATCGATCCCAGCAAATTACCCACGGATGGAGGTAGCGCATCACTGGAAATTGACGGCTCTGCACCCGCCAGCGCCAGCGCTCCCGCACCGGAATCCGCCGGTTATGGCATGGTTTACCAACACCACGAACGCTATCAGGAACAGGAAAAAATGCAGTTCAACGCCGAAGGCGTCATCCATACGCAAGATGGCCGCGAAATCACGTTTTCAAGCTCACTGAGCATGAGCCGCAACTACGTGGAGGAATCCAACTTAACCATCCGCGCTGGCGACGCCAGAAAGGTTGACCCACTGGTCATTAACTTTGATGGCCAAGGAGCACAGCTCAGCCAAACCCGCTTCAAGTTTGATTTGGATAACGACGGCAGCGAAGAACAACTCGCCAGCCTGCGCCCCGGCAGCGGCTTTTTAGCCTTGGATCGCAACGGCGATGGCGTCATCAACAACGGCAGCGAACTCTTCGGCCCTGCCAGCGGCCAAGGCTTTTCAGAGCTTGCCAAATTTGACGAAGATGGCAACCATTTCATCGACGAAGGCGACAGCATCTATAAGAAGTTACGCATTTGGAGTTTTAACGAGGATGGCTCCCAGCAGCTAGTCGCACTGGGCGATAAAAACATAGGCGCGATTTTTCTCGGCCACGTGACCTCGCCTTTTCAAATCAAAGACGATGCCAACAATTCACTGGGGGACGTGGCGAGTTCGGGGATTTATCTCACCGAAGACGGGAATACCGGGGTGGTGCAACAGATTAATTTGACGGCTTAAACCGGCGGCAAGCTACTGTAACTGTGCCAGTTCCGTCTGATTTTTAGGTAGGCATTCCAGAATTTCAGCCCGCCACGGGCTGGAATCCAGAATTTGTTTGATCACTGCTTGTTGCTCATCTTTCGAAAGCGCTTCCAAACCTTCAAGCTGAAAATCCGGCGCTTCTTCATCGAGGTAAACCGCAAAATCAAACGCAGTTTGCAGAGAATCCCCGCCCTGCGCGACCCAGTTAAAGTGCAATTCGACCTCGCCGGAAACCAAAATCGCACGCCCCATAGCCCAAGCCTCTACTTTGCCTTTTTGGGTAGGATCAGGGTCTACGCCTATATCCTCAATCGCACAATCGGCGGTGTAGAAAGGCTTGGCGGGGAGCTGGATGCTACTCAATGTTTTGCACCTGTTCACGCATTTGCTCGATCAGCACTTTCAACTCAACAGCGGCCTGAGTCGTATCGCTCACAATACTTTTCGAGGAGAGTGTGTTGGCTTCGCGGTTGAGCTCTTGCATGAGGAAATCTAAACGGCGACCGAGCGAATCTGTCTGCTTGAGGCTGCGTTTGACTTCGATGACGTGAGTATCGAGGCGATCCAGCTCTTCATCAACATCGGCTTTTTGGGCAAGTAACACAATTTCTTGCTCTAGACGCTCAGGGTCTAAATCCACTTGTAATGCAGCGAGTTTCACCTGTAGCTTTTCGCGCTGTGCAGCGAGAATTTCGGGCATTCGGGCGCGAACTTTCACGACTTGCGCTGAAACTGCATCCAACCGCTGCAAAATTAACTGTTCTAGCTCATTACCTTCGCGGGTGCGATGTTCGATTAAACCTTCCAAAGCGGAATCAAAAAGCTTCAAAACGGCAGCTTGCATGGCTTCACGATCCAGCTCTTGCTTTTGCAACACGCCGGGGTATTTGAGGATATCCAAGGCATTAATGGGTGCGGCAGCGGCTCCGAGCAGGCTATTAATTTGCTGCGCGGCTTTAGTGAGCTGCGCAACACGCGCGGTGTTGATGCCTAAATCGGCTTCGCCTTCCTGCTCCCAATGAATGCTTAAGCTGGCCTCTACCTTGCCGCGCTGAAGGGATTTGCGCATGGCATCGCGCAGGCTGGGTTCAATCTCACGGAAGTCTTCTGGTAGGCGGAAACTGGGTTCCAAATAACGGTGGTTAACACTACGAATTTCCCAAACGGCCGTTCCCCAAGGGAGCTTCGCTTCACGGCGCGCGAAGCCGGTCATACTGCGTGGCATAGAGTGTTCCTTTAGTTTGCGGTGGCTTGGTGACTTGTGGCTGCCATAACTGGTAAAGTTCGGCCCATTTTGTCAGAACAAGCATTACATTTAGGTGGATGGTAACACACCTTCCTCATATCACATTCAGAAGTAAGGAATTAGAGCATGCAACGTCCAAGTGGCCGAAACCCCAACCAACTCCGCGATATTCGCATCACCCGTCGCTACACCAAGCACGCTGAAGGCTCGGTTTTAGTTGAATTTGGTGATACCAAAGTGATTTGTACGGCCAGCGTGGTGAATAACGTGCCCAGCTTTTTGCGCGGCCAAGGGCAAGGTTGGCTCACGGCAGAATACGGCATGTTGCCGCGCTCAACAGGCACGCGAATGGATCGCGAAGCGGCACGTGGCAAACAGCAAGGCCGCACCGTAGAAATTCAACGTTTAATTGGTCGTTCATTGCGCGCGGCAGTAGATTTAAGCCTGTTGGGCGAGAACACCATTAATATCGATTGTGATGTTATTCAAGCTGATGGCGGTACTCGAACAGCGTCTATCACCGGCGCATGGGTTGCACTTGCCGATGCAGTTGCACACTTAAAAGCGACCGGCAAAGTGACTGGCGAACCGCTTAAACGCGCAATCGCTTCTGTCTCTGTGGGTATTTACCAAGGCGTGCCTGTGTTGGATTTGGATTACCCTGAAGACTCCGCTGCCGATACCGACATGAATGTGGTGATGGGTGATGACGGCGGAATTATTGAAATTCAAGGCACGGCGGAAGCTGAGCCTTTTACCGAAGAAGAATTTGCAGCTATGTTGAAATTGGCTAAGCAGGGGATTGCTGATTTGCATCGCTTGCAGCAGGAAGCTTTGGCGACGAATTGAGATGTTGTCGAAAAGAAAAGGGGCGATTAAATCGCCCCTTTTTTATTCCGCGTAAAAAATTTAAATTCTTCGCAAACGAAATTCAACGAAGAAGCCTAGCAATCCAGAAAATGCCAACAAAACACCCAACAGCATAAGAAAACGATTTTCTACCCGTTCATTCTGAGCAGTATCGGTTAAGTGATAGATTCGCGACCCACCTTCAACTGGCAACATAAAATCATCGCCACGATAATCCGTAAGCAGCATTCTTTCCTCCCTGATTCGCTTGATCGCAAACTCATTTTCCAGCTTTAGCATTTCTGCAGTAGTGATTTCGTTTGCCTGCAATCTTGAGAATGCAATCGTGTTGTGCGTGCGATAAATATTAGTTGGTTCCCCCTCCAAAATCACGCCTTCGGATACGTAGTTGTACTGCTTATCTGAAAAGAGCAATCCTTTATAGCTCGCCACTATCAAGGTAAGCCCAATCACACAAGCCACCGCAGAACCATACAACCACTTTTTAATATTGTGGATTTTGTACGCAACACCTGCGTTTAAATAATTTGCCACTTCCGGAATTTGTCGCAATTGGCGATGGATAATTTTTTCATCTATCCCCTCAAGAAAATTTCCAACATCTACCGCAAGCGCCTTTAGGATTGCTTGAAAAATATCGGCAGAAGGAACCGATTTATCATTTTCTAATTTCGACAAATAAGATTGCTCAATGCCAATCGCTTCCGCGAGTTGCGGCTGGGTGAGATTTTTATCTGTGCGCAGCTGTTTTATTTTTTCACCAACGTTCATAAAAATTCCTTTAAAAAATAATTCAGTAAGGCTGCAATTACGCAAGCCTGAAACTTATTCTTGGGGATTCCTTGCAAACTAGGAAGCGGAATATTTGGGAATAACTGGAAATAGGGCAACTTTTTATTCATTTTTTATTTTTAAGCTTATCAAAATAAAAACCCCGCCTAAGTAGGCGGGGTTTTTGTAATGCACTGTAATGTGACTTAAGGCAAGAGTTCTATATCGTAATCGATAATGACCGGCATATGGCTGGAGAACTGCTGGGTTTTATAAATTGCAGCGTATTCAACTTTTGGCCCAATGCTGTTGGAGACAACTTGGAAGTCTGTACGCCAGCCATCACCGTCGCCTTTTAAACCTTTTGGCCACCAGCTGTATTCGTCGCTGTCTTTATTGACGCGGCGGAATGCATCTACATAGCCCAGTTGGTTATAGAGCTGGCTCAACCATTGACGTTCATGGGGCAGGAAGCCAGAGTTGTGTTGGTTTTCACCAGAGTTGCTCACGTCGCGCGGGGTATGAGCCATGGCCCAGTTACCGCAGAAAATGTATTCGCGACGCTTGCGGGTAATTTTGTCGAGGTGGGCCTGGAAATCATCAAAGAACTTAATTTTAACTTCTTGCGACTCAAGCTCTGAGGTTGCACTGGGAGCCAGCAATGAGCCTACACTCAGTTGCTCGTAATCGACTTGTAAGTAGCGACCTTCCATATCGACACCAGAGGCAAAGCCCAATCCGTAAATAAGTGCTTTGGGTTGAACGCGGGTATAAATAGCTACACCGTTGTAATTTTTGGTACCGGAGTCAAAGAAATAAGCAAAGTAGCCGTCAAGTTGGTACTCGGGCTTTTCCATATCGCGCTCGCGAGCGCGAAGATCTTGCAAACAGATTAGATCTGCATCCTGATTTGCCAGCCAGTCATAAAGACCGCGCTGCGCCGACTGAACGATCCCATCGACGCTAAGACTTATAACTCTCATGTTAGCCCCTTGATTACGGACTGTGTATGATACCCAAGGTTTATCACAATGTGTTACCTATGTTTCGAATTGTTACAATTTTAGAAGCTTTATGGGGAATTGTAAGTAGGAAAACTACTAGATAACCAAAAGACAATTGAGTTCAATACCCATGCCCATAAAATCTTATTCTTGGGTCTGCCGACCTTAGCTTTCTTAAAACTTAGTCCATAAATAGGAAATTTGCATGCAAAAATACCAGCACGACTTCATTCAGCTGGCGATTAAGCACCAAGCACTCTGCTTTGGTGAGTTCACCCTGAAATCTGGCCGCACCAGCCCCTACTTTTTTAACGCTGGCCGTTTTCAAACCGGCAGCGCTCTGGCCGAACTGGGCCGCTACTACGCCGCCGCCATCAAAGATACCAATATCGATTTCGATATTGTTTTCGGTCCTGCCTATAAAGGTATTCCTTTGGCAGCTACCACTGCTATCGCCTTGGCAGATCATCATCAACAAGATCTGCCCTATTGTTACAACCGCAAAGAAGCAAAAGACCACGGAGAGGGCGGAACGCTCGTTGGCGCACCCTTAGTGGGCAAAGTTTTAATCGTAGATGATGTCATAACCGCAGGAACTGCAGTGCGTGAAGTCATGTCCATTATTCAGTCAGCAGGAGCCGTGCCAGCTGCGGTCTTGATTGGTCTCAATCGCCAAGAAAGAGGTCAGGGCGACTTGTCTGCAATTCAAGAGGTTGAACAATCTTTTAATATTCCTGTGGTCAGCATCATTAACTTAAATCATATAATCCATTATCTTGAGGGTCAGGCAAACCAACAGGATATGGTGAGCAAAATTAAAGCTTATCGCAGCACCTATGGCGTGGAGTAAGCTAAGGTTAAGGTGTAGGTTTTAAACTTACACCTAACGTTCATTCCTTAATTAATGTTTGGTAGCTATGAAACAACGATTCCAATCCATCGCAAAGCTTTTGGTGATAAGCGGCTTTTTTATTGTCGCGAGTGTAAACACGTTTGCCGAAACGGATAAAAAAGTTTTCTATCGTTACACCACTAGCGATGGCGGTAAGGTGGTTTCGCAAACTATACCACCTCAGTATGTGCGCAACGGTTATGAAATGTTAACCATTAACGGTGAGGTGCTTAAGGTAGTTCCACCGGCACCACCGGAAGCTGACGCCGATCGTATTGCCAAGGAGCGCAAAGCTGCTAAAGAGCAAGCTCGTGTAGATTTGCTATTGCGCCAAACGTATAGCTCAGTGAAAGATATTGATTCAGCCAAAACACGGAACCTGCAAGAACTGGTAAATACCATTAGTATTTTGCAGGCAAACCTTGCAAGCGTTAAAACCCAATTGAAAGCTCAAGAAGAGCATGCCGCAACGATTGAGCGCAATGGCAAAACTGTCTCTGAAGATATTCTGAAAAACATTTCGACTCTACGTGCAGAAGAAAAGGATCTCAACAATCAGATCAAACAGCGCCAAGCAGAATACGATGGCGCCGCCGCGAAATATGATCAAGACAAAGAACGCTTTATTCAAATTACTGGTCAATCAAATTAAAACCGGCGCAGCCGGTTTTTTTATTTTGGAATTAGACCCAGGTTTTTACACTTCAATTAATTCAATCTGCATAAGCAGTGGTGCCAAAGCCCGCCACTGCTCCAACCATTGGTCGCCGGGCAGTTTTTGAAATTCGCTCCGCACAAACTGGACCATAACACCATCAACGTAGGCCATTAAAAAATGAGCGAAAGCGGCTGCCGGTAATGCGGCTTGTAAATGATTGCGCAATTCAGCGTCGCGCAAGATTTGCTTTAGTTGAGTTTCAACACGCTCAAAGAATTGTGCTATGCGTTGACGTAAGCGCTCCGTTTCCCCTGTTAGTACATCGCCGACCAAGAGGCGCGACAATCCCGGATTTTGTTCAACAAAATTGAGTATAAGCTTAACCACTAATTCGCAGCGCTTGATCGCCGATTTTTCTTCTGCAATCACCAAGGTGATTTGAGAGAAAATACTTTCCTCAATAAACTCGATTAAGCCTTCGAACATTTTTGTTTTGCTGGGAAAGTGGCGATAAAGTGCAGCTTCTGAAACACCTACAGCTTTTGCTAAGGCCGACGTAGTGATGCGCTCGCCCGGGCTCTCTTCAAGCATCTTGGCCAGCGCGGAAAGAATTTGTTCGCGGCGGGAGGTATGACTTCCAATTTTACTCATTGCAGGCACCTATATCCGTGGTAAAAGACCCGGCAGATACGGGCAATCCGTATCTGCTGAATCCGCTGTGGACGATTACTTTGCTTTGTTGGTAATTAACGTACCCACACCAGCATCAGTGAAAATTTCCAGCAACACGGCATGGTCAACACGACCATCGATAATGTGAGCACTTGTACAGCCGCCTTTTACGGCATCAAGCGCGCAAGCAATTTTTGGCAACATGCCGCCGTAAATGGTGCCGTCTTCAATCAAAGCATCTACTTGTGCAGTGCTCAAACCCGTTAAGACTTTGCCTTGTTTATCTTGCAAGCCAGATACGTTGGTCAACAACATTAATTTTTCGGCATTCAAATATTCAGCAATTTTTCCTGCAACCAAATCGGCGTTGATGTTGTAAGACGAACCGTCTTCACCCACACCAATAGGTGCAATAACTGGAATAAAATCGCTGTTGATTAACATGTCGATAACAGCGGTATTCACGCCAGACACTTCACCCACGTGACCAATATCTACAATTTCGGGCGCTTGCATCTCCGGAGTTTTGTGAGTCACCGTTAATTTTTTTGCACGAATTAATTGGCCGTCTTTACCGGTTAAACCAATTGCTTGGCCGCCGTTGCGGTTAATCAAGCTAACAATTTGTTTATTCACGGTTCCACCGAGCACCATCTCAACCACGTCCATGGTTGCACTGTCGGTTACGCGCATGCCGTTTACGAATTCAGATTTAATATTTAATTTTTCGAGCAAGCTTCCAATTTGCGGGCCACCGCCGTGAACAACAACGGGGTTCATGCCCACTAATTTCATCAAAACTATGTCGCGCGCAAAACTGTTTTGTAATGCTTCGCCTTCCATTGCATTGCCGCCAAATTTTACGACTATAGTTTTGCCGGTGAAACGCTGGATATAAGGCAGAGCTTCAGTTAATACGTTGGCGATATTCATCGCCGATTCACGGTTAAGTGACATAGCTGTTTCCTGTAATCAATAAATAAACATTAAAATTTCAACGCAAGACTGGAATCAACTTTCAGCAGCTCACGTTTAAAAATTTGTTGGATAATCGCCAACGCATCTTCGCTTTCCGCTTCAAAGCGCAAGGTCAATGCCGGTGATGTATTAGAAGCGCGCACCAAGCCCCAACCTTTGCTGTAATCAACTCGCACACCATCAATGCTAGTGACATTGCCCTGTTGGAAATCGCCGGTCTCAGTTAGCTTTTTAATTAACTCGAATTTCACTTTATCTGGCACCGGAACTTTTATTTCCGGTGTAATTAATAGCTGCGGAAACGCTGAGAAAATATCGTCAATGCTTTGGTCGCGCAGCGTAATAATTTCCAACAGGCGCGCCATGGCATAAATGCCATCATCAAAACCATACCAGCGATCTTTGATAAAAATATGGCCTGAATATTCACCGCCGATAAGCGCGCCCGTTTCTACCATTTTTGCTTTCATGGGCGAGTGACCGGTTTTCCACATAATGGGACGACCACCATAACCACTGATCACTTGATTCAATTGACGCGAACATTTCACATCAAACAAAACATCTGCACCGGGGTGACGGGACAAAACATCTTTAGCGAACAACATCAAAAGACGATCTGGCCAAATAATGTCGCCTTTAGCGGTTACCACCACTAAACGATCACCATCGCCATCAAAAGCCACACCAATATCCGCATTAACTTCTTTTACTTTTTCTATCAACGCAAACAAATTATGTTCTTGTGTTGGATCTGGATCGTGATTGGGGAAGGTTCCATCCAAATCGCAATAAAGCGGAGTTACTTGGCAACCGAGCTCTTCAAACAATTGTGGAGCCACAATGCCAGTTACTGCATTGCCTGCGTCGATTACCATGGATACATCGCCTGCTAAGGCTACGTCAGAAAAAATGCGCTCAATATAATGCGGAATAATGTCGCGGAAACTTTCTTCGCCAATGCCGTGGTGAAGTTGTTGACGCAAAATTCGCAAACGCAATTCGGTCACAGCCTCATCAGCTAAGGCATTATTGTTGATAACAACTTTAAATCCATTGTACTCCGCAGGGTTGTGACTTGCGGTGACCATAACGCCGCTGCGTACATCTGAAAAGTGATAAGTCGCAAAATACATTAAAGGCGTAGGCACTACACCGATGTTCACTACATTACAGCCTGAACGCAAAATGCCTTTTATGAGCGCGTTGGTTAACTCTTGACTGTGCGTTCTGCCATCGCGTGCAACAATCAACGAACTCTCGCCCTTATCTAAGGCTTCACTACCTATGGCCTGACCTAATTTTTCTGCGAGCTCTGCATCCAAATCTTTGCCGACAATGCCACGAATATCATAAGAGCGGAAAATATGTGCAGGCACGCTGGACTCATCTATAGGAGCAACTTCAATCGATTGTTTTTTATTGCGCGTGTCGTGTAAGCCTAAAATGTTTTCATCTTCGTCAATAACGGCAATATCCAAAATATCTTGCTTTTGGAACATAGGGCTGGGCGCAGCTTCTGCGATTGGAGCCGTTGTTGTTTTAGTAACTTCTGCAATCGTGGGCGCGAGTTGTTGCTCTGCTGTTTGCTCAACTTTGGCAAGGAAGCGGCTTAAGATAAGTGCTAAAAACAAACTTAACGCGGTACAACAGCCTATTGCGAGAACCCACAAGGTGGGCGCCTCTTCGGCGCGTACAACCAATGCATCAGAAGCGGTGAACTTAATTTCCCAGTTGCTGTTGGGAATAGCCAAGGTTTGACTCGGAAGTGCGCCCCCCGAGCCAAATTTAAAAATGGACAGCGCGGGTGAATTAGCGAATTTCTGCTGCAGAACTTTTTCGCCCAATCCACTATCGGTTGCGCGCACTATTTTTTTGAGTTGTTCACCATCTAGGGTCAACATGATTGTGCCAATTAATGGCAAATCTTTTCCTGCGGTGACCGGCGCGACAAAATGAATTTGCCACTGCTCATTAATTAGGGCCGCTTCCGCATATGTTTTGCCTCCTCTCTCGGCGCGCCGCAGTAAATCTAACTCAGCAAAGCGTATTGGCACCACGCCGTTTGGATCTACATCCAACTCGCCGGCAATTAAAATTTTAAAATCGAGTGAGTGTTCAATGGGTTCTAAAAAAGATTTAGACAGTATTGTAAAGGTGTCTTTATTTTTTTCATTTAAGGCTTGGATAAGCGCGGTATTTTGCGCAAGGTTATTTATTGTTTGCTGGTTATCATTTAAATATTTTCCAACCGCTTTTGCGCCCGATTCTAACTCTTGTTTTATATAGCGATCTTCGTTGGCGTGGGTGACATCTCCCACCATAAGACCGTGTAAGAAATACCCTAAAATTAAATTCAACACCAAAGCGGCGCCCAACATAATAAATAGCAAACGCTGTTGTGCCTGAGCTTTGCGCTTTGCCTGCTCTTGTGCTCGCGCTGCGGCGCGCGACCCTGCGCTCGATGGCGCGGGCACGGCAATTTGCGGAATGGGTGCGAGCCCCGGCTTCTTTATTTTGTTATCGAGATCGTCCACAGTGTCCCCTAAGTGGTCTAATTAAACAGCGGCCTGATTAAGTAGTGATTATGATTCAATCGCAAAAATCAATTATTTTAAGGTGTTAATTTTTTCGCAATGAGCGCTATAAGTTCGCGCGCCAGTTGCGTTTTACTGCGCTGGCTTATTTCCTGTTGCTGCGCTCTATCTATGACAGTAACTGCGTTGTCATCTGCATTAAAGCCAATACCGGTTACGGCGATGTTATTGGCAATAATTAAATTCAAATTTTTTCGCGCTAATTTTTGTTGTGCATGCGCAATAAGATTTTCGCTTTCTGCTGCAAACCCAACCGTAAAAGGTTTTGTATCTAAGGCGGCAATTTTGGCAACTATGTCTGGATTTTTCACCAATTCCAGCGTCATGCCTAGACCGTCCGTTTTTTTAATTTTTTGCGCGGCCACGTGTACTGGGCGGTAATCTGCCACGGCTGCTGCTGCAATAAAAACATCGCAGCCGGCAGCTTCATGCAGGCTGGCGGCAAGCATTTCTTCTGCTGTCGTAACCGAAATAAATTCAACTCGCTCAGGTGCCGTTAACTGGGTTGGGCCGGAGATCAATACCGTCTTGGCGCCAGCCTCCAGCGCGGCCAGCGCCAGCGCGTAGCCCATTTTGCCAGAACTGTGGTTGCTGATGTACCGCACCGGATCAATTGCCTCACGCGTTGGACCGGCGGTAATAACAACTTTTTTCCCAGCAAGTGCGCCTGTCGTAAAAAGGCTGGCCGCGGCATCGACTAAAGCCAAGGGCTCCAGCATCCGCCCCGGGCCAACATCACCGCAGGCTTGCTCGCCCGCCGCGGGGCCGAAAATATGGATTTTGCGTTCAATCAACACGGCCAGATTGGCTTGGGTACTGGCATTGCGCCACATACCTTGGTTCATGGCTGGCGCTATGGCGATGGGCGCTGCCGTTGCCAAGCAGATTGTGGTTAAAAGATCATCGCCTTGGCCCTGCACCAAGCGCGCCATAAAATCTGCACTGGCGGGGGCGATCAATACCAAATCAGCCCAGCGCGCCAGCTGTATATGCCCCATACCGGCTTCTGCCGCTGGATCGAGCAGGGTGGTGTGCACCGGGTTACCGGAGAGCGCTTGCATGGTAAGGGGGGTAATAAATTCCTGCGCGGCGGCGGTCATGACCACATGCACCTCGGCACCGGCATCCTGTAGACGACGCACTAGATCGGCACTTTTATAGGCGGCGATACCACCGGTCACCCCCAAGAGGATGCGTTTATTCGCGAGCGAACTCATAGGCAAGTCTTAATTTAAATGGTCAATGAGCAATTGTAGCGCAATGTAACTGACTACTAACTGCAGAAACAGTCAATAAAAGCAGAAACTACTAACACTCGTGCGGGTAGCCCGTAAGAAGTGCAACGCATTACGGGGTTTCACTACAAAATCACCCCGTAATACGCTTCGCTCCTTACGGGCTACTTGAGCAGAACTATATTGGCCTCTGCGAGGTAACAGTCGGTTTGCAGCAAACCCTTTTGCGGATTGAAGGAAGTGGTGGAGACTATATTGCTGTCGCGTGGGAGCAGTGTGGTGGTCGTGGCGGTGACGAAGTCGAAGTAATACAGATCCGACTCGCGGCAGAGGCCACCGCGCACAAAATAAACGCCCTTATTATCGAGTTTCAGTAGTTTGCTGTTTTCGTCGATTTTAGATGCTATTTGCTCCAAACTATCGTCTTTTTGGCGCAATACCCACAACCCATGCTCGCCAACATATTGGAAGAAAACATCGCCGTTATATTCAGTTGCAGAGCCCACTGAACCAAACGTCAGCTGCTTCTGTTGTTGATTTTGAATATTGATTCGCCACAAATTCCTGACTTCGCCGTTGTTTTTGAGCACCAGCAAGCGGTTGCTCTCAGGAAAATAGGCGATAGGTTCTATTTTTTCCGCCTCCGCAGACAAAAGCGAGGTCTCGGCAGTTTTGAAGTTGTAACGATAAAGACTTGAACCGGCGCTAAAGACCAAATACTCCCCATCTTGCGACCAAACAATATTCCCTACCTTTTTGGGGATAGGTTGACTGGTTAGCTGGCGCTCTTGACCCGCCTCAACCAACCACAAGTGAATCTGGTTATTGCGTACAGATGCATAAACAACTCGCTCGCCATCGGGGGAGAAGCTCGCGCCATAATTAAAATCTGCATTATCGGTGACTTTGGATTGTTTGGCGTCCAAGCCGACTCGCAGAATATTGGAGCTACGCTTTTCTTCGGTATAGAAAATACCTTGACCATCGGGGCGGTAACGCGGACGCGAAAAAACCCGGTCTTTAACGTCCGTAAGCGGAATTTGGGTCTGCTCACCATCCAGGTAGAGCGTGAAAAGTTTTCGCTCATCTTCGGCATAGACCAGAATACCGCTGCCATCGGGAATCCAACTGATATCCGCCATAGCAACATTCAACTGCCAACGACTGATGCGCGCTTGTTGTTCATCCAAAAAGTCAATTTGGATGGCATTTTTACGCAAACTTGCAATGGCCGTTTTCTTATTGAGCACCGCACTTCCAATAGGGTTAGTCACGCCATCCAACTCTTCCAGCATGGTCAACCGCTGATCCTGAATAGAGTATCTATAGCGCGCATTACTAGAATTAGGGCCTTGCTTGGCAACAAACTCCAAGGTTGAATCATCCCACCAAGTCACGCTGGAAATCCGCCCCTGCCATTGGCTGAGCAACTGCTTTTCCAGCAGGCGGTTATTGGTCAAATCCAGAGAAAAAATATGGAATGAATAGAGATAATTGGGCTTTTCGTAAAAATTCGGGCTAAAGGGCAAACCTTCGCTCCGTTTCACTTCCACCGCCACCAAGTGCTGTCCTGCCGGTGACCACCCCAACTTGAACCAAGAACCTTGACTGGTCGCTATATGCCAATCCTTGCCCGCACTATTGCGAATGACAATTTCGCTTTCGGTTTCGCCTTGGTGATTAGCATTAAATTTTTCACGAATATAGGCCACGTGTTCGTTATCAGGATGGGGGACAGCATTACGCTCGTGCCCCGTTTCACTGGTATAGCCTTGGGTGGAGTGGAACAGGGTTTTGTGATTTTTGGGGACGGCAATTACGCGCCCTGACAAGCTGCGATAAATCAGCAACCCCGCAAGCACCATGAGCGAGACCAACAGAAGCAACCTCACCCAGCGCCTTGCAATAAAGGCTTTCGGCGCTGGATTGACGGAGTTCACCAGTGCCGGCGCAGTTTCGCGCTTCAGCTCCGAAAAATGCGGCTCAATTTTGAGCTGATAACCGCGCTTGGAGTAATGCGCAATAACTTCTTGCTCACCCATCACGTCAACTAATGCACTACGTAAAGCATTGATGCTTTTTTGCACGGAGCCGTGGGTTACAACCCGTCCTGCCCACAATTCGCGAATCAGCTCTTCATTACTAATCACCCGCCCGTGATGACGCGCTAAATAATAGAGCACAGCCATAACCTTGGGTTGAATCTTAAGCGTTTTCCCACCCGCACTGAGGGTGTTATGCGAGGGCGATACCAAGACATCACCCAGCCCAAATCCGGCTTCTTGAGTAACGTCCATCAGTGAGAGCAACCTTTATCCGTGTACATGGAGCTTACCTTTCTCAGTCGATTTTTCTTATGTATCGGGCATGCCCTTGAACAGCTTAGCAAACCCTGACCTGAGTGTAATTTTGCAAGATTCAGCGCTTGAAACACAAGTATTGCTCGCGCGCTTCAAATTTATATCTTATTGATTTATAAGAATTATTTTTTGGTAAGCAAAAGGTAAGCGCGAGGTTTTTGTATGGTCAGTGTTTTTTTCCGCAATTGCAATATATTCAATTCACGCATTCAGGTTGTACACACGGGCTGTACCGAGGAGTGCTGTCACCCACAACTAAACCTAAAGGTAAAAGCTATGAAATACTCACTTCTGATTCTGGCTCTGCTCACTCCAATTGTTGCCACAGCCGCTAACGAACAACAACCGCTCAGCGCCAAAGCACCTTTGGTATACGTCAACAAGAACCTTGGTTTCAACGTAAAAGGCTATAAATACAAACAATCTGAATTCCCGTGCGATGTCGATAAGGTGTTGGTCGATAATCTCGTTGAGCAAGCCCATGTTAACGGCATTCGCATGGAGCCTGTAGGCACTGCCGACAAGATCCTTAACGGCGTTATTCCCGTGTTAGCCATCGACATAGAACAACTAGCCCTTGGGGGCGAAGAGCGTCAGTTCGGTGTCAAACAAGGCTCCAAGCTGCCCAAAGTACAAGTGACCGCCGCCTTAATCAAAGGTAAAGACAATATGGTTACCGCCAAACACACCTGCGCCATTATGGCACTTAACGAATTTACGCCTTCGAGCGATGTTTTGGATTTAGGTAGCAATGGCGTAACCGTCTGCGCCGCAACCCGCAAATGCTTGAAGGATTTGAGTAAAGACGTTGTGCAATGGATTGAGCCACAAATTCAATAGCTTTCTGATTTAGGTTGCACGTCCGGCTTTGAGGCATAACCCTAATCTCCTGTGGGTTATGCCTCTTTTTTGCTTGACGACTACGCCCGGATTTAGCATCCTCTCCCGCAGCCATATCCCGCTCCATAGTTTTGGAGTTCATCCACTTACAAGGAAAGTCTATGTCCATCGCCGATTGGCCTGCCGCCGAACGCCCCCGTGAAAAACTCCTCGATTTAGGCCCCAAAGCCCTTTCAGATGCTGAACTGCTCGCCATATTCCTGCGCGTTGGCTGTGTCGGTAAGTCCGCTGTCGATCTCGCCCGCGAACTCCTCCAAGAATACGGCGGCCTGCGCCCATTGTTAGAAGCCAGCCAAAGCGATTTCTGC
Organism: Cellvibrionaceae bacterium; assembly: GCA_021151525.1. Classification (GTDB taxonomy): domain Bacteria; phylum Pseudomonadota; class Gammaproteobacteria; order Pseudomonadales; family Cellvibrionaceae; genus Cellvibrio. The sequence continues at coordinate 59,073 of JAGKXD010000003.1, read as the reverse complement.
AAAGGCCTGGGTTTGGGCTCAGCTAAATACGCTCAGCTGCAAGCCGTACTGGAAATGGGACGGCGGCATTTATCGGCCAGCCTTAAAGAAGGCGATGTACTCACCAGTCCAGATCTTGTGCGCAACTACGTAAGCGCCCAACTGCGCCACCAGCCGCACGAGATCTTCGCCATACTGTTTCTCGACAACCAAAACCGCCTGATTGCCTATGACGAACTTTTCTATGGGACAATAGATGGCGCATCGGTGTACCCGCGCGAAGTCGTCAAAAAGGCACTCGCTCGCAATGCTTCAGCGGTTATTCTGGTTCATAACCACCCCTCAGGGGTCGCCGAACCGAGCCAGGCCGATCAACGCATTACTCAGCGTCTGCAAGCCGCTCTCAATTTGGTGGATATACGAGTCGTCGATCACATGGTCGTAGGCGATAAAGAGGTAGTTTCTTTTGCCGAGCGCGGGCTCCTTTAAAATTAACGCTTTTTTTCATCTTTTTTGGCTAAAAAAACAGCTAGTCATTGCTATTGAAGGCCTGTTTTGGTATAAAACGCGGCTCTTTGCGGCAGGGTTGTTTTGGCTACTTAAAAGTGAGTGTCAAAATGAAGCGCCCCGCACAAATTTCCCTGTGAAGTTTGCCTGACTGACCACTGATTCAGTCCGCGATTTTGAAAAATAGGCTGCTTACAACAATGCTCTAAGCTGGTTGTTAGTCTGTGTTAACGGCTCCCAGCGCCGCCAACTTAACGGCCGGCTTAGTGCGCTGATTTATTGAATGAGGCAATAGAATGTCTAGAGTATGTCAAGTTACCGGCAAGCGTCCAATTACCGGCAACAATGTTTCTCACGCAAAAAACCACACCAAACGTCGTTTTTTGCCAAACCTTCACACTCACCGTTTCTGGGTTGAGGCTGAAAAGCGCTTTGTTTCTTTGCGCGTTTCTGCAAAAGGTATGCGCGTAATCGACAAGCGCGGTATCGATGCAGTTTTGGCTGAAGTCCGTGCAAACGGCGAAAAAGTTTAATTAGGAGCAGCGTCATGCGCGATAAAATTCGTCTTAACTCTAGCGCCGGTACTGGTCACTTCTACACTACTGACAAGAACAAGCGCACCATGCCAGAAAAAATGGAAATCAAAAAGTACGATCCAGTTGTGCGTAAGCACGTGGTCTACAAAGAAGGTAAAATCAAGTAATTGCTTGATGAACCTCAAAACCCGCTTTGGCGGGTTTTTTTATGGGCGCGATTTTAACCGTGCAAGCTCATACAGCTGATCTAGACTGGAGAATACCAATAACTTTCAAGAAATAGCTTATGAGCGAACTGCGTGGTTTAGATGCATGGATGCGAACGCTGGCAGATCAGGACATGCCCACACTGAATTCCGTGGTTAAGGATATTTGCGAACTCAGCGAAGATGACGAGTGTCGCACGGATGACCTTACCAAAATCATCCTACGCGATGCCAACCTAACCTCCAAAGTCCTGAAAATAGCTAATTCCATCCACTACAATCGTTCATTTATGCCGATCAAAACTGTTTCGCGCGGCATTGTGCAGCTGGGTTTTGACAACCTGAAAAACATTACCCTCGCCAGCAGCCTAATCGACAGTTTTTTACGCGGCAAGCCTAAGGCCCTGCTGATTGAAAGCCTTGCAAAATCCTTCCACGCGGCTGTACAAGCCCGCGCGCTGGTTCCTTATTTAACCGGCGAACATAAAGAACAAGTGTTTATCGCTGCACTTCTGCGCAATATCGGTGAACTTGCGCTCTTATCTACCGGTCGGGAGGCCGCAGAGCAGTTTGTTATCGCCCGCAACCTACATCCAGAAAATGAATCTGCCATTTCACGCGAAATTCTCGGTGTAGATATCAATCAGATTAATCGTGGTCTTATTAAGGAATGGTCGCTGGGTGAACTGGCGCGCGAATCTTGTGAAGATTCGGTGCGCCCAACAACTATGGCCAGCGCCGTAAACTTGGGTAACGAATTGAGCAAATATATCCATAAAGGCGTAAATTCGCCGGAGATGGAGCGTATTTATCAACACATGGCGACACTTTGCGGCATTACCGCTAGCGCTGCCAAAACCCAAGTTACCCAGATGGCAGAAGAAGCTGCAGTGATTGCCAAGAGCTACGGTGTAGATGTTTTGCTGCAAGCCTTGCCCGATACTCAAGTCGCGGAGGAAACACCTCAGGCTCGCACCGGTTACGAATTCCAGCAGCATATCAACCAAATCCATAAAATCATGTTTGAAGGCGGCGATATTTCCAAGATCATGCAGCTTTCGGTTGCTGCACTCTTTGAAGGATCGGGAATTCCACGTGTCACCATTTCGATGCTGGACTACAAAGCCAAGTCGCTTGATATACGTTATGTGGCAGGTAAGGGCACCAACCTGTGGCGCCAAAGCGTGAAAATTGAATTGGATAAGCTTCATAAAGGAGAGTTGTTACACGAGTTCTTGCGCGTGCAGCAACCGGTTTGGTACCAGCCCTCACAGGGAATAAAGCCTCTGGGAGCCTTATCAGCCCTGAATCCTCAAAGCGACCTCATGCTTGCCCCACTCAAAATAGACAAGCGTCTTATAGCCATTCTCTATGCGGATGGAGATGATCACAAGCTTTCAGCGCGCCAGTTTGAGGATTTCCAGCTCATCGCCAACCAGCTCAATTTAATCTTGAAAGTTAACGCTGCAAGCCAACCGCACTAAGTGACAAGATTCAGGCAATAAAAAACCCGCCGAAGCGGGCTTTTTATTGTAGGCCTAATTAAAAATTAGGCCTTTTTAATACGACGAGTCGCCACCAAACCAATCACACCCAAGCCCATCAACACTAATGTCATTGGTTCAGGAACTGATGTTTTGCGGAAAGCGTGGTTATCGCTCTCGAAGGCAAAGCCGTTGCTTGTAATTTTTACTGTATCGAAACTAGCACTACCAAAATCAAAGTTGATATAGCGGTTTGAGGCCCAAGCAGTTTGGTTACCATCTGCTGTTAAATTTGGCAATTGGCCGCCGTTGTAGCTCGCTACTTGGGTGTTACCGAGGAAGAAGCTAATGATGTTGTAAGTATCTATTGAACCCCAAAATAATCCAAAATAGTTAGCTGCTGCGCCTATGCTCAAGACTGCAGTTTGGGTGGTTGCGCTAGGATTAGGTACGCTCAAATACTTGGTGGTATCCGTATAGGGGGCTGCGTAGAGGCCACTAGAACTGCCGGACACTATGGCAAAATCACCGGTGCAAGATACATAACCCGTACAAGTACCATTGTCGAAAGTTACGGTAGTAACGCCAGCCACTGAACTGGTCGTTTGGTTAATCGCCGATGCAGTAATAGTAACTGCATTCGCGCCCATTGAAACGCCGAAAGCGGCAATAACGAAAGCAACAGATTTAAAAATTCTGTGCATCTAAAAGCTCCAAAATAACGAATAGTTTGTTTACACGACAAATTTCATTAATCGCTAGGTGTCTTTATCGATAAAAACACCAACAATTAATAACCACCTCAAATTCACAATGTGAACTCTATCACACAAATTCAAATCGTCCAGTTTTTAAGCTAAATTTTTAATGAGCTTTGCGATGAGTGGTCATTTTTAGACATAAGCGGCCCGCATTTTCGCCCGATTCTTCTGCTCACACAGGATTTCTGGCAAGCTGTCGCTCACATATGTCTAGCCAGCGACGATAATGATCCATGCCCGAATTACCCGAAGTCGAAACCACCCTGCGCGGCATACTGCCTCATATTCACAAGCGCAACCTATCCAAAGTCGTGATTCGCCAAGCGCGCCTGCGCTGGCCAATCCCCGATGAGCTTGCTGAACTGATTGAAGGACAAAAACTGCTCAATATCAGCCGCCGCGGGAAATACCTGTTATTCGAATTCGCCCGAGGCCATGCACTAATCCATTTGGGGATGTCCGGCAGCTTACGTATAGTTGATGCCACATCACCTCCCAATGCCCACGATCACTTCGATTGGGTCTTCGGCGGCATCGCCATGCGCTATCACGACCCACGCCGTTTCGGCTGCCTATTGTGGGTAGAGGGCGAGCCACAAGAACACAAGCTCCTCGCCATGCTCGGCCCCGAGCCACTGACCGACGAATTTACAGCAGACTATCTCTACAAACGCAGCCGTAAGCGCACCCAAGCCGTAAAGCAATTTATTATGGATAGTCACTTAGTGGTGGGAGTGGGGAATATCTACGCCAACGAATCGCTATTTATGTCGCGCATTAAGCCCATTCGTAAAGCCGGTACGCTCACGCGCCAAAATTGCGAAGACTTGGTGAGGGATATCAAATTTGTGCTCGCACGCTCCATTGAGCAGGGCGGAACTACCTTAAAAGATTTTGTCGGCGGTGATGGAAAACCCGGTTACTTCAAGCAACAACTTCTCGTGTATGGACGCGGCGGCGAAGCCTGCCCTGCGTGTGGTAAACCACTGAAAGAAGTGCGTATGAATGACCGCACCACGGTTTACTGTGTGAATTGCCAAAAATAAAAAAGCCCCGCATTGGCGAGGCTTTTTTATTTCGCTCGCAGCGAATTATTCCGCAGGAATCAAACCCAAATTTTTCACGATTTGTGCGGTAGGCTCAGTTTGGTTCATGGTGTAGAAATGCAAACCAGGCGCTTCGTTTTCCAACAAAACTTCACAAAGTTCTGTCACCAAATCCACTCCGAATGCTCTCAGGCTAGCGTCATCATCACCATAATTTTCCAGCGCTTTGCGCAACCAGCGTGGAATTTCCGCACCGCAGGTATCAGAGAAGCGTGTTAAATTACGGTAATTAATAATCGGCATAATGCCAGGATAAATTGGTTGCTTAATGCCAGCCTTGTAGCATTGTTCCATAAAGTAAAAATAGGAATCTGGATTGAAAAAGTATTGCGTAATAGCGCTGTCAGCGCCTGCATCAAATTTACCTTTCAGATAGCGCACATCTTCGCTATAGCTTTTAGCTTGCGGATGAATCTCTGGATAAGCCGCCACTTCCAAGTGAAAAGTATTGCCAAAGTGCTGACGAATAAAGGCAACCAATTCATTCGCATATACCAATTGCTGCTGACCGCCCATACCCGAAGGTACATCACCACGCAAAGCAACAATGCGATCGACACCAAAAAACTTGTATTCATTCAACAATTTTAAAATGGTTGATTCGTCATCACTACCAAAGGATAAATGCGGTGCAATGCTAATACCATCGTTTTTAAATTGAGTGACAACACCTTTAGTGTTATCGCGCGTTGACCCGCCGGCACCGTAGGTTACCGAAAAAAAATCCGGCGCAAATTCATTGAGCTGATCGCGCACCTTAATCAGTTTTTCTTTTCCTTCCGATGTTTTCGGTGGGAAAAATTCAAAACTTAAACGCGGTTGTGAGTCGGTCATTAGATTGTCCTGACAATAAAATTATTTCGATTTTTTTACACACAAATGGTAAACCTGATATTGCCATTTTAATGGCCACACGGCCAACGCAAGTGCTTGCGCAAGACGCAAAGGAATTTGATACCACTTACCAATGCTAAGCCAATGCCAAGAAAGCACATGCAGATCTTTCCAGCGCTGGTTTACTTGCAAACCACAGCGTTCAAATAAAGCAGTCCACTCATCCAAACGCTTAACATCCTCTTTTGCATCTACTTGATAAGTCCCCATAAACAACCCCAATTTTCGAGTTAGAAAATCGGCATTGGGTACTAAAATAGTAAAATGCGCAGAAGTCTTGGCAACTCTACACATTTCCTTCACGGCAGCGTCAGGATCAATGAAATGTTCCAATGACCCCAAACACGTAATTACATCAAAAGTTTCATCTGCAAAAGGCAACTGCTCAGCTGGCGTCACAAAAAAATTGCCAGGCATAGACGCTTTGCAAACATTAATTGCCTGCGTAGAAATATCTACACCGCTAACGCGAGCACCAACTTGATTACACGCAGACAACCAACCACCAGCACCACAAGCAACATCCAACACTTCATCGCCGGACTTAACGCCCAGTCGCTTTACTAAACGCATATGGTGCGCTGTAGCCACTGACTTTTCGCCAGGCGATTTGTAGTAGGTGTTATCGTAAAACTCTCTAATCTTCTCGTATTGAGAATTATCGCCTTGTGGTTCCATAATTTCTGACTCGTGATTGGTTCAGCGATGATTAGTATTTGTAAGACTCTGGTTTAAACGGACCTTCAACAGCAAAACCAATATACTCAGCTTGTTGCGCGGTTAATTTAGTAATTACACCACCAAAGCCTTCAACCATATCTTTCGCAACTTCTTCGTCTAATTTTTTCGGCAGCACGCGCACATATAAATGTTCTGCTTTTTGTTCTGCCGGAAGATCCGCAAATTTGCGCTCGTACAAATACATTTGCGCGAGAACTTGGTTTGCGAATGAGCCATCCATAATGCGCGATGGGTGACCGGTAGCGTTGCCGAGGTTTACCAAACGGCCTTCAGACAAAATAATCAAATGATCGTTGGTTGCTTTATCGCGGTATACTTTATGTACTTGTGGTTTTACTTCTTCCCACTCCCAATTTTTGCGCATAAAGGCTGTATCAATTTCGCTATCGAAGTGGCCGATGTTACACACAACCGCACTGCGTTTTAATGCACGCAACATGGCAGAGTCGCACACATTTACGTTACCGGTAGTTGTAACAACCAAATCGGTTGTGCCGAGAACGATGTGATTAATATCTTCATACTTACCCGTGTTAATTCCGTCGTTGTATGGAGACACAACTTCGAAGCCGTCCATGCATGCTTGCATTGCACAGATTGGATCAATCTCGGTTACTTTTACAATCATGCCTTCTTGACGCAATGATGCAGCAGAACCTTTACCCACATCGCCATAGCCAATTACTAATGCTTTTTTACCGGCAAGCAAATGGTCGGTGCCGCGTTTGATTGCATCGTTCAAGCTGTGACGGCAACCGTATTTGTTGTCGTTTTTGCTTTTGGTTACTGCATCGTTTACGTTGATTGCAGGAACTTTTAATTGGCCTTTTTTCAACATATCCAACAGGCGGTGAACACCGGTGGTTGTCTCTTCAGAAATACCGTGAATGGCATCGAGCATTTGCGGATATTTTTCGTGAACGATTTGGGTAACATCACCGCCATCATCAAGAATCATATTGGCAGCCCATGGCTTGCCATCTTTCAAAATAGTTTGCTCGATGCACCACCAGAACTCTTCTTCGGTTTCACCCTTCCAAGCGAACACAGGAATATTTGCAGCAGCAATTGCAGCAGCAGCATGATCTTGCGTTGAGAAAATATTGCAAGATGACCAACGCACTTCTGCACCGAGTTCAACCAAAGTTTCGATTAACACGGCGGTTTGAATAGTCATGTGAATGCAGCCGATAATTTTTGCATCGGCTAATGGTTTTGAACTTTTGTATTTGCGTCGCAACGCCATCAAGGCTGGCATTTCGCCTTCGGCGATTTCAATTTCTTTACGGCCCCAAGTGGCGAGGGACATGTCGGCAACTTTGTAGTCGGTGAAGCTCATGATATTTTCCTTCTTCCAACGAAATCATTCGTTGATGTTTGTTTCCGTCATTCTCGCGCAGCGGGAATCCAGCCCTTAAAAAAACAAAGTCAACTGCTGGGTCCCCGCTGCGCGAGGATGACGACGGATATATAAATGTATTTATTCGAGAAACATTAAAATTAAAGCGCTTTCTTCAACGCATCTGCTTTGTCAGTCTTTTCCCATGTGAAATCAGGTAACTCTCTACCGAAATGACCATATGCGGCTGTTTGACGATAAATAGGGCGCTTGAGATCCAGCATCTCAATCAAGCCGCGTGGACGTAAATCAAAATGTTCGCGCACTAATTTCACGATCTCTGCATCAGGCAATTTGCCAGTGCCGAAAGCATTTACAGAAATTGAAGTAGGTTCAGCAACACCAATCGCGTAACTCACTTGAATTTCCAAACGATCTGCTATGCCTGCTGCAACCAAATTTTTTGCAACGTAACGACCAGCATAAGCAGCAGAGCGGTCAACTTTTGATGGATCTTTACCAGAGAATGCACCGCCACCGTGACGCGCCATACCGCCGTAAGAGTCCACAATAATTTTGCGGCCAGTTAATCCACAATCACCTACTGGACCACCAATAATAAATTGGCCAGTTGGGTTGATGTGGTATTGAGTACCCGCGTGCAACCATTCTGCTGGCAATACTTGGTTGATAATTAATTCACGCACTGCTTCGTGAATTTCTTTTTGAGTTACATCTGGGCTGTGTTGAGTTGAAAGCACAACAGCGTCAACTGCAACTGGCTTACCGTTTTCGTAGCGCAAAGTTACTTGGCTTTTTGCATCTGGACGCAACCAAGGCAAGGTTCCGTTTTTGCGTAATTGCGCTTGCTTTTCTACCAAGCGGTGCGAGTAAAAAATTGGCGCTGGCATTAATACGGAAGTTTCGTTGGTGGCATAACCAAACATTAAACCTTGGTCACCAGCACCCATATCTTTGTTAGTCGCTTCATCAACGCCCATGGCGATGTCAGCAGATTGTTTGCCGATTGCATTTAATACCGCACAGCTTGCGCCATCAAAACCAACATCGCTGGAGTTGTAGCCGATGTCCAAAATTACTTGGCGAATTAAATCTTCGAGGTCAACATAGGTTGACGTGCGCACTTCACCGGCAACGATTGCCATACCGGTTTTTACTAAAGTTTCTACCGCAACGCGCGCATTGGGGTCGTCTTTAATAATGGCGTCGAGGACGGCATCAGAAATTTGATCCGCCATTTTGTCGGGATGGCCTTCTGAAACTGATTCGGAGGTGAAGACTGAATATTCGGACATGTTGGTTTCCTGTTTAATACAATAAAAATTTGTAGCCCGTATGGAGTGAAACGCAATACGGGGTTTTAAATTCACACTAATTTTTCCCGTATTTCGCTAGGCTCCATACGGGCTACGTAAAAATCAAATCAAAAATTGGCCGGTTTAAAAAATTGCCTTAGCTGAATTTGGAATCCATTGCGTAACGCAAAATAAACGCTTTGGCCTTCATTCAAATTTGCTGCTGTTGCCCAGCGCGAAAAATCTTGTGGTTCAAAACCTTGCCATAAATCACCGCAGGCTTCTCTTGCCCAGGCTTGTTCGTGGCGACATAAATCGCAAATCAACAATGCGCCACCCGGCGCGAGGGCTTTGCTTAAATCTTGAAAAATATCCGCAGGCGAGGACGTGTGGTGTAAAACCATGTTAACCACTATGCAATCTGCCAAAACTTTTTTCTCGGCGAGTACGTGAGTGTCGCCGTGGATAAATTCCATGCTGCGCAAATTTTGCTTCTGTGAGAAATCTTTTGATTTCTGCAACATTTCTGCCGAACTATCGAGTGCGACAACTTGCGAAAATTTTTGGGCGAGTACGGGTAAAAATTCACCCTCGCCGGGGCCAACTTCTAATGCGAGCGTCCAATTGCGCAGCGGTGTGTTGTTGAGCAATTGCGTCATGTGCTCTGCATATACGGGATAGCTGGCAATTAGATCTTGCTGTTCGCGAAATTTGTGCGCGTTCTCGGCAAAAAAATGTTGCGATGCGAGGCTACGTTCTTGCTCCAATTCGCGTAATTGGGCTTGAACCGATTCAGTCATCGGCAATTGGTCGATACTGGTAAACAGTGCCTGCTGCAAACTCGCGAGCGGGCTGTCTGGCACTAAATAGGCGCGGCGATAAAAAATGCTGTTGCCTTCGCGACGCGTGCTGAGCAAACCGGCGCTGGTGAGCACTTTCAGGTGATGACTCATGCCAGATTGCTTGGCATTAAAAATTCGGCACAGCTCCAAAACCCCAAAAGAATCCTGCGCGAGCACGCGCAAAATTTCCAAGCGGAAGCCATCGCCCGCCGCCTTAAGCAAATTGGGGAGCGATTGTGCGTCCACCATTGGCAAAGACGCTGGCTCAACTATGTCCGTCAAAATGGGCGGAGCGTCCATGAGCGGCAGGACTACCACTTCGTGCAAAGAGGGTACGTCCGCAGCCTCAATCAATGCCGGAGCAACTACTCTCGGCTCTGAAAGCTCGGGCAGTTCGGTCTCGTGCACTTGCTCGGTGAGCAGCGGTAGGTCGAGAGGGTCATGGTCGATAAGGTCGTTCATAGTGGTGCAGTCTAGCAGGCGAAAAAATCTATATCAAAATATTTTGATATAGATGGAAATCTTTTTATTGCGACAATTATAAAAGCCATCCGAAAGATTGGAATTGACCTTATAGTCTTATTAACTATATTATGCGAGCCGTTTGGATGATCACTTTTCATTAGACTTTGCTTTACCCATGGCCTCAGCTGAGCGAGAATGTGCACCCCCTGTTTGCCGGACACACAAGATTTGGCGGGGGTGTCCTTCCTGCTCCTCGGTCATAGGGCTCGCGGTTTTTCTATAAAGAGCTGGCGATCTTATTGAGCAGCAAGTGCAAAGCGTTCTGCAGGGCAAAGCGCTCTGAAAAGTAGAACCATCCAACGATATCAGCAGCACTGTGCCGGCATGTTTAAGGGCATTGTGACGAAAAGATCCGCCAGAGATCGCCTTACTAACCGCTAATCGCAATCAACCTTTGCTAAATGTTCATAACATTTGCGAATTGCTAATAAATTAGGAGCTTCTCTCGATGCCTTCCCGTAAACACTTGGCTGATGCCATTCGCGTCCTTTCAATGGACGCTGTACAAAAAGCTAACTCTGGTCACCCTGGCGCCCCAATGGGCATGGCTGATATCGCCGAAGTTCTGTGGAATGACTTTTTAAAGCACAACCCAACCAACCCAAATTGGGCTGACCGCGACCGTTTTGTATTGTCTAACGGCCACGGCTCTATGCTGATTTACTCTTTGCTGCACTTGAGCGGCTACGACTTACCAATGGACGAATTGAAGCAATTCCGTCAATTGCACTCCAAAACCCCAGGTCACCCTGAACGCGGTTACACCGTAGGTGTTGAAACCACTACCGGTCCTTTGGGCCAAGGTATCGCGAATGGTGTTGGTATGGCATTGGCTGAGAAGATTCTCGCTGCGCAATTCAACCGCGATGGTCACACTGTTGTTGACCATCATACCTACGTTTTCCTCGGCGATGGCTGCATGATGGAAGGCGTTAGCCACGAAGCTTGTTCATTGGCCGGTACTTTAGGCTTGGGCAAACTGATTGCGTTCTACGATGACAACGGTATTTCTATCGATGGTCACGTTGAAGGCTGGTTTACCGATGACACCGCCAAACGCTTTGAAGCTTACGGCTGGCATGTGATCCGCGCAGTTGATGGTCACAATGCTGACGCCATTAAAGCCGCTATCCAAGAAGCTCAATCTGTAACAGCAAGACCAACCTTGATTATCACCAAAACCATCATTGGTTTCGGTTCGCCAAACAAACAAGCATCGCACGACTGCCACGGCTCACCACTGGGCCTGGAAGAAGTTGCCTTGGTGCGTAAAACCCTCGGTTGGGAATACGAGCCCTTTGTTATTCCTGCTGATGTATACGCTGCGTGGGACGCCAAAGCCAAAGGCGCGGCCGCTGAAAAATCATGGGATGAGAAATTCGCTGCTTATAAAGCTGCTCACCCAGCATTGGCTGCAGAATACGAACGTCGCGTGATCAAAGGCGAATTGCCTGCTGACTTCGCTGCTAAAGCAGAAGCTTTCATCGCTGAAAGCCAAGCGAAAGGCGAAAAAATCGCTAGCCGTAAAGCCTCACAAAACGCTATCGCTTTGTTTGCAGACTTGTTGCCAGAATTGTTGGGCGGCTCTGCTGACCTCGCTGGTTCTAACCTGACCTTGGTTAAAGCCTCTAAAGGTGTTGAAGCAGCTGACGCTAGCGGCAACTATGTATATTACGGTGTGCGCGAGTTCGGTATGAGCGCCATCATGAACGGTGTTTCTGCTCACGGCGGTTTTATCGCTTACGGCGCAACCTTCTTGATGTTCCAACAATACGCAGCCAACGCTGTGCGTATGTCGGCGCTGATGAAACTGCAAAACATCTTCGTTTACACCCACGATTCCATCGGTCAAGGCGAAGACGGCCCAACTCACCAGCCAATCGAAGTATTGGGCACCCTGCGTTTGACTCCCAATATGGACACATGGCGCACCGCTGACGCGGCTGAAACTGCTGTGTCTTGGAAAGCCGCTATCGAACGTCGCAACGGCCCAACCTCTTTGGTATTCAGCCGTCAAAACCTCGATACCTTTGCCCGTACTCCAGAGCAAGTCGCGAACATCGCCAAAGGCGGTTATGTGTTGGTTGACTCAGTCGGCGAGCCAGATGCAATCCTGATTGCTACCGGTTCAGAAGTTGGCGTAACCGTGAAGGCGGCAGAAGCCCTGAAAGCTAAAGGCAAAAACGTTCGCGTTGTGTCTATGCCTTCAACCTCTGTGTATGACCGTCAAGATGCAGCCTACAAAGAATCTGTATTGCCAAGCGGTGTTTCTGCGCGTGTTGCGGTTGAAACTGCAGCGGCAGACTACTGGTACAAATACGTGGGCTTCGATGGCCGCGTCATAGGCATGACCACCTTCGGCGAATCTGCACCCGGCCCAGCGCTGCTCGAATACTTCGGCTTCACCGTCGATAACATCGTGAGCACTGTGGAAGAGTTGCTGGAAGACTAAGAAAGAAAAAACACCCGACGCGAGTCGGGTGTTTTGTTTCATGGGCACAAATTTGTGTAAACTTCACACCCCATAATATTCGCAATACCTATCAGGCCGGATTCGCCACAAGTGAAGCCGACGAAACGTAAATCTGAGGATACAACATGACTGTAAAACTAATGAAAGACCAGGATCTCGCCGGTAAACGCGTTCTGATTCGCCAGGACTTGAACGTACCCCTGGAAGATGGCCGCATCACCTCTGCGGTGCGCATTGACGCCTCCATCCCAACCATTAAAGCCGCACTCGCTGCCGGCGCAAAAGTCATGGTGATGTCGCACTTGGGCCGCCCCGATGAAGGCGTTTACGAAGAAGCTTCTTCACTCGCGCCAGTAGCAAAATACTTGAGCGAAAAATTAGGCCGCAATGTTCCGCTGGTAAAAGATTGGGTTGATGGCTTCGCTGACCAAGGCGATTTAGTATTGTTGGAAAACGTTCGTTTCAATGTAGGCGAAGGCAAAAACTCTGACGAACTCTCTAAAAAAATGGCTGCACTTTGCGACGTGTTTGTAATGGACGCCTTCGGCACCGCGCACCGCGCACAAGCCTCAACTCACGGCGTTGCGAAATTCGCTCCTATCGCCTGTGCAGGCCCCTTGCTTGCCGCTGAATTAGAAGCCCTTGCAAAAGTTCTCGATAAACCAGCGCGTCCTCTCGTTGCAATCGTTGGCGGTTCAAAAGTATCCACCAAATTGAGCGTGTTAGATGCACTCTCAAAAATCGCCGACATTCTCGTAGTAGGCGGCGGCATCTCCAACACCTTCGTTGCAGCAGCCGGTAACGAAGTAGGCAACTCACTCTACGAAAAAGATTTAATTCCAGAAGCACAACGCCTGTGCAAAACCACCGAAGTGGTTTACGCCACTGACGTGCGTGTAACCAAAGAAGGCTTTAAATCTTGGAACCACAATTCAGTGGCTACCGCGAAAAAAGCCAATGAAATCCAAGCCGACGAAGAAATTATCGACTACGGTCCAGAGACCGCAGCACGCGTTGCCGAGATTATCAAAAACGCCAAAACTGTTTTGTGGAACGGCCCCTGCGGCGTATTTGAATTCGATGCATTCGCGCAAGGCACCGAAACTATTTCACGCGCAATTGCAGACAGCGAAGCATTCTCTGTAGCAGGCGGCGGCGATACTTTAGCTGCAATCGACAAGTGGAATTTGGCTGACAAAATTTCTTACGTGTCTACTGGTGGTGGTGCATTCCTTGAATTCGTTGAAGGAAAAGTATTGCCAGCAGTTGCGATTTTGGAAGAGCGTGCGAAGAACTAAGATTTAGTTTTTAGATCGCAGTTTGAAAAAGCCCGCACTCAGAAATGATTGCGGGCTTTTTTATAAATAGGTATGTCAATGGGCAATTTAACTGAAATACAAAAATCATTTCTTAAAGCTCTTTTACAAGAGTCTGTAGATTTCATAGTAATTGGAGGTTATGCGGTAAAACACTACCATCAAGAGCGGGATACTAATGATATCGATATTTTAATTTCTCGAAATAAGGATAATATTGATAAATTTATACTTGCCATTCGAAGCACTCCAATTGAAGGTAGTATTTCAACGACTGAACTTCTTCAACCATTGAAGATGGTACATTTACCCAATGCAGCGAATAAGGAAATTGACATATTAACTTCTGCAGGAGCATTAGATTTTAATCTAGCAATTAAAAATGTAAGAACCATCGTGATTGATGACATTCCCATCCCTATTTTGGGTTTAGAAGAACTTATCTATTCAAAAATCTACGCATCTACAAAAACCGAAGACCCCATATCACTAGAACGCGATTTTAGTGACATTCATAGCCTTATGAACGTTTGGTCGCAAGCTTTTTTATAAAGTCCTGACCCGTAGGTTGGGGTAAGCCTGCGCACCCCAACGTATCTTACTTTCGGCAAGCGGTATTAAAATTCGTTGCGATGATTTTGGTTTAAATTGATACATGGTCGTGTTGGGGTGCAGCTTGCATGCGCAAGCCTTACCACCAACCTACGGAGCAAATGGATATGAGCGAAAACTTTAAAGATTATTTCTCTACCAAATCTGCCGCTTATGCAAACTATCGTCCCAAATATCCGCGGGAGCTTGCGGAGGAATTGGCGAAACTCTGTGATGAAACACATAGATCATTGGATTGCGGTTGTGGTTCTGGGCAATTTTCTGTTCTGCTTGCTGATTTTTTTGATGAAGTTATAGCAACAGATGCCAGCAGCAATCAAATCGAGAATGCAGAACAACATCCAAACATAATTTATAAAGTTTCACCCGCCGAACAAATTCCTTTGCCCGATAACTCAGTCGATATTATTACGGTCGCCCAAGCCGTACATTGGTTTGATTTGGATAAATTTTATGTAGAAGCCAAACGAGTGTTAAAACCTAATGGCATGATTGCACTAATAACTTACCAAAATATAGTTACAAAAGATTCAGCTTGTAAGGATATTATTGATAATTTTTATGGCAAGACGCTCGATCTCTACTGGCCACCCGAGCGCAAAATTGTAGAATCCGGTTATAAAACATTGGCGTTTCCCTTTCAGGAAATTGAATTTCCCAATATGCAAATTAATGCTCGTTGGAATTTTCACCAAGTCTACGGCTATATAACAACATGGTCAGCTTATAAAGCACTTGAGGCAGATGCAGGCGCAACCAAAATTAATACCTTTGAAGAAGCATTAAAAAATGCTTGGGGCGATTTGGAAACTGAACGTGAAATTTATTGGCCAATGTCTTTTAGAGTTGGACAATTTCACGAGTAACCCAAAGCAATTTTATGAAGACTGAATTCACCGCCTGCAAACTCGCCTACATTCTCAACGGAAAATTGCTCGTCTACTTGCGCGATGATTTTGCGCATATCCCTTTCCCCAACATGTGGGATTTCCCCGGCGGCGTACGCGAAGGGGATGAAACACCCGAGCAATGTGTGCTGCGTGAATTGGAAGAAGAATTTGCAATCACGCTATATGAATCACGTTTAATTCATAAACAAATAGGCGTGAACTTTAACAACACTGGCTATTCCTATTTTTTTGTAGCAGAAGGAAAACAAGAAGAAGTAGATGCAATTGTGTTTAGCAATGAAGGGCAGTATTGGCAGTTAATGGATATTGCTGAATTTTTGGAACATCCATTGGCGATTGGCAGGCTCAAAACCAGATTGCAAGATTTTCTTAGTACTAGGTAACTTGTATTTATCATTAGAAAACTACAAAATCCCTGTTACGACCTTTAAATATAAAACTCATAATGCAGAAATCAATTTAAATCATGGAGAAATTATATGAACTGGCCAAATGATGCCGATGGTGACGTATTTAGACGAATGGAGATAAGCGGATTTGATTTTAGTAAAGAAACGCTTGTTGATTTCAATATTGATTTTGATCATTGGCCGATTACCGATTCAGAATATGAGTACGTAAAAAAACTATACCCAGATTGTCAATTCTTCGGCAACAATGAGTCAGGTTACGCACAATTCCAAATAAGTGGCCTTTTGACCTACAAAATGGTTACATCCATGCAAAAACTGGTTAGTGATGAAGTCGCAAAAGTTGGTGGCGTTTGCGAGTCTTGGGGGGTGATGCAAGATTAATAAAAAATTAACTATAAATAACAGATAGGACATCGCCATGAAATACGCCTTATTTTTTACCTTTCTAGTTTCGACTATAGCTTTCGCTGATGATCTTAAATTTAAAGATATGCCAACTACCATAAAACCCGATATGACGAATATCCTGAATGAGTATAAAAGTCGGGCTCAAGCCAGCATCGATGGCTTTAATGAAAAATTTAATGCTAAAGCTGGCAAAGTTTTTTATGTTGTAACCAAGCTTAATCAGGACGGGCATTCTGAACAAATCTTTGTGAAGGTTAAAAAAATTGAAAATAAAACCTACATAGGTACTATCGCAAGTGATCCGCTAGGGCAAGTAAAATTTAAATCGGGTGATGCCATTAAAGTTAATCTTGAACAACTTGAAGACTGGTCAATTGTCACTGCGGATGGTAATGAGGAAGGGAATTTACAAGGTAAAGCGCTGGATCTTGTTCAAGTAGGCCGCGCTGCCTTTATTTCAAAAGTGGTGCCTAAGGATAATAAATATATTTCGTCCACCGTTGCTTCTGTGCGTAACCCGCTCACCAAACAAGAAATTATTGAAATTGTCCCTGAGCAAGTATTAAAAGATGTGGATGCTTATGTGACCAAGAAATTTGAAGGCCAAGCTGCAGAGAACAACAAAGAAATATACGTTTTTACTTTCGTAACATTTCCAGAATGGACAATAGTGCCAGAGAAAAAATAATTTTATATATACGCATAGCTTAGTCTAACCAATGCTTTCTTGATGGTTACAGTTGAAATAAAAAAGGCGACACATGTGTCGCCTTTTTTATTTCAACCAATTACTTCAAAGTCTTTTCTAAGAACTGAATGATGTCGTTCAAGGTATTCGGTGCATCTTTATCAAAACAGGTTTTCAAAAACTCATTGCATCCACTATCTAAGAAGGCATGATTTTTTCCTTCATAGAGCTTGAACTCCACTGGCTGCCCTGCTTTTTGCAAGGCATCTACATAAAGTTTTACTGATGCGGGCGGCGTTGTGTTGTCGGTACTACCAACATGTATAAATTGTGGTGGTAGTTTGTAATTCGCAGCGGCAGGAATATTGTAAATAGGTGATACGGCTTTGTAGTAATCGGCATTGTCAGTCACATTAATAGTCTTGCCAAAAATCCCGCGCGCTTCAGCTTTTGCAAGCGCCCAAAAAATATTACTTGGTTTTTCAAAGCCATTGCTGGCATTGGCATACATATCAAATGCACCATAACTAATAACTGCCGCTTGAACTTTTAACGCATCTGCCTTCGCAAGTTGCTCTGCAGTTTTACCTTTGGGCAAATAAGTTGGATGAAAACCTAAACCTTTTGCGGAAAAACCATCGCTAGTTAAATTGCGGCCGCTGGTTACAATCATAGAAGCAAGGTGTCCGCCGGCGCTATCGCCCGTTACTGCAATGCGTTTAGGGTCGCCGCCATATTGCGCAATATTATCTTTTACCCACAGCGTAGCGCCCATGGCATCTTCTACAATTTCATTTATGGTCGTTGTATTTTGGTTATCAGGTAACAAACGGTAATTCACGTTGGCAACAACAAACTCACCATGGGTCGCAACATATTCAGCCATGGAATTCATAATTGAGTTATTGTTAATGAGCCAACCACCACCGTGATAAATAATCAGCACTGGGTAGTTTGCTTTTCCCGTTGAAGGTACATAAAGATCAAGCGTTAACGGAAAATTTTTAGGTGATGCCCATACAATATTTTTATGCACTTTAAATTCATGCGCTTGTACAGAGGATACAAGTGTAAATAAGGATGCAACTACAAATAGTATTTTTACTAGGTTTTTATAAACTGTGTTTCGCATAGTCTCCACGCCTCAGTTAAAGTAGATTTGATTAGCTTAGTAGTAGCGTCCTAGGTTTAAAAGTTAAGCTTGGTTAAGATGGCCATTCTGAAGCATCTGATTACTTTTGTAATGGGCACGCAAATTAGTGCTGCTAAAGCTGCTTTAATTGCTCCACTGCTTTTTCACATTGATGAGTTTCTTTTGAAAGCGGCGATTTTAAACAAATTAAGTGCCGTTCTTTAACGTGTAACTGCGCTAAATTTTTTTGATGGTACTCATTGAATAGGTTGTTAAATTCGCCAGACGCGATCATCTTCTTCAACCCCAATTCCATTCGTTTTGCAATTTCCGGATATTTTTTGCTGACGTAAAAATAAATGGGAAAGTCATAATAAATTAAAAGACTTTTTTCGATTGCAAGAAAAGGAAAGTGCGGCTTTTCAACGTCGAGAATTGTACTAATTTCATTAACGCCCAGCGGCACACAATCAAACCGTTTAAAACCTAGCATGGGATACAAGCCACCCAAGGTGGGCGGCTCTAAGGGAGTGATTCCGTTGTAATAATAAATGGGCAGTTCACCCCAAGCAGAACCTTGCGCAATGCGTAATTTTTTAAAGGATTCTAAATCAACGACTTTGGAAAAGTTTATATCAGCACCCGCATTAATCATGCACACGCGATAACCTTGTAGGCCACGCAAAATATCAATGGGAATTTCAATAACATCTGCGCCAGCAATATCCGTTCCCGGCGATGACCATTGCATATTGAGTAACTTTCCCTCGTTAAGTAATACCGCCTGACGTTTGGCAATAGGTGCTTGGCTGTATGTTTGAATAAGGTAATCGCCAAATTCCGGGCGCGTAACTTCAAGAACGCGTTTGATCAGTTCAACGTTGTAGCCGTGGTGATAATCGCCGGAGTCGCTAAAATGGTATTTAATAATCATGGGGTCTCGCGCCGGATTGGCCAACGCAAAGGCAACGCTCGCCCACACCAACAGACTCGTCAGTAGCATAGGCACTAGCATGCGAATAGATCGAACAGGCTGTACAGACATGATTAATCCAGCCAGAGTTTGAACTGTAAAAAGCAGCTTCATTGAAGGATACTCTTAACTTTAGTCCATTTACCTCTCATACGCATAAATTACGCGAGTTAAAATTAAGTTTTATGCGAACAACTTCAAATACAAGCTTGTTATAATTTTAGCGACATGAGAAATCTCGATTTATTCAATTCCAACCCGTGCAACGCGATTCAAACAATCGGCGATGGAGTTGTCTTTTTGTCCGAATTTGCTCTCAGCAATGAGCAGGATTTACTGACCAGTTTGCACCAGCTTGTTGCACTATCACCATTTACAAAAATGTATACACCGAGTGGATTGGCCATGTCTGTTACCACAACTAGTTGTGGTCTTGCCGGTTGGGTGAGTGACGCTTATGGCTATCGCTACAGCAAAAAAAATCCTTCCACGAATTTGCCTTGGCCGCAAATGCCGGAAAGTTTTTTACAACTTGCACAACAAGCAGCAGATACAGCCGGCTACAAAAATTTTGTTCCCGATTCCTGTTTAATTAATCGTTACCAAGCCGGTGCAAAAATGTCGTTGCACCAAGATAAAAACGAAAAAGATTTTTCACAACCAATTGTGTCAGTTTCTTTAGGTTTACCCGCTACATTTCTTTTTGGTGGTTTAGCGCGGGAAGATAAAACTATTCGACTACCACTTGAGCATGGCGATGTGGTTGTATGGGGTGGGCCTGCACGATTATTTTTTCACGGTGTACTGCCAATAAAAGCGGGTAAGCATCCAGGGTTGGGCGAACAGCGAATCAACCTGACATTTAGAAAAGCATTATAAGGACGAAAATTTATGATAACCGAATGCCCAAAATGCCACTACCAGCGCCGCGCTATAGATGCTCAAGTGAATTCAGATATTTGCCCTGCCTGTGGAATCGTTTACGCCAAATGGATTGCGCGCCAGCAAACAGCAGAAATAACCAATTCCGTAAAACCTAAGCCGCAGGTACATGCGGATGATGAAGATATTGAAACGCGCCAAACCTTGCGCGAATTTATTACCTATGTTCCAGAGAATATAGACCCCGCCGTTTTTTGGGCTCGTGTACTAACGCTTGTAGCTTTTGCGTTGTGGGGATTTTATTTTATTAGTGCCGGTGTGGATTGGGAAAAAATTGGCAGTTCATTTTTACACAATCCCAATTTAGCCTTCCACGAATTTGGCCACGTATTTTTCAGACCATTTGGTCACTTTATGACAATTTTAGGGGGTAGTTTATTTCAAGTGCTGTGGCCGTTATTTTTAATGGGCGCATTTATGTGGAAGCAACAGGATAATTTTGCCGCAAGCATTATGCTTTGGTGGAGCGGACAAAATTTTATTGATGTATCGCCCTACATTGACGATGCACAATATCGCATGCTGCCGCTCGTAGGAGGCGGCGGTGAGGAATCCCACGACTGGGGAAATTTATTGACCATGACACACTCGCTGGAAAAAACTCACACAATTGCTCATGCGAGTTTTAATATAGGGGCGTTTATGATTTTGCTGGCGCTAGCCTGGGGTACTTATATTTTGTATTTGCAGAAAAAGAATTTAATGCGTCAATGATTGGTTTTTGAGAGGGGAGTCGTCATCCCGCGCGAGCGGGAATGACGAAAAATACATTGTTACAGCACAAATAATTTCAACACCAAGCCAATCAACGCCGCCGCGCCAATCACATGAATCACATTGCGCTTAAATTTAAACAGCGCAACGGCAGCAGCGAGAGCAATCACCGCAGAACCTATATCAAAATGCCCACTAAACCCCTGCGGCCATAACACATGATAACCGAAGAATAATGCGAGGTTTAGAATTACGCCCACTACGGACGCAGTAATCGCTGTAAGCGGCGCAGTGAATTTTAAATTGTTGTGCGTTGTTTCCACGAAAGGCCCGCCCGCTAAAATAAAAATAAATGATGGTAAAAACGTAAACCACGTTACCAAGGTTGCTGCAAGCGCGCCGGATAAAAATAAATGATCAACACCTAAGAGTGCTTTCACGTAACCGCCAACAAAACCCACAAAGGCCACCACCATAATTAATGGCCCCGGTGTTGTTTCGCCTAATGCGAGACCATCAATCATTTGTGTAGGCGTTAACCATTGATAGTGACCAACTGCGCCTTGGTAAACATATGGCAACACCGCGTAAGCACCACCAAAGGTTAAAAGCGCGGCTTTGGTAAAGAACCAAGCCATTTGCGTGAAGTCATGTTGCCAACCGTAAATTGCGCAAAGCGCACCGAGTGGAATAATCCACAACATAAATCCTACAGCAAATACGGCAATCAATTTTTTCCAACTAAAAAGCGCATGCGCTGGTGTAGGTGTTTTATCGTCAATGATTGCAGCACCGTAAGATTTTTTCGCTGCGCCGTGACCGCCCGCTGCATTAAAAATAGTGGGTGCAAAGCGCCCACCGATATAACCTATAAGTGCGGCAGCCAAGACAATAATCGGGAAGGGAACATTTAATGCAAAAATCGCAACAAAAGATGCACCTGCAATCGCCCACAAAATATTATTTTTCAACGCGCGCGAACCTATGCGATGCGCCGCTTGCAACACGATGGCAGTGACTGCGGGTTTGATGCCATAAAATAATCCGGCGACCCAAGTCACATCGCCGTAAGCGATATAAATCCATGACAACAAAATTAAAATAAACAGCGAAGGCAAAACAAACAGGGCGCCTGCAATCACACCGCCCCAGGTGCGGTGCATCAACCAGCCGATATAAGTGGCAAGCTGTTGCGCCTCTGGCCCCGGTAACACCATGCAGTAATTGAGCGCGTGTAAAAAACGCTTTTCGGAAATCCAGCGGCGATTTTCTACCAACTCTTGATGCATGATAGAAATTTGCCCCGCAGGGCCACCGAAACTAATGAAGCCGAGTTTTAACCAAAACCAAAAGGCTTGCCAAAAAGTGACGGGGGCTGGAGCTGTGCTTGTTGTTATTTCGTTATTCATTACTGCCTCAAGAAATACTTTTCAGTGCTGTTAGGTTCGCTCTTGCGAATAAACAAACGCTTCTCCGCCTCTATGCCCAAGAGCACCTGAAATACATCGCCCAAAATGGCACGCGAGGAATAATAGCCGTGGCCCAAACCGAGCGATGGTGCATCTACCAAACTCACGTTAATGGAATCAATACTTTCAGAAAAAGCACAGGCACCAAAGCGCGGATTTTTATTGTAAATTTCCGATACGGTCATGGCGCGGTCGTTATAGGAACAATAGACAGTGATACGTTTCGTATTTTGTTTTATGGCATCGGCAATATTAATAAAATTATCCGCCTCAAAATCCGGTGCATTTAAAATCAGCTCGTTAATAATTTTGCTATCGGGATTTAAAGTAGCGAAATCTTTCAATGCAGGCAGTACGATTTGGTGTCCCATGGAATGAGCGACCAAATTAATTTTGAGATTATTCATGCGCACCTGATTCAAAAACTCTTTGAAGGCCGCTATGGAATTTTTTGCATTTTTCAAGTTGGCATCATAGGTTTTGGTAATCATTTGATTTTCTAAAAAGCCGTCACCTGCGCCTGCTGGCCAAGAGAACAAAACAATAGGGCCTTGGTATTTTAGATCGTAGGCAATTTGCGATGCGCGCAATACAGCATCTTCATAACGCACATTAAAACCGTGCACAAACACCAGCGGATAGCGTTCAGTCTTCCGCAAGTAATCAAACAAGTTGGCTTCTGTCAGGCTTCTGGAATTTAAGATTTTAAAATATTCATGGGAAGACTGACGGTTGTCTTTGGTAAAGTTGATTAAGCCAGTGCTGTGATTTTTGGGGACGTTAATTTTGCAGACGCCGAAATGCGTAGCAGAATCCAATTCCACACCAAGTTGATCATTTGTGCAGCCAAAACTTTCAGATTTGAATTTACGATTGCTGATCACCAAAACATCCAACGCACGCGTATCCGAATAATTTTCAACAAAATAATTACCCCACACCTGACTTAAACTTTTTTGAAAGTTATCGTCAATACTGGGAGGAGGAATCACCGCTTCCGGCTCTACCGGTTTAGGTGGGGTGACTGTGACCGAAGTGGAAAAAGGTGAAGGCATTTTTGTCGGCAAACCACCGCATGCACTTAACAAGACAAACACTATCATCAATGACGTAAATTTCATAAAACCCTGCCTGTAGTTATTGCGGCTCATCATATTACCTTGCAGAAAATATAACCAGCGCCCCAACCCAAGCTGAATGTTTTTAGTCCAACAGGTAAATGCGGTGTTCGCGCCCAAGCGCTTCCCGTATACTCGCAGCCATGACGCAAACTCCCCATTCAATCCTTAAAGACGTATTCGGCTACCACGAATTTCGCGGCCCACAGGCAGCGGTAATTTCGGCGCTGGTCGCTGGCGATGATGCTTTAGTTTTAATGCCGACGGGCGGCGGTAAATCCCTCTGCTACCAAATTCCTTCTCTCGTGCGCGAGGGTGTGGGCATTGTTATTTCGCCCCTAATCGCTTTGATGCAAGATCAAGTCAGCGCACTTCATGAACTGGGCGTACGCGCCGGTTTTTTAAACTCCAGCATGACCGCACAAGAAGCATGGCAAACCGAATTAGCCATGCACAACGGTGAGTTGGATATGCTTTATGTTGCGCCAGAACGCTTGATTCAACCGCGTACCATTGAGCTTTTGCATCAAGTAAAAATCGCGCTTTTTGCCATTGATGAAGCTCACTGTGTATCGCAATGGGGTCACGATTTCCGCGCCGATTATTTAAAGCTGGATATGTTGCAGCGCGAGTTCCCGAATGTGCCGCGCATCGCCTTAACTGCCACTGCGGATGTACGCACACGCGAAGAAATTATTACGCGTTTGCAATTGGAAAATGCGCAGCAATTTGTGAATGGATTTGATCGCCCGAATATTCAGTATCGCATCCAACAGAAAAATACGCCCAAGGTTCAATTGATGCGCTTCTTGCGCGATGAACAAGCCAACAACTCGGGCATTATTTATTGCCTATCGCGCAATAAAGTTGAACAAATTGCTGAGTGGTTGTGTACAGAAGGTTTTACTGCGCTACCTTATCACGCAGGTTTACCTGCACCCACTCGCCAAAAAAATCAGCAACGTTTTTTGCGCGAAGACAATATTATTATGGTTGCTACCATCGCATTCGGAATGGGCATTGATAAACCCGACGTGCGCTTTGTGGCCCATTTGGATTTGCCCAAAAGTATTGAAGCTTATTACCAAGAAACTGGCCGTGCCGGGCGCGATGGCGAACCCGCAACAACGCTTTTGCTTTACGGTTTGGACGATGTGGTAAAACTTCGTCAAATGATGAGCAACTCTGAAGGCAGCGAAGAATTTAAACGCAACGAACAACAGCGTTTAAATGCGATGTTAGGCTTGTGCGAAATTACGACTTGTCGTCGCCAAACCTTGTTGCGTTATTTTGGCGATACGCTTTCGCAAGCCTGCGGCAATTGCGATTCCTGTTTAACGCCCGCACAAACTTGGGATGCGACTGAACCTGTGCGCATGGCGCTCTCTTGTGTCTATCGCACCGGACAGCGCTTTGGTGCTGGCCATGTGATTGATGTGTTGCGCGGTGCTGATAATGAAAAAGTAAATTCATTTGCACATCATCAACTCTCTACTTACGGCATTGGCAAACATATTACTGCCGATGAATGGAAATCTATTTTCCGCCAACTAGTTGCACGCGGATTTTTAGATGTGGATGCGCAAGCCTATGGCGGTTTAAAATTAAACGATAGCTGCCGAGCAATTTTGCGCGGCGAAGAAACCATTCAATTGCGCCGCGATATTAAAGTCGCCGCCGCAACCGTTGCGCGTAAACAAGGCATAGCAGTAGATGCCGAAGATCAAGCTCTATGGAACGCACTGCGCGCCTGCCGCAAACGCTTGGCCGAAGAACACGGCGTTCCGCCCTACGTTATTTTCCACGATGCTACCTTGCGCGAAATGTTGGAGTTCCGCCCCATCACTCACGATCAATTGTTATCGATTACGGGTGTAGGTCAAAGTAAATTGGAACGTTTTGGCGATGAGTTTTTGGAAGTGATTCGGGAAGTTGAGTATTAAAATTTACTTATTACACAGGGAATCGTCATCCTCGCGTAAGCGGGGATCCAGTTTTTTTGATTTAGATTTTTTAAGAGCTGGGTCCCCGCTACGCGAGGATGACGACTCCCAAACAAAATTTTATTTTTCAGTACAGCCGGGATTGTGTATGAAAATTATTTCGCTGTTCACCATCTTCATTCTATTGACTGGTTGCGCCAGCGAACCCCGCATCAATACCAAATACAAATCCCACAGCCAAAGTGCCCGCGTTAAATACATTATTATTCATTACACCTTTGGCGATTTACCACACTCGCTAGAAACTCTCACTCAAGATGAAGTCAGCGCTCATTATTTGCTAACCGACACCGCCAAACCTTTTTTCTACAAACTTGTAGATGAATCTCGCCAAGCGAATCACGCTGGCTTAAGCAACTGGAAAATTTATAACCAACTTAATTCTGCATCTATTGGTATTGAAATTGTGAACTTAGGCTTTGCAGAAACGCCTGAAGGCCGTGTTTGGTATCCCTATCCGCAAGCGCAAATTGATCAGCTTATTTTATTGTTGAAAAAATTAAGTGCACGATACCAAATCAAACCGGAAAATATTCTTGGGCACAATGAAATTGCGCCGCAGCGTAAACAAGATCCGGGGCCGGTTTTTCCGTGGAAGCAATTAGCAGATGCAGGTTTGATTCCATGGCCGGATCAAAATCGTGTTGCTGAGCAAGTAACGATTTATCAAAACCAGCTTCCAGATATTGCATGGTTCCAGCGTAAGCTTGCACAGCATGGTTATGCTGTTCCACAAACAGGAGTGTTGGATCAGGAAACGCGTAATGTGATTGTGGTGTTTCAATCTAAATATCGGCAGGCGTTATTTGATGGCACACCCGATGCGGAAACTGCGGCGATTTTGGATGTGCTGACGCAGATGGAGAAGTAACGGTTACGCGAAAGAAGGAAGACAAAAGAGGAGTGCTGTACATTGCGTTCCACTTTGACAAGAACTCTGTTCGCATAACTGTTGGCTTTACACTTGATAGAGAATTAACCCCCTCCCGACCTCCCCCTTGAAAAGGGGGAGGGGCTGACTCCCAGTGCGATAAGTTTTGTGCGAGGCTCACTCTTGCCCCTCCCCTTTTCAAGGGGAGGGTTGGGGTTTGAATTTGGATTGGACTCAAATGGTGCTTACTAAGACTAACAGTGAGCGCGAACAATGCCTTTGCTAAAGAGTCGCCAGGTGTACAGCTAGAAAGACCGACAATAAACACCGTCATATTTAATTAATTTGGCAACTACTCTTCTTTATTGTCAGCAGAATCATCCGTAAATTTTTCCTGACGTGCGCCATCTTTAAATCTGCACCATTCTATTTTTTGATTTGCGCTTGAGCGGCATACGCCTTTGCCATCGCGTTTAAAAGTTTCATTGATTGCGCCTACGAAAACAATTCCATTTTCTTCCGGCCACTCATAGCGCTCTTGATACCAATTACCTTTTAAAACAGTTTTACCGTCCTTGCTGGTGAAGATGCCTTTGCCTTGTTTCCACGTATACCAGAAATCGCCTTCGTATTTGCCGATGGAATTTACTTCTACGCCTTTACCAAAAGGCATAGTGTAAAACACATCGCCTTCATAGGTTTTTTTCAGAGTTTCGGGATAGGTAATTTTTCCTTTGCCGCGTGCAATGCCATTTTTAAATTCGCCTTCGTAGGTAAAGCCACCGTAGGTCACTAACTTGCCTTGGCCTTGAATAATACCGTTCACAAAATTCCCTTCAAAATAACTGCCGTTGGCACGAATAATTTTTCCTACGCCTTGGGGCTTATTATTGTTTAGCGAACCAAGGTAACGAGTGCCCGATTGAAAATTCAATTCATTCTCTAACGCTTTAGTGGGCGCTGTTTGTACATCATTTAGCATTTCAAGGTTTTCTAAAATCAGTGCATAAGCCGATTGTTCTTTTTCACGGCTAAAAGCAACTGCATTGCGTACCGCTGGCAAAGCATTTAAACCTTTATCCATGCGAATTTGCATATCAGCAAAATTAGCAAATTGTGCGGCACTGCGTTCAAACAAAGTGGCTGTATCAAAGCCTGCTGCACCTTCGACTAAAGGTTCGGTTTCGGGCATAAAATTATACACATCGCCCAAGCCTAGATAAGCCAAGCCTAATGCTGGGTCTGCTTTGATTGCGCGGCGATAATTGCTGCGCGCTTGTTTCATATTATCCATCCACGCTGTTACGCCACCAGCACGCAATAGATTTGCACCTTCACGTAAACCATCGGCTTTGTAAGTTAGTAGCAATGAGTTTTGCGGTGCAGTTTTTTCAAGCTCTTGCAGTTTTTGTTGCGGCTTATCGGTAAAGCCATAAATGAGCGACAAGACTTGCGAATTTATATCGGTTGGATTCAGCGTGATGTTTTTTTCCAATACTTGTTTGCGTACTTTAGTATCAATAGCACCGCAATTTAATAGAATATCCACGGTGCTAGCGTAAAAAGACGCTTTGTTGAGTGTGGTTGCTTTTATGCCTGTATCTGGAACTATATTTCTACCTTCCTTCAAGGTGTATACCATTTTTACCATTTTATTTTTTAGATAGCTTTTTACGTTTTTGTCCAAATCCTCATAAGTGGTGTTGAATGCTTTTTGAAATGCATCATCGCGCTTGTAACCATAACCGAGATATTCGATGTACTTATCCGTGGCGGCTTGTAACTCGGCTGTTGAGTGAAAATAGTGTGTGAGAAAAAAAGCTTGCGCGTAAAAGCTACTCACTAGTGTTTTATCGGATTCTTTTTTGGAGCTAAACGGCAGACTGTCTGTCGCCATAATTTTTTTGGTATCGAGTTGCATATTGCCTACCCTGTTAAATAGATCCATGGATCTAAATTCCAAAGATTGGGCATCACCTATATAAATTTTTTGGCCATCGAAGCGAAAGGTTCCCCAATATTCTGCCATGCCCTCCGAATACCACATGGGATAATTTTTGGCATTGGTGATAAAGCGCATTAAGAAATGGTTGTATTCATGAAAGAGAACCTGACGCCCAAAACTCGCCGCTTTTGAATTTGTGCTGTATTCGCTAACGTTCGCAATGGCGGTGTAACCAAGCGATGTTAAACAAAATACGCCAGCCATCATTTCCGGCAGACCGAGCTTTTTAAAATTGCCCGTATCGCTAATGGCCAAAATTCGCAACGGCTTGGTAGTGGCGAGCATGTTTAAGCCCATCATGTCGATAGAAAAATAGCGGTAGGCTTCAAGGTCTTGCATCAAGCGACGCGCTTTTTCTTCTTTTAGGTCAGTGACAATTTCGAAATTTTTGGAGGTGATGAGCAGCCAGTCATCATCTGAAAGACCTTCAATATCGGCTTCTGCAGCGAAGATTCTTGGAGAGAAAAGTGAAGCGGCGAGCGTTAATAGCAACAAGCAAAATTGCAGATGGGTTTTGATCATAAACGTCCCTATGTATTTTTATGAGTGAAATCAGAAACGCGATTTTAACTACTTATAACGCAATAACAACTCCCGCTGTCACAATTTAAGCCTGCGTGTTTTTATCGCCGAAAAATAAAGCGGCCAGCCAATTATTCATCGGCTGGCCGTTTATTGTTGTCATCAACTATTAGAACTTGTAGCGCGCACCTAAAGTATATTCACGACCTGTATGAGTATATTTGTTGGGAGCCATCAATTCAGAATCGCCATACACATCATCAAACTGATCGGTCAGGTTGATGGCAGCGAAGGTTAAAGTGATTTGATCGTTCAGGTTGTACGACATGTTGAAGTCAACGTTGGTTGTTGCTTGCTTGCCGGTTACGTCAGCGGTGTACACAGTGCCACCACCGGCTGATGCCAAATAAACACCCGCTTCCGGAACCAAAATTGCAGTCAGGTAGCGATCTCTAAACGCAGCCGAAATACGCGCGCTGAATTTACCATCGTCATAGTAGAAGGTGGCGTTGTAAGACGAAGGCGACATGTTCACCAAATTGTTTTTGGTGTAAGTGGTGGTGACTTCGCGGGTAGTGCTGTTCACCGTGCTCGCCTGCACGTAATCAATTTGTGATGCTACGTGCGTGTAGTTCGCCTGCACACCAAAGTGCTTCCAAATGCCGGGCAAGAAGTTGAACGGCTGTTGGAAGCTCAGCTCGTAGCCTTTGAGTGGGCCGCCGGGGGTGTTGTAGTAACTTTGGATACCGAAGGTTTCATTGCCGTCGAAACCACTTGGCAACAAGCCCACAGGCCAGCCGGTTTGATCCCAAGTCACGACCTGGCGCACGCGTTGAATGTAGCTCTTGATGTCTTTATAGAAGACCGCACCCGACACCATTGCGCCTTCGTCAAAGTACCATTCAGCGCTCAGGTCATAAGTGTCTGCGCGGTAGGGCTGAACTTTCGGGTTGCCGGCGTTGATGGTGTAGAGCGCATCATCGTTGGTGTAAGTGGTGGGTACACCGCTGATGGTGGGCGACAAGGTGTTGAGATTGGGGCGCGCCATGGTTTTGGCGGCAGCGAAACGCAAGACCACATCGTCCGTTAAATCCCACGCGAGGTTCAGGGATGGCAACCAATCATCGTATTCGTTAGTGGCTTCAACCGGCACATAGAAGCGTGAACCGGGCGTCGCACTGGCGCTGGCTACGCCGTAGAACTCTTCGCTGCCTGTACAATTGTTATCACCCGCCGCTTTGGCGGCCACAGCAGGTGTTGTTGCAGTGGCGGCAATCGCAGGAGTAGCAGCGCAAGGCGTATAGCCTTTGGATGAAATATCCGTCTTGGTGTAACGCGTACCAATATTACCGCGCAAATCGCGGCCTAATACCGGCACAGTGAAATCCACTTGCAGGTAGGCACTGGTAGATTTCTCTTCCACGCTGTAATTGTTGCCCGAGGCACCGAAGTGACCAATGCTCGCCAAAGCGTAGTTGCCGCCGGGAACGCCGGTATCAGTCTCGCCGTAAATACCCAGCAAACTGGCAACCTTATTAAAATCAGGCACCAACCAAGCATCTGGCGCCGTGCTCAAACCCTTGCCATAACCGGTCAACATTTGGCTGACATCCGCCACTGTTGTACCGGCGGGCAGAGCCTGTGCCGCCAAGCCATAGTTGATGTGACGCCACTCTTGCGACTCCATCAAATAATCTTTGTGCGCCAAACCGCCACTGATTTTAATGCTGTCATCCAGCTTGTAGGCCAGGTCGATTTTGCCCGTGTCGAAGCTGTTATCCACCGCTTGCGGGTTGATACGGATTTCGCTGATGTTCACACCTTTGGGGTTGCCGTTGCTGTTCAAAGGCACTGCACCATAACCCAACCACTTCCAGGCATCGGTGCTGGTCAACTCAAAGGGATAGGTCATTTTGGGTGACTTCAAGCTCTCGCGCCCATCCCAAATAAACCCGTCAAGGTTAGTGTTATCAAAACTCACCAGCGAGTTTTTGGGCATATCAAACTTGGAGCTAGAGGTGCCCAAGCTCGCATCAATATGCCAGCTGTCATTGAAGTCGTGCGCAAGGCTCAGGCTGTATTGCGCGAACGTGGTCTGCTCTTCAATTTGGGCAGATTCAGTGCGGAAATCCACATTGTCGAACTCGGCGTAAACCAGGCGATTCTTGTCATCCACTTCGGCTTTTTTAACCACAATTTGCGCTTTACCGCCAATGTTGACTGCGCGGTGCAAGTTAGCGCCGAGCGTATCTTCGCGCGAATCCTTGTGGTACTTGGAGTAGAGCATATCGAAGTTGATAAGGGTGGCATCGGTCGGCTTCCACTGCAGCGAGCCGGTCATACCCATACGCTCCAAATCATGAGTAGTGCTGCGCCAGCCGGGGTAGCGTGGCATCCATGAATTGGTGGCCGTTTCATAGGCGGCAATATTTTCGGAGGTATTGGCCGGGCGCGGTACGCCGGTAGCGCAGTTATTGGCATCAATACCAAAGGTGCCATAACCATTGTTGCGCGCAAGGTTAGTCGCGCTGCCCAACTCCGCCGCCAAAGGACTGCGCGGAACTTGCACACCCTTGTAACCCACGGGGGTACAGAAGCCGTACATGGCATTCGGGTTAGCCGTAGTTGTTACAGCACCGCCAGTATTGAGGTTGCCACCTGTACCAGAGCCATTGCCCCAGTCAAAGCGAATGGGGTTGAAACCCTGCTCGACAATATTGCGTTGGCTGTAAGATGCCGACAGCAATCCACCAAAAGTGCCATCTTCGTTTTGGTCGGTAATCAAGGCCGAAACGCGAGGATTAGCCTTTTCAGTCAACTCGTTATAGGTGCCTTGCACGCTCGCGGTGGCGGCAAAGCCTTTGTAGTCAAAGGGGCGGCCAGCGCGCAAATCGACCGTCGAGCCCAATGAACCTTCGTCCATAGCGGCGTTTTGGGTTTTACTCACTTTTACTTCGCTGAAGAGTTCAGAGGCGAAGGTTTGGAAATCGAAACCGCGAGTTCTGTTAGGCCCGCTTGAACCTTGGCCAGCAGTGGAAAGTGCTTCCATGCCGTTTAAGCGCACGCGGGTAAAATCTGAACCTAGGCCGCGCACAGAAATTTGGCGACCCTCACCGCCGCTGCGGTCAATGGATACGCCAGATACGCGCTGCAGGGATTCCGCGAGGTTCATATCGGGGAACTTACCAATGTCTTCCGCCACAATGGCGTCTACTTGGGTGGTGTCTTTGCGTTTGATGTCCAGCGCTTTGGCCAAACTCTCGCGGTAGCCAGAAACCACAATTTCTTCTACTGACTCAGTTTGCGCCATAACCAGTTCACTAGCGCCGGCGGCGACCAGTGAAATCATCAGGGGCATTACTTTTTTCTGAAAGGATTGGGCGTTGCTCATCTTGTTATCTCCCGTTTTATTATGGTTTTTGCTGTGGTAGATCTTTCCAAATTTGTAATACAAATATGCAAAAATCGTCCTCATGACCACAGAGTACGCACAGTAATACAAACCCTGAAAAGGCTTGTCAATCAACTAAAAAGCGGGATATTTGAAGCACTCCGAAAAGGATATTTATTTTAAAATAAAATCATAAACTGTAAAATAATTAACAAATAGTTTAATTTATTGGTTTAAATAGCTAGTAAAATCAAAAATTAAAGAATTTTAAAAAGTATCAAAAAGCACCTGAATTCACCTACACACCTACACAACAGAAACCGGTTACATTTATAGGACAATTAGTGAGAAAACGATTACAGCTAGAAAAAGTTATCTTTATGTTACTTTCCCGCTCACCAACCCAAACCTAAAAACCCCAAGCACTGAGCATCAAGGATGGCATTTTTATCCATGAATGATGTTTTTTATGTAAACCTGAGATCGGAAAATTTTTTATGTAACCGTTTTCATTTTGGAATATTTTTGTCGCTAGGCCTTTTTTAAGACGTGGTCTAAAAGCAATTTCATGCAGTGACCGTGTTGCATAACGACTTTTGGCTGGCATATAGTGCCAATAACCCTATAACAAGATATGAACCCTGAAGCCGCGCTTATCACGCACCCCTTCAGGAAGATTCAACGTCAACACCTCATCGGCAATGCAGTAGCGAGCTCTTTCGTCCATCGAAACGGCTCGTTTGTACCTCATAACAATATAGGTAAACCGATGAACCTCCGAACGCTCAGCTTCACCATTTTGCTCGCATCCACCCTGACCAGCTGTAGTACCCAAACATCAAGCACCAAGGCCGTATGGCAACCCGATTTGGGCGATGGCTTTTATAAAAACGCAGTTATCCACGCCGACTATTCCGACCCTGATGCCATTCGCGTGGGCGATATGTTTTACATGACTTCATCCAGCTTCAACAGCGCCCCCGGCCTACCGCTGCTGCAATCCAAGGATATGGTGAACTGGGAGTTGGTCGGCCACGCGTTGCCCCAGCAAATTCCTCTGGATGTGTTCGCCAAACCCCAGCACGGCAAAGGCGTTTGGGCACCCTGCCTGCGCTATCACGATGGCAAATTCTGGATTTTCTACCCCGATCCCGACTTCGGGATTTACGTCATCACCGCCGAAAAATTTGCCGGTCCCTGGAGTGCGCCGCATTTATTGCTGGCAGGCAAGGGGATTATCGACCCAACACCGCTCTGGGATGACGATGGCAAAGCCTATTTACTGCACGCTTGGGCAAAAAGCCGCGCCGGCATCAACAATATGCTGACTTTGCGCGAGATGTCGCCCAATGCAAGCACAATGCTCGACGATAAAGGCAAAGTCGTTATAGATGGCAACAAAATTACCAACTATAAAACTCTCGAAGGTCCCAAATTCTACAAACACAATGGCTTCTACTATGTGTTTGCGCCGGCTGGCGGTGTGGAAACAGGCTGGCAATCGGTGTTCCGTGCGAAAAGCATTGCGGGGCCTTACGAAGACAAAATTGTGATGGAGCAGGGTGAGTCACCCACCAATGGCCCGCACCAAGGTGCATGGTTGCAAGCTCAAGACGGCAGTGATTGGTTTTTTCATTTTCAGGATAAGCGCGCCTATGGCCGCATAGTCCACCTGCAGCCCATGCACTGGCTTAACGACTGGCCGGTAATCGGCGAAGACAAAAACAATACAGGCATAGGCGAGCCAGTGGTCAAACACGCGAAACCTATCGCAGGTAAATTCACACTCAAGAATCCTGCCACTGGCGATGAGTTTTCGTCACCCAAACTCGGCTACCAATGGCAGTGGAATGCCAACTGGAAAGCAGATTGGTATTCGCTCAGCGCTCGCAAAGGCCAGTTGCGCTTGTTTGTAGTCGCGGACGAGAGCTACGCGCAAAATAAAAACCTGTGGGATACGCCCTCGCTCCTGCTGCAAAAATTACCCGCCGAAAACTTTGTGGTTACAACTGCATTGGATACATCGCACCTGCAAGCCGGCGATAGCGCAGGCCTGCTTATGTACGGTTTCGACTACCAATGGATTGGGGTTAAGGCCAACAATGTGGGGCAAGAGCTCGTGCTTGTGAGATGCGGAAAAGCCGAGAGCAATTGCACGGAACAAACACTCGCCAGCATTCCGCTGAACCGGCGACAACTCACGCTGAGAATGAAGGTGAGTAGCGGTGGCAAAACCCAGTTCGCTTATAGTTTGGATGCCAATACCTTCACGCCCTTAGGTGATAGCTTTACCGCCGCCATGGGGCGTTGGGTAGGTGCGCAAATGGGGTTGTTTAGTATTGGAGAGAAAGGAAAATCCTTTGTGGATGTAGATTATTTCAGAGTCACTCCAAATTAACTCAAGCCCATAAAAAAACCCGGCCGAAGCCGGGTTTTTTCAAACATCACCAATTACTTGGTTTGTTTCTTTTTCACGTCAGTAGAAACAGCACCTACTACGCGACGGTTTTCTTCACGACCTGCAGCAGTAGCGTTATCCGCAACTGGCTTGGACTCGCCGAAACCTTTGGCAGTAACGCGGTCAGCCGCAATACCAAACTTGGTAACCAATACTTGCTTCACTGCTTCAGCACGTTGCTGTGACAACTTCTCGTTGTATGCATCGGAACCTTGGCTATCGGTGTGGCCTTCTACGGTCACAACAGTGTTAGCGTATTGGTTCATGAACTTGGCCAAGTTGCCAATGTCATCAACGTATTGGTCTTTCACGATTGATTTAGCCGTATCGAACTTAACCGCCAATTTCACCGCAACAGTTTCGGTCAATTCCATTGGGCAGCCAACAGCGTCAACTTTGTATTGTTTTGGGGTGTCTGGGCATTGATCTTTAGAATCGAACACGCCGTCGCCATCGGTATCAACTTCTGGTTTTGGAGCAGGAGCAGCGATAACCGGAGCAGCCGCTTTAACAGGCTCAGCACCAAACAGGTAGCTGATACCAGCGTTTACTGCCAAATCAGTGTATTCGCGATCAAGGCTGTTGAAGGCGCGGATGTCGCTGCGGAATTCCCAGTTACCACCCAAAGAGTGTTTCAAACCGGCACCCAAGTTAACCAAGGTATCGCGGTCGTTTTTGAAGCCTTTGGCTTTCAAAGACTGGTCGCCCACACCGAAGGCAACGTATGGACGCCACAAGCTGGTAGTGTCGATGTTGTACAACGCATCTAAACGATATTGACGGCCATTGATATCAACACCGGTGTTGGATTCTTGAGTGCTGAAACCGCTGGCAACAGCTTCCAAGGTCCAGTTTTTGTTAGCAACGTAGCCGAAACCCAAGCTGCCTACAGTGGCATCGTCTCTTGATTCTTCAAAGAAATCGCGGCCTACGCCTACTTGTACTTCAAATTTGTGATTGTCTGCCAATACGCCTGAAGAAATCAGGGTGGCTACTACGGCAGATAAGAGTTTTACGCGTGTGTGTTGTGCCATTTTTGAGTCTCCATAAAATAGCTATTTATAACGATTGATCATCCGGTAACTGCTGGTCGGTCGATCCTATTTTTTAATTACCGTTTTTCTAATTAGTTGGCTTTTAATGCCGATTTTGCTAATTGAGCAGTCTTAAAATCCGTTTCATCGTTATTCTTAGGGGCGACACCTTAACAAATTATGAATGATGTTGAAACAATAAATCCCACACACCGTGACCCAGTCGCTCGCCGCGCTTCTCAAATTTGGTAATTGGGCGATATTCAGGTCGCGTACTGTAACCGTTTCCAACTGCGAGGTTAGCATAGTTTTCGGCGCTGTTCATAACTTCCAGCATGTGCTCAGCATAAGGCTGCCAATCAGTCGCCATGTGGAACACACCGCCCAGCTTCAATTTTGGGCGCAATTTTTGAACAAAAGCCGGTTGAACTATGCGACGTTTATTGTGCTTTTTCTTGTGCCAAGGATCAGGAAAATACAATTGCAAGCGGTCGATGGACGCGTCAGGAATACAATCTTCAAGCACATCCATGGCGTCAGCCATGTAGACACGCAGGTTTTTTACGCCTGCTTTACCCGCTTCATTAATGAGCTTTCCAACACCCGGCGGGTGCACTTCAATGCCGATGAAATCTTTATCCGGTTCGTTTTTCACCATTTCCAACAGCGAATCGCCCATACCGAAACCAATTTCCAGCACTAGCGGCGCCACTCGGCCAAAAATCTCGGTTGGGTTGATCGGGCCTTTGTAGAGGCTCAAACCGTAAGTTGGCCACCAGCTGTCAAACGCTGCTTTCTGGCCACTGGTAATGCGGCCAGCACGAATCACAAAGCTACGGATAGATTTGGGCTTGAACTCAGGCTTAATTAAAAAGCCTTCCTCACCGTCGGCAACGGGGGCGATAAACTCTAGGGAATCAGACATAAATACCAAGCAATAAAAATCAGAAAATTTAGCGGCGCAAAGCCTGCACAACCAGCGCTAACCAGCCCACCAAAAAGCTCAATCCGCCCAGTGGCGTGATCATGCCAAGCATTTTTGGTGCGCCCGACGCTAGCACGTACAAACTACCGCTGAATAAAAAGCTGCCCAGTATAAAGGCTAAACCGCTCAGCTTTAAGGCTTTTGATGCATGGCTTTGGTAAAACAAGCCGACTGCAAGTAAGGCAAGGGCGTGGTACATCTGGTATTGCACACCGGTTTGCCAGGTGGCGAGAGATTCCGGAGCGAGATGATTTTTCAATCCATGGGCCGCAAAAGCGCCCAATGAAACTGCCAAAAATCCGCTTAGGGCTGCGCTGGCAAGTAAAAATCGGGGGAAACTTATCATTGTGTTGTTTTACATCCTAGCTCTTGCCAGTTTTTAACATGGGGATTAAAGAACCCGATTTGCTCATAAACATAATGAACCGTCCCATCGGCTCGCAGCTTTGCCAACCCCTTTTGCAAAGCGGCGTAGACAAGTGCGCCCTGCTCACGCTTCTTACTCACAATAAAATGCAGCGAATCATTAAATGCCACTTTAACACCAGGAAGCGGAGCCAAGTTCACATCATCTAACGTGCCTTTTAAATCTGGCGTTTTAAAAAAGGGATACAGCAAAAAATCAGCGCGCTCAGCGGCTACCATTCTTGCCATGGAGATGGGATTGAAGGGACCATTGATCGGCTTTAATCCGAGACATTTGATTTCGGCGCTATCATGCTCCCAGTTTGGATTAGCAGCCACCGAATGGTCTTTTAATCGCTCCACATGGCGCACTTGCAGTAAATTTTTGCGGCTTACCGAGGTATAGATTCCCTTGGTGTATTCCTTTTTTTTGAGCACAGGTTCAGACACATAAAACAGCTCATTGTTGATATCGTCGCGCCAAACCACAAACCCGGGCATCACGGTTTGGCCATCGCTAGCGTTGGTGATGATCCGCCAATAATCGTCAGTATTTTTAAAATCCAATTGCGGGTTTAAGCCACCGGCTTTGAGTGCACTGCAAAGCAACACAAGTTCGGCAAGAACTTGATTGTTATCGAAATTAAAGCCGCGCGGCTCAGGGCATTTGCTGACTTTAGCGGCTAGGGCGGGCGGTAAAACCTGAGTGTTGTAAATACCTATGGGCAGCACTAGGCGTTCAGCTGGCGCTGCACTTAGTGTGTGACTGGCGAGCGCTCCCACTAAAGCAACCAGCCAGCCACTCATTGCAACAAACCTTAAAAGTAATCGCTGCATTTGAATCCTTTTCTTTCTAATTTTGAGGACGCCGCATAATCGAAACGGTTCACAGCGAACCAGCACAGGGCAACAGTACAACAAGTAGCCACACTTGAGAATCCAAATGTGTATTGGTGTGGCCCGTATGGAGCCTAGCGTAATACGGGGATTACCCGTAATGCATTTCATTCCTTACGGGCTACAGATTTTCAACGTCCGAAAAACAAAAAAGCCGCGCTAGGCGCGGCTTTTTTGGTGAGTCCAGAAGGGATTAGGCTTCCAGCATCATGGTTTTCACTTTGTTCATGGCATTTTTTTCCAGCTGGCGAATACGCTCGGCTGAAACACCATATTCGGCCGCCAAGTCATGCAAGGTTGCCTTGTCGTCGTTCAACCAGCGGCGTTGCAGGATTGCGCGGCTGCGGTCGTCGAGTTTTTGCATGGCCAATTCCAAACCGTTTACGTTGGACTCTTCCCAGTTGGATTCTTCCAAACGCACCGCTGGATCATAGCGGTTGTCTTCCAGATAATGCGCTGGCGCTACATAGGCGCTGTCTTCGTCATCTTCGTCAGCATCAAAACCGGCATCGTAGGAGGCCAAACGGCCTTCCATTTCGCGCACTTGTTTGATGTCTACACCTAAATCTTGCGCTACGGCTGCGGCTTCATCGTTGCTCAACCATGCCAAACGTTTTTTCGCACCGCGCAAGTTGAAGAACAATTTGCGTTGCGCTTTGGTGGTGGCGATTTTAACAATGCGCCAGTTTTTCAAAATAAATTCGTGGATTTCGGCTTTGATCCAGTGCACGGCGAAGGACACCAGACGTACGCCTTTATCAGGGTTAAAGCGTTTTACCGCTTTCATCAAGCCGACGTTGCCTTCTTGTACCAAATCACCCAAAGGCAGGCCGTAACCGTTGTAAGAGCGGGCGATATGGACGACGAAACGCAAATGCGCCATAACCAATTTACGCGCAGCGTCGAGGTTGCCGTTGAAATACAGGTCTTTGGCTAACTCTTGTTCTTCATCAACGGTGAGGATAGAAAAAGCGCTAACCGCTTGAACATAGGCGTTCAGGTTTGCGCCGGGGGCGAGTACGCCAGTGGGCTGCAGACTTGTGCTTGTGCTCATGTAATTTCTCCAGTGAACCATTTGGTTCTACAACAATTAGGTACAACTAAATTCAGCTTTCAGACGAGCCGGAGCTCGTTAAGTTCAATCGCGCCGGACTCTGGGAAATGGAGTCTAGCACTAGTTATTTTAGAGTGCTATCTGGCCGAAAGTTTCACAAGTGACCCTTGTCATGCTTTTCACTTGATATAGGTCAACGTGGCTGGATCTGGATGAGATGTCTGACGACAGCAATCCACGCTCCGAGCAAACCAGTAACGCCCGCTAACAACACCAATTGCATACTGCCAAACAACCCCAAGCCTTGCAGGCGGAAGTTGCTTTGGTAGAGCGCCGCGAGTTGGTCTACGGTGCTCGACATCCAAAAGAAGCCAATTCCCAAGACCACCAAGGCCAGCAAGCCACCGCCAATTCCGTACCACAAACCCGTGTAGAGAAAGGGGCGCGCTACGTAGGAATCGGTTCCACCGACCAGCTTTACCACCAAAATTTCATCGCGACGGTTTTCAATGGCGAGGCGAATGGTGTTGCCAATCACCAACAACACGCCCAGCGCCAAAAGACCACCGAGACCAAATACCAGCTTCTTACCCAACACCATCAATTGCTGCAAGCGTTTGACCCACTGCATATCCAAACGCACATCGGCTACCGCTGGGTCGGCGAGCAAAGATTGTTCAAGTGACGTTATGGCGGCGTCACTGCCATTTTGCAAGCGAGGGGTGACTAATAAAGTGCCAGGGAGGGGGTTTTTCTCCAAACTATCGACCACTTCGCCCAAGCCAGATTGGGCTTTGAACTCCGCCAAGCCCTGCGCAGGTGAAACGTAAACCACTTTGGCAATATCTGCGCGAGCTGCGAGCTTGGCGCGCATTTCTTCCGCGCGGGTGTCCGTCGTTTCGGGTTTCAGGAATACGGATACTTGACTGGAGCCCTCCCAGCTTTCACCCAACTGTTGCAAGTTAGCGAAGCCGATGTAGAGCGCGGCAGGAATAGCCACCGCAATCGCAATCACCAACCAAGTCATCAAACTTTGGAACGGGGTTTCCAGCAAACGCATAAGGCTGTCGATAGCCGAAGTGCTGTGGTGCGCAAAGTAGGCATCAAACTTGTCCGCCAAGCGCACCTTGCTTTGCACAGCACCGTGATGGCGGTTGGCGGGTTCAGGCTCAGGCGCTCGCTCTGGGCGACGCGTAACCGTAGCACCACGGGTGGCACCGGTAGATGGGCGTGTACTGGGGCGATTGCCCGTGACTGAGGGACGTTTTGATTTCACCAGAGCACCCCGTCATGTACAAGTTTGCCTTCCACCAAGCCGAGGATGCGCTTGTTCATGCGTTTCAGCAGTTCAACATCATGGCTGGCGATCATAATCGTGACGCCAACTTCGTTGAACTGGCGAAATAATGTCATTATCTCCTCTGATAATTCCGGATCGAGATTTCCTGTTGGTTCATCCGCGAGCAGCATAGTCGGTTTATTCACTACGGCACGGGCAATACCCACACGTTGTTGCTCACCGCCGGATAGCACAATCGGGTTCAAACGCTCTTTTTCGAGCAGGCTGACTTTATCGAGCGCGGCGCGCACACGCTTGCCAATTTCGTGATGAGGCAAGCCGGCGATTTGCAGCGGCAAAGCAACGTTATCAAACACGCTGCGATCAAACAGCAATTGGTGATTTTGGAAAACTACGCCGATATTACGGCGATAGTAGGGAATCTGACTGGAAGACATGCGATTGAGATCATGGCCATCCACCATGATTTGGCCATTACTGGGGCGCTCCATCTGCATAATCAGCTTCATAAGCGTACTTTTACCAGCACCCGAATGGCCGGTTAAAAACAGCATTTCACCCGGCTCTACGGAAAAACTGATGCGCGAAAGCGCTTCAAAACCGTTGTCGTAGCGTTTGCTGACGTTGTCAAAACGTATCACGCAGGCTCCTTGAATGTGTTTTATTAATTAAGCTTTTTTAAAAAATTAAGCTTCTTGAGTAGTGAACAGCGCTTCAATAAAGGCGTCGGCGGCGAAAGGCTGCAAATCATCTATACCTTCACCCACACCGATAAAACGCACCGGTAAACCAAATTTCTTGCTCAGCGCGAAAATCACACCGCCTTTAGCAGTGCCATCGAGCTTGGTGAGCGCCAATCCGGTCACCCCAGCGGCTTCGATAAATTGTTGCGCTTGGTTAACTGCATTCTGGCCTGTGCCTGCATCCAAAACTAAGAGCACTTCGTCAGGCGCGCCAGCATCCAGCTTAGCCAAGACTCGTTTCACTTTGGCGAGTTCATCCATCAGGTGATCTTTGTTGTGTAAACGGCCAGCAGTATCGGCAATCAATACATCCAAACCGCGCGCTTGCGCTGCTTGCAGGGCATCGTAAATAACCGAGGCGGAATCTGCCCCTGTGTGCTGGGCGATCACCGGAACCTTGTTGCGCTCGCCCCACACTTGCAACTGCTCAACAGCAGCCGCTCGGAAGGTATCGCCTGCAGCCAAAATAACCTTTTTACCCTCGCCTTGCAGACGCTTAGCCAGCTTGCCGATAGTCGTAGTTTTACCCACGCCATTTACGCCCACCACCAAAATCACATAGGGCTTTTTAACACCTTCAACAACACGGCTTTCAACCACCAAGGGCTTTTCAACGGGACGCAACAAAATCGCGAGTTGCTCGCGCAGGGCGGCATAGAGGGCATCGCCGTCAGCCAGTTGTTTGCGGGCGACAGCTTGGGTGAGGTTGTTGATGATCTCGGTAGTTGCGTCCAAACCGACATCAGCAACCAGCAGTTGTGACTCAAGCTCTTCAAACAAATCATCGTCGATAGTTTTGCGGCCGAGAATCAAATTGCCCAAACCCTGCGCAAAATTGCTGCTGGTACGGCTCAAGCCTTGTTTGATACGCGCAAAAAAGCCGAGCTTCGCGGGAGCTTCTGTGGGCACACTTGTAGAGCTAGGCGTTGGTACTGACTCGGGCGCGGTGGCCGCAATAGGGGCTTCTACCGCCGGTGTTTCATCGGCTTTGGGCTCGGACTTCTTAAAAAACTTGGAAAACATAGGTTGCAGATTCTTCAATAATTCTGGATTAACAGAACGGGGAGCTGTAAAAACCGTTATCCTATCATTAAATACCCACACTGCTATTTTAAGATTTGGAATTTAAGCCTTGAAATCTGCGCGACCATCGCCTAAGACCTCTGCAAACAATCAACTTCGCATCATTGGCGGCCTTTGGCGTGGCCGCAAGCTGGCGTTTCCCGATGTGGAAGGCCTGCGCCCCACGGGCGACCGTATTCGCGAAACCTTGTTCAATTGGTTGGCACCAGAGATTCAAGGCGCACGCTGTTTGGATTTGTTTGCCGGTTCCGGCGCGCTGGGCATTGAAGCCTTGTCGCGCGGCGCAGCGGCGAGTGTGATGGTTGAACGCGATAGCAAAGCGGCAGCACAACTCAAAGCTAATCTTGCAATACTCAAAGACGAAACTGGTCGCATTCTCAACGCCGATATTATGGAGTTGTTGCGCAAGGGCAATTCGGACGAACCCTATCACATCATTTTTATCGATCCGCCATTTCAGTTAAAACTCTGGCAGGCAGTGATCGAGGCTTTAGAGGCGGGAAATTGGTTAGCGGATAACGCGACTATTTATATCGAATCAGGCCGCGACGATCAGTACGCGCCGCCCATCAACTGGCAACTGCACCGCGATAAACACGCCGGCGCGGTGAGCTACCGGCTGTTTTATCGCGAGCAATCTTAGGGCTTAATGCGGCGCTAAATCCACAAAATTGCTGTAGAGGCCGTTTTTGTCGAAAGCGGCAATTTGGAAAATGTAGGTGCCTTCCAACCAAGAAAAATTGTAGTAATTCGTCCACGCATCATTGATGGTCACGTAGGTGTAAATATTGTCCGTTGATTTACGATAGCGGAACTCGTATCCGCCTATTTCCGTGATATCTAAAGCGATACCATTTTCCCTTAGATCTGGTGCAAGCCAGCTAAAACTTACGGGGCCGGAAACGGCAGATCCATTAGGGTTAGCACTTAGGCTTGAGCTACTGGCAGCGGAAGAGCGACTGGAAGACGATGCCAAAGAACGGCTTGACGACGAAAGACTTGCAACACTGGAATTAGCGGCTGATGACGAAGAACCTACTGAGCTTGCAGGTGCTGATACAGAGGTACTGGATACCGCGGAAGACCGCGACGAAACACTGGCCGCACTAGAGTTTGGCAATGCCGAAGAATTCGCCGAGCTTGCTACCGATGAAACGCTTGCAGC
This sequence comes from Cellvibrionaceae bacterium, assembly GCA_021151525.1. Lineage (GTDB taxonomy): Bacteria > Pseudomonadota > Gammaproteobacteria > Pseudomonadales > Cellvibrionaceae > Cellvibrio. Next base: position 15,752 of record JAGKXD010000003.1, on the reverse strand, counting down.
GCTACTGGCCGAGGAGATGATGCTACTAGCTGAAGAGGCGATTGAACTCACTTTTGATGACGACGATGAACTTTTAATTTCCTGACCTGGTGGCGCAGCCGCCGTTTTCACAAAAACAGATTTGATAGGCGACCAATTACCTGCCTCATCGCCCGCACTAATGCCGTACAAATAGCTTTTTTCTGCCGCAACATTAAAATCAACATAGGAATTTTCAAGGCCACTCACAACATCTATCTCTACTTGATCGCGATAGATTTTATAACGCATTACCCCAACATTATCGGTGGCAGCAGTCCAAGCAAGAAATACCCGACTACTCTCCGCCAACATAACCGTGATTTTTTCTGGCGCACTCGGTACCGCTGTATCAACCGCGGCGAACGCATTCGATGATGCCGATGATTTTCCAATGCTGCTAAGGATTGAACTCGTTGCCGATGAACTACTACTGGAAGATCTCAGACTACTCGCCCGCGAACGCGAAGACGATGCAATCGACGAAGAACTACTGGACGTTTTTGTAAACGCAGGCGTAGCTTTTGGAGCAACGCTTGATGCACTTGTTTCGGTCGTAAAGGCTGGGCGCGCATTAGTCCCTGCGGCAGCCCCATAGCTCACGGTCATCAGAGGCGCGCAGAAAGACATGACGATTGCCATTTTGCGCAACATCATTTGCCAGTTAAGGCCACGTTTCAATTGCAGGCGATCGATAAAACCCAATTCAATTAAGATTTCACCTAAGGATGAATTTACGCCCAAGTTCTCATCAAAAGGATCAAGCAACTGACGACGCTTTTGCTGCTCTTTGATGGCAATTTCTAACTGCTCAGCAGTTACCAACCCTTTATCTAAAAGAATTTGACCAAGACGAGTTGAGGTTGATTTGTTCACTGCTATCCTCCACAAATTACACGCTTATGACTGAAAATCAGTTAGGGCGCACAATTATTAAATTTACCGAATAAAGAGAAAATTACTCATAACAAGTCTCTTCATTGTAGAAGAAGTTGGATTTTGCAAAAAAAGAAAAGGTGACGTGGCTCACAGCCTCAAAAAACCATTTTGGAATAGGTTTTTCATCATTCAGATCAATAAGTGTTTAATTCGAGAATGCAATAGAAATAACAAAAAACTCTTATCAATTAGCGCTTAAAAATTTATTTTAATTCGATTTAGCTAAAAGCCGACTTCAGCAACTAACCGCCAAACAGGTCTTGCCAAATTTGATGGCTACACAGGCCTGATCGCCCACCCACTAGACGAAAGCCGCCTATACTTTGTGAGCCTTAATGGTGTTGCTTTTTGTACTTCAGGTACAAATTGTTTACTATGCCGCCCACAATAAGCTCTCGAGAGAAATTCCCATGCGCAAAGTGGTTTATCCCGGTACATTTGACCCCATTACCAACGGTCATATAGATTTGGTAGAGCGCGCCTGCCGCTTATTTGATCGGGTTGTGGTTGCCGTGGCCGCTAGCAACCGTAAAAATCCCTTGTTTACGTTGGAAGAGCGCGTTGCTTTAGCGCAAGAGACCTTGGCGCATTTGCCCAACGTGGAAGTCTGTGGTTTTGATATTTTGTTGGTGGAATTTGTTCGTCAGCAACAAGCACAAGCTGTATTGCGTGGTTTGCGCGCAGTATCGGATTTTGAATACGAATTCCAATTGGCAAATATGAACCGCGCCTTGGCGCCCACTATGGAAAGTTTGTTTTTAACGCCTGCGGAACATCTCTCTTATATTTCGTCGTCCATTGTTCGCGAAATTGCCTTTTTGGGTGGCGATGTCAGTCAGTTTGTTGCAAAACCTGTTGAAGCGGCATTACACAAAAAATTTAATCGTTAAGCGTCATTCAATCTGCTAATCACGCAAAACCATGATATGACTGCGGGCATTCAATATTCAATGCCCGCAATCAACGCCTTGTGATTTACCTATTCGTGTGGAGCGTAAAAATCTCCTACCACACCAGAATGCCCAATAATAAATCTCACGTTACTACAACCCCCTACGGTATTGTCCGCATCGGTTCCTATTTTTGCCGCATTGGTTAAACAGGCTGCATCGTCTTTTGTGGTGCTGAACAATTGGCCGCGTTTACTTAATTCAGTCACAATTTCTTGATCGGGCAGTGTTACGCCGCTGTATTTAAACGGGCCCGATGAAATTGCGAAATAATGTGCACCAACCGCATCCAAAAATAAGCGGCGTGATGATGTGGTGCTACCGTGGTGCCCCGCAATTAATACATCTGCTTTCAAATCGGCTTTGCAACATTCCAACAAATCTGCCTCAATGGTATTTTTTTCCGGTGCTGCATTGGCCAACCATTTTGAACGAGCGCCGCCTTCAGCATCGCCCATCAATAAAAATGTATTTTTGCCAACCACTAATTTAACCACCAAACTGTTTTCATTCACATCATCGCGATGTTCTGCTGTCGCATATAAAAATTGAATGCTGATATTTTTATCTAGCATAATTTTTTCTTCGGTATTAATACGGCTGCCATAATTCAATTTAATCGCACTTGGAAATTGACAGCTGGAGCCAAGATTCATAGAGATATTTTTAACGCCAAAGTTATTGGTGGCCGTGTGATACTCCGCATCTGATTTTTTCACTGCCGATAAAAACTCTGCATAAATACACGAATCGTAATCAGCGCCTGAATCCCACACATTGTTTACGTGAAAATTATTCAATACATCGGGCAGCAAACTTATATGGTCCTTATGGGGATGACTCACAATTAAGTGGTCAATACGTTTTAAATTGGGCTGGTGATATTGAATAAAATTAATTAAGCGATTGTTGGGAAAGCGTGCGCCGTCATCTTGGGTGCCACCGTCGTAAATCACGTTGAAATTATCATTGTGAATCCACATGGCCAAACCTGTTCCCACATCGACAACATCTACATAAAAATTTTTAAAGTTGCTATCAACTAAACTGGTGTCAACTTTATCTGTTAATTCGTGATCAATAATTTCTGACCAAGCTTTGCTAACGTAGCCAATTTTACGCGGGCTAAACCTGACTTTGTGCCAATAAGGAATTGAACCCAAATATTCTAATTCGTCGCCAACATTAAGTTGGCCAAGCACAGCACTGTTTGCATCGGGCGATGCGCGCACTTGAAGTGAATTCAACACGCGATCAGAGGGGGTGAGATATTCGGTGGCTAAGGCTGTGCAACTCAGCCATGAAAATAGAAGTGCGGCTATAAGGTGTTTCATCATTTTCTCCCTGTTAAAAAGTTTATGTTTACTTTGAAAACTCTTTCGCAACTAACACGAGAATAGGTCTATCACTAACACATGTTAAAACCAATCGGCGGCGAGACAAGCTTCAACAAACCACGCCAAAGCCTTACCTTTATTTTCTTTGCGCCACGCCATATAGACGGGAATCTTCGGGCGCGGCACCGTGCATTCAAGCGCAACTAAATCACCATTCGCCAACTCATTTTTGATTAGATGTCGCCCTAAGAATCCCACACCTACGCCCATCACTTGCGCCTGAATTTTTGCGGCAGCGTTGGCGACGCGAATCGTTTGGCGGCTCTCCAATAAACCGGATGATCGCCCCGGTGCAGTCAGCGACGAATCGGCGGCGACAATGGTGGGGAATGCGCGAATGGCTGCGGCGTCTACCGGGCCCTTATGCAAACACAAAGGATGTTCACGCGCTACCGCAAACACGAATTCAACTTCGCCCATCACCCGGTACTCAAGCACGCCTTTGGGTAAATCACCGCTTGCGCCCAAGGCGAGGTCGCAGCGCTCGGCGATAAGTGCATCCCAAGTCCCGCCAAGTACTTCTTCAGCGAGCGTAATCGCCACGCGCTTATCGAGTTGGTTGAAGGCATTGACCTGTTGGAGCAAGGGTGCGAGCGGCAGAATCGTATCTTTGGCGATACGCAGTTGCGTTTCCCACCCCGACTCCAACTGCTGCACCGCCTCTTCAATCGCATTGGCGGCCTGCAGAAGTTGCCGCCCCTGTTCCAACAACAGCCTACCGGCAGTTGTCAGCTGCGCACGCTGCTTTGAACGATCAAAAATACTGATTTCAAGATCTGATTCTAGCTTTTGAATGGTGTAACTAAGCGCGGATGGCACTTTGAATAGGGCATCGGCCGCTGCACCAAAACTGCCTTTTCGGTCAATGGCATCAAGCACTCTCAAGGCTTCTAGGGTAATGGGGTGCTGCATTTTTACCTCAACATCGACTGTTCAAAAAATTTGAACTAATAGCTCAAAATCTTCCGCTTTTTTGTTAGTCAGTACAAGCCTAAAGTGATCAATAAGTGAGGCGCACGAGAATTCAGGCGAATGAATTTCAAAACGCCAACGCGAACAGAACCCAAACCTTTCACTATTTTCGGAGTTAGATCATGAGCAAATTAACCAAGATTCTCACCACCCAAAACAGCTTTGCACCTTTGGCTTTGCGTATTCCTGTAGGCCTTACGCTAGCCGCGCACGGCTCGCAAAAACTTTTTGGCTGGTTGGGCGGCTACGGCCTTGAAGGTACCGGCAAGTGGATGGTCTCTATCGGCCTTGAACCAGGGGTGTTGATGGCAGCACTTTCAGGCTCAGCAGAGTTTTTTGGCGGTCTTCTGCTGGTATTGGGTTTGTTAACTCGCCCAGCCGCATTGGTAGTCGCTTTCACTATGTTGGTGGCGATTTTCTCCGTACATATCCACAACGGCTTGTTTATGGCCAATAACGGTTACGAATATGCGCTAGCCTTATTTGCGGTTGCAGTATCCTTACTCGTTTCCGGCGGCGGTCGTGCTAGTGTTGATAGTCTTATTGCCAACAAATAAACCATGGAAATCGCGGCGCTAAAATGAACAGCGCCGTCTACAAAATTGAGGTGACCTATGATCAGTATCAGACGCAGTAACCAACGCGGTAGCGCCGACTTCGGTTGGCTGAAAAGCCAACACACATTTTCATTCGGTAACTATTACGACGAACAACATATGGGCTTTTCAGCGCTGCGCGTGATTAACGATGACCGGGTTGCGCCTGATGCCGGTTTCCAAACCCACGGCCACCGCGATATGGAAATTATTAGCTATGTATTGAAGGGCGAAATTGCCCACAAAGATAGCGAAGGCAATGTGGCAACTTTGCCACCGGGTGAGTTTCAGTTGATGTCGGCGGGCAGTGGAATTCGCCACAGCGAATTTAATCCGTCCATCACCAAAGAGCTGCACTTTTTGCAAATTTGGATTCAACCGAATGTTTACGGACAAACACCCGGTTACCAGCAAAAAGATTTTGGCCAGCAACAAGGTTTAACACTGGTTGCCAGCCCGGATGGAAAAGACGGCAGCATGGTGATTAAGCAAGATGCGCGCTTGTATCAACTCATTTTAGCGAGCGACCAGCACGTGAAATTGGCGGCTTCAGAACAGCGTCACTATTACGTGCATGTGATTGACGGTGAATTACAAATTGAAAACCAAATTGTAAAACCCGGCGATGGCGCAAAAATCGCAGACATCAATGAGTTGCAACTGACAGCGCTGGATCAACCCGTAAAAGCCTTAGTATTTGATTTGCCTTAGGTTGCTATTTAATGTCTAGGTTGCGAGCCAAATGCTCGCAACTTTTATCATATTTTTCATAATAATCATTTGATTTATGGGTGCGTGTTTTGTTTAATAGATCGCTTCGCCCCAAATATCTATTGGCTCGCGAAACCTTGGCGCAATTATGGATCATCCAATGAGCAGTTCTCCCGCGAGCCAACATTTCACTGTCACACATACGTCCCATCCGCAACATGCATTTAAAGGTTTTCTGCTCGCCGCATCCGGTTTATTGCTTTTTGCATGTATGGATTCGTCCACAAAATACTTGGCTCATCACTTCAATGTCCCTTTTGTGGTTGCCATGCGTTACATCACGCAATGCTTTTTAATGTTTGTTGTACTAGCGCCACGTCATTCCAATCGCCTGATTAAAACCCAGCGCACTGGGCTTGTCATTGTGCGTGCGGTTTCGCTCAGTTTTGCATCGCTGTTTGTGGGCTTGGCCTTGCAACGCATGCCACTCGCAGAAACTACCGCGATCAATTTTCTTGCGCCTATGTTAGTGGTTTTATTGGCGAGCCCTTTATTGGGTGAGCGGATTGGAACCTTGGGCTGGGTTGCAGCCATTGGCGGTTTTATGGGCGTGTTATTAATTGCGCGACCCGGTGGCGGCTTGGATACCTTTGGAATTTTATTCGCGCTACTCGGCGTACTGGCGAACACCAGCTATCAAATTTTATCGCGGGTTTTAGCCAGCTCTGAAAAAACAATCACACTTTTGTTCTACACCGCACTCGTGGGCTCGATTTGTTTTGGTTTGGCGCTGCCGTGGTTTTGGGAACACAAAACACCGACTAATTTGGAACTGGTTTTGTTTTTGGTGATGGGTGTATCCGGCGGCTTGGGGCATTACCTGTTCACTTTTGCGTTTCGCTTTGCACCTGCATCGCTGCTCGCGCCGGTCAACTACTTACAACTTTTGTGGGCCGCTCTTTTAGGCTGGTTGATTTTCGATAGCACGCCCGATCATTTAAGTATTTTAGGTATGTTGATTGTTGCCGCATCGGGTTTGCTGATTGCTTTCAAATCAACACGCACCTAAAACCTAAGTATTTTTCTTCTTTTCTCGCCTAACTATTTTCTGCTACTCACGAGTAACCATACGCGCACAAATGGGCACCAAACACATAAGCCCTGCAAGTATCCAAAATGCTGAAGCCAAACCAATAGCCTTGGCGACAAATCCAACGCAGGCAGGCCCCGCTAAAATTCCCACATAACCCATGGTGGACATTGCGCCAATCGCAAGCGCCGCTGGCATAGCTTGTTGAGTTCCTGCGCGACGAAAAAGTACCGGCACTAAATTAGAAGCGCCCAAGCCAATCAATAAAAATCCGCAGAGAGAAATAATGGTGATTGAGCTTGCTAATAAAAATACAAAACCCGTGACGGCAATGATTCCGCCCCAGAAAAAAACTTTTTTATCCCCCAAACCTGCAGTAATTCTATCGCCATTAAAGCGACCAATAATCATGGCAATTGAAAATACCATATAGCCCAAACCGCCTTGCGCTTCGCTGACATGGCCTTTGCCAATCATTAACAATGCGCCCCAATCCAGCAATGCGCCTTCTACTAAAAATGTCGCCGCCGCTAAACCCGCAAGCAACAACACAAATCCTTTTGGCAAAACAAACAGCGGGCCATCGCCAGCTTTGACAGCGGTTAATAAACGTGGCCACGCCAGCAACATTGCAACTGTCATGAGCGTCGAACATAAAAGTGTACCGACAAAAGCGCTGACATTTATCGACAACAAAAACGTCATTAAACCTGCACCCGCAAATGCGCCGGCGCTAAACAAGCCGTGGAAGCCCGACATCAAAGGTTTGCCCGATGCACGCTCTACTTCAACGGCATGCACATTCATAGATACATCCAAAGAGCCGAGTGACGCACCGAAAATTAAGAGCGCAAGCCCGAGCATCAAGGGTGTATCCACCAAGGGCAAAAACGGCAAAATACCAAGCAAGCCAAAACCGCTCGCCACAATAATTGGCTTGCTACCGTAGCGCGACGACAAAGGCCCGGTTACCAACATGGCCGCAATAGAACCCACGCCAATACACAAGAGCAGCAAACCCAAAATGCCATCATCAACCGCCAGCCGCTTTTGCGCGAAAGGAACCAAGGGAGCCCAGCAAGCATAACCAAAACCGGCCACTAAAAAGGCCAGGCGCGTTGCTAAACGTGTAGCGGGTTGATCGGGGGACAACATAGAAAATTCCGAAAAAGAAGCGGGAGGGCAATTTTGGCAGGGAAGGGTAAAAAGGCAATTGTGGTGATGGATAAAAAGCGTAAAGATTATTTCCTATGTTCGCCTAATTTTGTTGGAATCCACCCTGTTGCGCTATATAGTCGCCCCATTCAATGAATCCTGAGTAGAACTCAAAATATGGACACAAATCTTAAAGAACAAGCTGATCAATTATTGGAAGACGGCGATGTAGAAACGCTTTATCAATTAATTGAACCGCTTATCAAGATCAACGACCCCTATGCGCTTTTACTCTATTCAAGTTTCAGTTTGGAAAGCATGAATGAAAGCGATGATGATTTTGAAAAGCGCAGCGTCGAGCTGTTAAAAATTGCTTCCGAAGGCGGCTTGGCAGAGGCCTCCTATCGCTTGGGCGTGCTTTACCTTTATGGCGATTTAGCGGCAGAGCAAGAACAATCTTCCGTCTATTTTGAACGCGCAATTGCGCAAGGGCATGCGCACTCCAAATTTACGCACGGTTTTAATCTCTATTACAGCACCCACCAAAACGCACAACAAAAAGCGCGCGGTTTGCAACTGCTGCAAGAGGCAGCTGCGGAAGGAATTGAATTGGCCGCAGAAGAACTCAACATTATTTACAACACCAATCCTAGATAACCCATGTTGCCTAAATAACCCATGTTGAACGGAGGATGAGTTTATGAGCGAAACCAATCCAAAAGTTGATGCCCTCGTTACCAATGCCAAAAAATGGCGCGAAGAATTTGAAGCCTTACGCACAATTATTCTTACGTGTGATTTAAGCGAAGACATTAAATGGGGTCAACCCTGCTACACACTGGGAAAAAGCAACATAGTCTTAATTCACGGCTTCAAAGAATACTGCGCGCTGTTATTTTTCAAAGGTGCTTTGCTAAAAGATACAAAAGCAATTTTGGTTCAACAAACTGAGAATGTGCAGGCGGCGCGTCAACTTCGCTTTACGAATGTACAAGAAATCATTAAGTTGCAAGCAACCATAAAAAGCTATGTGAAAGAAGCGATTCAGGTAGAAAAATCGGGCTTAAGTGTTGAGTTTAAAAAGACAACTGAGTTTGAAGTGCCCGAAGAATTTCAACAACAGCTCGATGGGTCTTCTGCACTTAAAAAAGCATTTGCTGCTTTAACGCCCGGCAGGCAGCGCGCTTATTTGCTGCACTTTTCGTCGGCGAAGCAATCCAAAACTCGCGCATCACGCGTTGAAAAAGCTATGCCGCACATTCTCGCAGGCAAAGGCTTGGATGATTAAGCCCTAGGCAGACTGAACAATATTCACTGCGCGGTAAGCCTCAAGAATAGGTAGCACATCAACTTGAGGCTGTAATTGCATGCGTTCATAGTGGGCGATGGTTTTTTGCAAATACTCTTTGGCAACTTTCACCTGCGCCTCTGTCTCTGCACACCATATTAAGCTGCCGACGGGATTTATTTTCAACGAAGAATTATCTGCCGTGGTTACCAACAAAATTTCATAAGATCGCTCATTTTCAACCGCAAGCCTTTCGGTTAACAAATTAAAATCAAATTGAATTAACTGCTTACGCAATGTGAATTGGTGATGAACGGGGCACAGTAGAAAATCTATATCTACACCCGAATTATGTCGATAAATTGCACTCACTAACTCAGTCATTAGGTCGCCGCCCACGCCCGCAATAATAACTAAATGTTTTCCATTGAATTCCTGCAAACGCAATTTGGACACATCCATACAATGTACTTGCCAAGTTGAAGATGTATTCTTAGGAAAAAAATGCGCAAGTTTATTTTCCAACGCCTGCATAAGCTTGGGCACAACATCTACAAAGTGAACTGTGGGCGCCGCTTGTCGGGCAAGTAACGCCGCGCCTAATAAGCCATGATCACAACAACAATCCCAAATGTGATCGTATTGCGCGGTAACTAACGCTTCAATGTTTTGTAATCTTTTTCCAAGCTTCAATTCGTTATTTCTCTGCCTATTTACACCCTGGATGTCATAATACCCTATCTGCCTAAAGCCTATTGAGGATGCTCAATGAAAACTGATTACCAAACTATCAACACCTTTATTTTCGATATGGATGGAACGCTGCTAAATGACCAACACGAACTTGCTGAGATTAGTGTTCAGACGCTCAAAAAGTTAAAGACACGCGGCACCAATTTAGTCATCGCAACTGGCAGACACATTAAGGATATTCGCTGCTTTATAGATCAGCTTGGCGGTGACATTGCTGCTATTACCTGCAATGGTGCAAACATCCACAATGCTCAGGGCGAGCTTATTGCCAGCCAAGATCTTCCCTTAAGCGCGAATGAAACACTGATTAGGCTAGGCAATCAATTTAATGTTCATACCAATCTTTATACTCACAGCGAATGGTTAGTGAGCGCACCTTGCGAAGCTATGCTCAAAGCGCATCAAGCATCGCAATTTTTTTATCGTCACACTAGCCAAGAGGAAATGCTTGCCGCTTCTGCATTAAAGATTTTATTTTACGGCGAACACAGTGAACTTCTGAAGCTACGAGAACAAATCGCGCCTGATATTTCTGCATCATTAAACGTAACTTTCTCTGATGATAATTATTTGGAAATCATGCAGAAAAATATTTCCAAAGGCGATGCGCTAAAACTACTCCTCGCAGAAATGGAGCAACCGCTACACCAAACCATGGCATTTGGGGATAGCATGAATGATGCAGAATTATTTAGAACCGTTGCGCACCCCATTATGATGGAAAATGCCGTAGCACGCTTACAGCAACTTTTTCCTCATGCAGCAAAAACGATTACCAACACGAACCACGGCGTTGCCCATTTTTTAATTAAACACCTTTTGGTGTGATACAAACTCGCAAGGCTAACGTAATAAACAAAAAATGACTGAGTAGCGCCTTGCATGATTAGCCCCAAGCCTTGTCGATATCTGAATATTATTTTGGGCGACCAGCTCAACCTGACCAGCCTAATCTTTGCAGACACAGACCCGGCACAAGATCAGTTTTGGATGGCGGAAGTAAAGCAAGCGAGTTTACAACCGCCTTCGCATCAACAGCGCAGCTTGTTGTTCATTAGTGCCATGCGCCATTTCGCGCAAACCTTAAATCAGCAAAAAATTCCGCTGATGTATTTAACGCTGGACGATGCATTCAATTCGTTTTGCGATGCATTAACCCACACGCTAACAATCTACAAGCCGGAAAAAATTCGTTGCGTGCTACCCGGTGACTACGCCGTACTTCAATCAATTAAAGACCTTTGTGCACAACATTCAATTGCGCTAGACATTTTACCCGATAATCATTTTATTGCGCTGCCCGGCGAATTTACCCAGTGGACGCGAGGTAAAACTCAATGGCGAATGGAATATTGGTACCGTCAATTGCGCAAACGCACTGGCATTTTAATGCAAGGCGATAAGCCGCTCGGTGGCGATTGGAATTACGATAAAAATAATCGCGGGCATTTTGGTAAACAAGGCCCCGGTATATTAGAACCGGCTCTTGTGTTTGATATGGATGACATTACGCTTGCGGCGCAAGATGCTATTGCTACGCATATTCCAAACAATCCGGGCAAGATGGATTTTTTTGGTTGGCCGGTGACGCGCACACACGCACTACAACTATTAGATTTTTTTATTGAACACCAACTCCCGCTGTTTGGTGAATTTCAAGATGCCATGTGGACTCATCAACCTTGGCTCTATCACTCGCGTTTATCCGCTGCATTAAATTTAAAATTAATTGCGCCCTTGGAAGTGATAGAACGCGCTCAAGCGGCTTATCACCAAGGCCACGCGCCGCTCAACGCCGTTGAAGGATTTATTCGCCAAATTTTAGGTTGGCGCGAATACGTGCGCGGTCTTTATTGGTCGCTCATGCCCAATTGGTTGGACATGAACGCTTTAGATGCACAACATTCCTTGCCAGATTTTTATTGGTCGGGTGAGGTTGATATGCACTGCCTACATGAATCTTTGCAGCAAGTTTTACATCACGGTTACGGCCACCATATTCAACGCTTAATGGTCACTGGATTATTTGCGCAATTGTGGCAAACACAACCGCTTGCAATTCATCAATGGTATTTGGCCATGTATGTGGATGCGGTCGAGTGGGTAGAGTTACCCAATGTGTTGGGCATGAGCCAATTTGCAGATGGCGGCATCATGGCCTCAAAACCTTATATTGCAACGGGGCGCTACATCGACAAAATGAGCAATTACTGCGCTCAATGTCGCTATAAACCCGATGATGCCGAATCTGAAAATGCCTGCCCGTTTACAACACTCTATTGGCATTTTTTAGAGCGCCATGCCGATCGTTTTGCGAAGCATCCGCGCATTGGCTTGCAGGTAAAACATTTGTTCGCCATGAGTACAGAAAAGCGTGCCGCAATCGCTACGCGTGTTAGCCATTTGCGGCAGCGCTATAGCGCAGGACATTATTGAATCGCTTTGCCCGGCTCGATAACGCGAAACTCGCCGCTCAAATGCATCAAGCTAAAAATGTACAGCATGCCGTCAAAGTAACGCTGCTCACCCACGGGCATGGGGGTATCCCACAACTCTTGTAAAAATGCAGCGGAAACATCGCCCGATGTTGCGGCCAAACCTCCCACCGCTGTTGCGGCAACCATGCCCACGGAGTGACGATCTGACATAGGCTTGCCATCAAGCGTGTATTTGTCGGCAAAGGTTTTTATTCCTTGCGTAAACAAAAAGCCTTGATAGCGATCTGCCAATGCTGTTTGACGTGAATCTTTTTTAAACCAACTGTAATCCACCGCCATATTGCTTACAGTGCGCCAGCTGTCGTAGGCATAAATACTCGGCTTACCATCCCAACCCATTGAGGGCGTGCCGTCATAATCTGTGCGATCAGGTGAAAGGCCTGTATCTGGATTCGCCGCCTTGTGGAAAAGCTCGCGGCTTGCCGCCGCCGCTCTCGCCCAAAACTCACGCTCTTCTTTTGGAGCCCAGCGCGCCCACAACTCGTAAAACGCAGGCAAATGATAGGAAGGGTCTGTACCCGGCAAACTTGTCTCTGGCACAAAGCGAACCATTGCATGCTCCTCATCCACCATTGGGCCAACACTGACTTCCCGTGGAGTACTGCTGCGTTTATAGGGCGGCCAAGGTTTTCCGTCTTTCGCAGCCTTGGCTTGCTCAGTGCGATTGTTAGGGCTCGGCCAACCTGTTGCTGGTTCTGTTGTAAGCGGATCATTCGCGTGAACGCGGAAGGGCGTAGTGCCCGTTAAAACGCCATGGTGACGCATGCCTTTTAAAATGATGTCTGCTTCATTTTTGTAATTGTAAATGCCTTTGCCGTTGCCCCAACGATGCGCCGCAAAGTACAAGGCCATGGCGTAATACATTTCACCGTCCGGAGCCGCGCTGGTTGAACGCACTGTGCCGTCGGTATTCATCGACCAGGCAAAATAACCGCGCGACGGATTTTTGGGATCAGTATTGAGCATGTAAGTTTTCGACCAATTCCACAGCGCATCGAACTCGCGCTTCTTACCCAACTGCACGGCGATCATCATGCCGTAACTCATACCTTCGCTGCGTGCATCGTTGTTGGCCCAATCGGTGATATAAGCCAGCGTGCCATTTTCGTTAGCACCCGTTTCAAAATAAACGCGCTCCTCCTGACCATCACCGTGAAAAAATTGTTGGAATGCGCGCTCAATGCGCTCATGGGTTTCAGCAGGCGTTTTATGCAAGCGCTCAACAAACAGATTCGCATAGCGCCCAGTTTTGTAAGCACCCGTGCCATCCTCAAGCGTTTGATTTGTATCTGCAGGAGCAGCTGCCATTGTTGGTAGGGCGCTGACGGAAGCCACCAAAAAAGTAGCAACAGCAAGGTTTCGAAGTTTCAACATGTCATTTTCTCTTGTGGTGTAATTCCATTGCCCTTTTGATTACAGGCACTTGTGCACAAGTTAAAACCTTTGCGGTTGTATTGCATGCGAATTTCTAAATCTTCACGACTCTTTACATAGGATTACAAGATCACTTTGCGAGTGAAGTGACTTGCAATTTGCGGCACTAACACTACTGGATGAATACTAGGATTGGTGTTGTTCAAGAGTAATGACCATAAATTCTGCCGGCCTGAGTACGGCAAGCATAACATTGACTCGCATGATTCCATTCACAATATCATCTGCCGTCATGGTTTGACCCAACCCAATATTTACCGCAAAAGCCTCGGCGGGTTTCGCACCCTGCAATGCACCTTGTTGCCAAAGATTCGTTAAAAAATTTTCAATCATGGCGCGAACCTTAACCCACGTGTTTGCGTCGTTAGCATCGAACACATAAGCCTGCATAGCATTTTTTAGAGATTGCTCTATAAACGTCATGGTTCTGCGCACAGAAACGTAGCGCCATTCGCTATCGTTACCTGCCAAGGTACGTGAACCCCAAATTAAAATCCCCCTGCTCGCGAATGAGCGAAGGGCGTTAATCGATTTACCCGCACTCGCATCTATATTCAGAGGCTCTTGCTGCGCTTCGGTGAGCTGAATCGGTAAATTAACGACATTGTTCAGGCTCACATTTGCCGGCGCTTTCCACACGCCGAAGGAGTCATCCACAGATTTATAAACACCCGCAATGGCGCCGCAGGCGGGCAAAATATTTGCGCATTGCAAGGTGCGCTCAAAAATCGTTTTGTATAAAGGGCTAGCCTTTAAAAGCGCCGTTTGCAGTTGGCTATTGCTTAAGAGTTTTGCCGGAGGGTTTTGAATAGCAAGCAAGGCTTGAAGCGCGGGCGAATTAGGCGAGGGCGCGAGTAGCGCTTGCAGTTTTTTAATGTCGCCACCAAAAAAATTTGTGAAATCCAACTCACTGGTTTGCATGATGTTGGTACACACAAACGGATAATAACAAGCGCCGAATTTCAAACCAACTGTACCAACATTATCGCGAAAGGTTTGAATATCCGTTGCATAACCAATGGCATCGGGCTTATCCCCACCGATAACATCAAAAATACAAAAGGCTCTATGTAGTAATTCTGCTTGCTGCAACATGGTTTGCATAAGCAATTTATTATTGGCGACCGATAGCAGGGTTGCATCGGGGCAAACATATAGGTTGGGTTCCTGCTCTTTCGTTAAAGCCGCTAAACCTTTTTTCAAATGGGCAAGTTTTACATTGGGGTTAATGATTTGTTTTGTAGAACTCGCAATAGATTTATTTCGCGCAAGACCGTAAGGCCCTACAGACACAATATAAGCAGCGCCCCCACCATTTTGATAAAACAAACGCACGCTGTTATACAAATAATAAATAGTGCTTGGGTCTGGCAGAATCGCGTAAGTCGTGCCCGCAATATCCACGCAATTAGGTGCGGTACTTTTTTTTGTTTGCGGCTCTACATAATAATTTGGGCTGTATTGCTTCGCGGAGTCTACTGCTTGCGCAGGTGTGGGTAATAAAAAGATTTGTTCAAATTCTAGCAACGAATTAATGCGCTGCGGCTTAAAGTAAACCGATTTGCCTAAGCACTCGGCCTTAGGCGTGTAACCAATAAACGCAGGAACCGCCGTAGGCACAGGCACTACCGAGTTTGGCAATGAAGGGGTTTCTTCGATATAAACACCGGGAGTTGTATAGGTGGGCATGGGGTTCCCTCTTGGTTGATTGCGATTAAATACCTTTTTATGAAACAAACCACAAGTGAATACTAGCCTAAATCTACTTTGACCTTCCATTAACACAGGCACATGAGTTGGTTGAGAAAGCGCATCAGGTCTGCCCTTACTCGAATGCAACACGCGGGAATATCGATGTTGAGTTGGTTATTGTTTGATATTAATGTCTCTGCTTTTTAACACCCATATCATTTGATTGGGATTAGCCCTAGGAATTAAGCCAAGTAAATAT
>JAGKXD010000093.1 GCA_021151525.1 Cellvibrionaceae bacterium | reverse complement strand
CGCCAGCGAAGTTGGCGAAGGTACAACTATTACAATTACCCTGCCACTAAACAAGGATTAGCGGGATCGCATGAGCAAATCAACCTCCACCAAACCTATCCTACTAATTGTCGAAGATGACACCGGCTTGCAAAGCCAATTGCGCTGGCACTTTGACCAATATGAAACGGTCGTTGCCGATAATCGCCAGGACGCCATAGCCGCACTACGCCTGCACGAAGCGCCGGTAATAATTCAGGATCTGGGCCTTCCACCTGATGAAGATGGAGTCGATGAAGGGTTTAAATGTATCCAGGATATTTTACGCATCGCCCCTAACAGTAAAATTATTGTGATGACCGGCAAGACGGATCGCGACAACGCCCTGCGCGCGGTAGCCATGGGCGCCTATGACTTTTACCAAAAACCGGTAGACCCCAACACCCTGGATCTGATTGTTCAGCGCGCCTTCCATATATTCGATCTGGAGGACTACAACCGTCGCCTCAATATCTCGCAGCAGGCGCCGCTCGAAGGCATGATCACCAACGATCCGCAAATGCTGAAGATTTGTCGCCAACTGGAAAAAATTTCCCCTACGACCGTAACCTGCACACTGCTAGGTGAAAGTGGTACCGGCAAGGAAGTTATGGCGCGCGCTATTCACCAACTCAGCCCGCGCAGAAACAAACGCTTTGTAGCCATCAATTGTGCTGCTGTACCTGAAAACCTGATTGAGAGCGAGCTCTTTGGCTATGAAAAGGGCGCATTTACCGGCGCCAATAAAACCACCATAGGCAAAGTAGAAACAGCGCATGAAGGCACCCTGTTTCTCGACGAAATTGGTGACATGCCTCTCAATTTACAAGCAAAGCTTTTGCGCTTTTTACAGGAAAGGGTTATTGAACGTGTCGGCGGCAGGAGTGAGATCCCAGTAGATGTGCGGGTCATTTGCGCCACCAATAAAGACCTGGAGGCCATGGTAGGCAATGGAAGTTTTCGCGAGGATCTGTTCTACCGCATTTGCGAAATGACAGTAAACATACCTCCTCTTCGCAATCGCCTGGGCGACAAGGTCTTACTGGCGCGCCACTTTAAATTGCAATTCGCCAAGGAGCACGGCCAAAACGTAACCGGATTTACACCAGATGCAATTGCCGCCATCGAAAACTATTCATGGCCAGGCAACATTCGCGAAATGGAAAACAAAATAAAACGCGCCGTGATTATGGCTGACGGCAAATATGTCACCCGCGAGGATTTAGGCTTGGCAGAAGCAGGCGAGCTATCGCTCAACTTACGCCATGTTCGCCAAGAGGCAGAACGAGGCGCCATACTGCGCGCCCTAAGCATGACAGACAACAACATCTCAGCAGCTGCCAAGCTATTGGGAGTCACCAGACCAACGTTTTACGACCTTATTAAAAAATACGATGTAAACCAAAACTATCTTGAAAGCGGTAATGATCACGAAAAAAATGATTCTACAATTTAAAGAACCTAAATAGGGGCCAGGAAATTGCTACATATAACTAAAGACAATAACATTGCACGCCTCATACCGACACACTCATCACAACCCTTGAAGTATTTGTCGCGTTTTTTAAAAAAGGTCTCTTGGCAACGAGCGATTAAGGCATTGCATGCTACAAAATAATTTTTAGACTGATGAACTAATGCCAACCTAACCAGAGCCTTCCGGATACCAAGAAAGATGTTCAACGCTACATACCATGCCTTGCGCTCGCTACTATTACCAATAGTTCTTTCTCTATTTTTAGTAGCCTGTGGTGGCGCTGCCGGGGGGGATACAACACCCCCAACACCAAATAAACCCGATGACAGCAGTTCGCAACCTATTCCAGCTAGCAGCTCCTCATCAAAGCCAATCGATGGCAGTACAGCGAGCACATCAACTCAATCATCGAGTTCAGCTAAAACTTCATCCGCCCTCAGCTCATCATCCATCTATCAACGAGCGTCACGCAGCAGTGCCAATAGTAGTGAAGATGGAGCTCCAGCAGAAAACGCAGAAGATATTACCCCACCCGGCAACACCAAGCTCTTTTTGCAATCAGCCACCGAAACCAACATCACATTGATATGGGGGCACGCCGCTGACGATACAGGGGTTTATCAGTATAAAATTGAGCGAAACGAAAAACCTATTGCTACGCTGGAGTTTCCGACCTACACATATTCGGACACAAACCTGACACCATCTACCTACTATAGCTATACCATCCAAGCAGTTGACTTCAACGGCAATGTTTCCGATAAATCAACCATCCTTACCATTCGCACCCTGGCAGCGACCGATTCATCCGTAGCAACCAGTAGTCAGCCATCCTCTGCGAGCAGCACCTCAAGCAAAGCCAACTCCAGCAAGAGCAACTCCAGCTCCTCGACTAAAAATAGCACCGGCTCATCAAAAAGCGCCGCAACATCATCCCGCTCCTCCAGCAGCCTATCGGGAGCACCAAAGACTGTTCAATTAAAATGGAGACACCCGACTCAAAGAGCCAATGGCAGCTATCTGGAGCTGGATGACATTGGCGGCTATGAAATAAGAAAAAAGACAAGTATTTCAATTAGCTACATAAAAATACCAGGCAGCGCAACAACTAATTACACCCTAACCGACATTACAGCAGACGATAAAATTGATATTGCGGTTTATGATACAAATGGCTTCTACAGCGATTTTATCCAAATATATCCATACTAAGAATTGTATTTGTTAACCGAAGCAGTTTCTGTCGCTTTTTTTTACACTAGCCGTCTAGTCAGCCCGAAATGGTTTGACAACTCTTTGTTTTTCATGGACTTTAAATAAGTGGCATCATTTGTGCTAATACGCTAAAGCGTTATCTCATCACTCACATCCACACGGAAGGATATTGTCATGAAATCTTTTAAAACCCTTTTGGCCGGTGGCGCTTTAGCTATCGCCTCAATGAGTTCCCAAGCCGCTCTTCTTAGCATCAATTTCAGTACAGACCCAAATGCTGAAGCGGATTTCCTCTCTTCTTTAGTCGGCACCAAAGCAACCGAGAACTTCAACGGTCTTGGTGGTGCCTATGAGAGCATTGGAGCAGGAGATCAAAACAAATGGGAAAACCGCAGCAGTGTTTTTAACACAGCGGTAGGAACATTTGAGCTGGTTACCGCAGGGCAACTTACCGGAAACCCTCACAATGACCAACTAATGATAGAAAGCCGCAGAACCGGCGAATTTGGTCGCCAATCACTTGCCAGCAATAGCAAGGATTACTGGCTTGACAGCAATGACGCCGAACTCGTCACTTGGACTTTTGGCGCCCCATTGAGCGGAAGCTTCAATGCTTTTGGCTTCTACATTGCTGATGCTACCGATCAGGGCGCAACCCTGACACTGAAATTCACCAACGGCACATCAACACAAGTAGTAATCCCTGCATTTAACACCAACGGCAATGTCGGTTATGTAACCATCAAAAGCGATGTCAATGTAATCGGTGGTGTTCTTGAATTTATCAACAGCAACAACCATGATGGCTGGGGCATTGATGATGTAACAGTAGGCACAGTTCCAGAGCCAAGCACCCTGCTGCTGATGGGCCTGGGCTTGTTGGGATTGGGCGCTGCGCGTCGTCGTAACGCTGCGCAATAACTACCCACTGCTCCACGCTAAAAAGCCGACCACTGGTCGGCTTTTTCTTTGGCGTCAAAAACCATATCTATAAAAAATCATGCACTTAAGGTAATATTCGAAAAAATTTGCCTGGATTGCCAGCATGGAAGATAACAACAATCATCACCTCAAACCGCACGACGTCTACCTAAAACTGCTTCCAGTTTTTCTGGTTATCCTGATCTCACTGCTTCATCAGGAAACCATTCAATCCCTATTTGTTCGCTGGATAAAATGGGACGAAAGCCTATCCCACGGCTTAATCATTATTGGCCTATTTTTATATTTTCTTTTTTCTATTGCCCCCATCAGAGTACAACCACAATCAAAAGGACTTCAGATCTTTTTTTTAGCCACGCTCGGGGCATTCTCAATAATTTGGTACCTGGCCAACCTAATAAATCTACAAATTATTGAGCAGCTATCTTTGTTGTTTCTTATTGCCTGTACTTTTGTATGCGTTTTTGGAGCGCAAATTCTAAGGCAGGAGATTATATTACTGCTGCTACCGATCTACGCCATTCCAATATGGGACCAATTAGTAAACCCGCTAGTAAATCTTAGCGGTTTTATGGTCGGAAAAATGGTGCAACAGATTAATATCGCGGCAGTGATTGACAACAACAGCATATTTATCCCCTATGGGGAAATAATTATCGCCGATGGCTGTTCCGGCCTCAGGTATTTTACCATCTCCCTAGCGATCGCTTATATAATCAGCTATTTAAATGGATATTCAATTAAAAAAACCCTCGTCGCACTCTGCTTTGCAGCGTTGATAGGTTTACTTTCAAACTGGATTAGAATTTTTATTCTCGTCATCGTCGGCTATGAGTCCCAGATGCAAAGCTCGTTGATGAGCGACCATGAATATTTTGGTTGGGGGCTGTTCGCGCTTATTGTATTTCCAGCTATTTATTTCGCGCCAGTAATCAAACGCGAAACACCAATATCTACGCAAGGACATATTGCACCATCAGTAGCAGCAATAGCCGCCCCCTTGCTTGTTCTCTGTATTGGGCCAGCACTTTCACATTTTTTTCACATCACCCCTTCAGAATCAAAGATCCCGGATAAAATTCCTCACGAATATACACCGATACTCACCAAAAAAATGCCCATTAGTATCGAGGCAGGAACCCCAGCAAAAATCGAAAGTGCCTTAGATGGCAATCAGGTATTTGTACAAATTAACCATTATCAACGAAAGGATAGCAACGAAAAACTCGTCCCGTATATTGCACGGCTTTATGACAACACTCGCTGGTCAATAATTAGCGAACACTCCCATGAAACAGACGCTTTTTCATTTAAAATCCAAATCTTTCGCAACAAACATACCGGTATAATCGTGGCACAAACACAATGGTTTGATGTAGCGGGAATGACTACAAGCAACTATTCGACAGCGAAGCTGTTGCAAATCCCAGCCATCATTGGTGGGCATAATAATTTTTCAATGTATACGTTACAAAGCATCTGCGCATCCTCTGACTGCAAATCAGAAACAGACAACATAGTGAATCTTGGTAAAATACTTACCAACAGTAATTAAGGAGTTACCTTGGAAATTTTTTTTTGGTTAAGTAGTTTGGTGATTCTCTATATTTATATAGGCTATCCGTTACTTCTTAAGTGGCTTCCACACCACCCGGAACCTTCGATTAATCAGGAAACACCAGCCCCAAAAATCACGGTTATTATTCCCGCATTTAATGAAGAAAAATATATACAAGCAACAATACAGAATAAGCTGACCTCAAACTATCCCGAACATCTGATACAAGTGATAGTTGTTTCTGACGAGTCAGAGGATGCAACAGACACAATAGTCTCGGCAATCGCTGAGCAAGATTCAAGAGTCAATTTAATTAGGCAATCTCCTCGTCAAGGTAAAACCTCAGGGTTAAACCTTGCCTTGCCCCAAGCAAGCGGCGACATCATTATTTTTTCTGACGCCAACAGTCATTATCATCCCGATGCAATCAGTCATCTGGTAGAAATGTTTAACAACCCTACTATCGGTTATGTAACTGGAAAAATGGTGTATGTTAATGAAGACGGGAATTTAATTGGCGACGGCTGCAGCGCATATATGAAATATGAAAACCACCTGCGGGCACTGGAGTCCAAGACAGGATCAGTTGTCGGAGTAGATGGAGGTATTGATGCAATCCGCAAGGAGCTCTACCAACCAATGAATCCAGATCAATTGCCCGATTTTGTCCTACCTTTGAAGGTAGTAACACAGGGAAAACGCGTAGCCTATTGCGAAAGCGCACTTCTCAATGAAGAGTCACTAAGTTCCGCCCCATCTGAGTTCCGTATGCGCGTGAGAGTCTCCTTAAGAGCATATTGGGCCATGTGGGATATGAAACACCTCTTTAATCCCTTTATCTACAAATGGTTTACTCTGCAGTTAGTATCACACAAACTCTTACGCTACCTTGCCTTTATTCCTTTGTTTATAGCGTTTGTAAGCAACGGATTAATTACCGGCGACAGCATTTTTTATGCGGTGACATTTATTGCCCAAGTGGCTTTCTATTCAATTGCCGCATTTGTGGCACTTAATGATGGCAGCAAAAATAAATGGTTCGGCTTGGCGCACTACTTCTGCCTTATCAATACTGCATCGGCAATGGCATTTATTAAATTTCTGAAAAAAGAAAAAATAATCCTGTGGAAGCCGCGCGTCGGCTAGACATGAACAACGATACCAGTAAGGAATTACGATTGAGCTATTTTGATAAACTGCTGGGCAGACTCGCTTATACAGCTTGGGACTTCAAGGAAGGTTACGTACGCCTGAGTGAATATAAAAATCTAAAAAAGCAAGGTTATTTAAACGCGCAAGCGCTTACCGAGCTACAAACAAAGAAACTGAATGCACTCGTGAAGCATGCTGCAATTACGAGCGCCTGGTATAAAAAAGTTATTGCCGATATCGGATTGAATATTAATCAGGACATTAGTCTTGCCGACTTATCCCGATTCCCTATTACCACTAAACTTCAGATACGAGAAAATACCGAACAATTTATTAGCTCCGCTTTTGATAAAGCTAAAATGCCAACGGCAAAAACCGGCGGTTCGACAGGAGTTTCCTTAAACTTGTTTTTTGATGCCCACTGCCAAAAGCTACGTAATGGGGCACAAATATATGCCGACTCGTTTAGCGGATGGACGCCGGGCATGAGAGTTGCTGCCGTTTGGGGTAATCCTCCGGTTCCAAAAACACTCAAGCAAAAAATACGCTGGTTTTTATTGGAGAGAATGATTTATCTAGACACAATGAATCTTGATTCAACATCAATGAATGAATTTGTTGCAAAGTGGCGCCAGTTCAAACCTGAAATGATTTTTGGTCACTCGCACTCCATTTATATTTTTGCCAAATACATACTCAACAGCTCCATACGGGACTTACGTCCTCACGGCATAGTTGCCACCTCGATGATGCTGCTGGATCATGAGCGTGCAGTAATTGAAGAAGCATTCCAATGTAAGGTCAGCAATCGCTACGGCTGTGAAGAAGTGGGACTCATTGGCGTTGAGTGTGAACAACACCAGGGAATGCATATTAACTCCGCTCACATTATCCTTGAGTGCCTGGATGAAAATAACAATCCTGTTCCTTACGGCACTCCAGGCAAACTGGTTATTACCGACCTCAACAACTATGGCATGCCATTAATTCGCTATCGCGTTGAAGATATGGGCGTCTTGAGTGAACGTCAGTGTAATTGCGGTAGAACGACACCTATTCTGGAGCGTCTTGAAGGTAGAATTGCTGACTTTCTGAAAAAAGCTGATGGCGGCCAAGTTGCCGGAGTATCTTTAGTTGAGCGCACTCTCACTAAAATTCCAGGCATCGAGCAAATGCAACTAGTACAAGAAAAAATCGACGAAATTATTATTAACCGTGTAAAGGGCCCTGAATATACAGACCTCACGGATAAAAATTTATTGGAAGAATTTCGTATTGTATTTGGGGAAAAAGTTTCTTTTGATATTCGCGATACCGATAAAATTCCGCAGGAAAAGTCGGGCAAATACAGGTTTTCTATATGCAAGGTGTAACAAATACCCAACCACTGGTTAGTGTTGTTATCGCAACGTACAACATGGGGCAATATATTGATCAAGCAGTTGATTCAATATTGAATCAAACATGGACCAATATTGAAGTAGTTGTGATTGATGATGGGTCTACCGACAACACCCAGGAAACAATGGGGAAGTACAACGCAGATCAACGGGTCATCTACATCAGAACACCTAACCAGGGGCAACCAAAAGCGAAGAATTGTGGAATTAATAATACTCACGGCGAGTTCATTGCGTTTTGCGATGCAGACGATTTATGGGAAAGCAATAAATTAGAAGTACAAATGCCGCTTTTTTCCAACCCTGCTGTTGGGGTTGTTTACAGTGAAGTTAGCAATATTGATGAAAACAATATTCGCTACATCAAGCCCGCCATAGAGACCCGACATACCGGCCGGGTCACCAATCAAATGCTCATTGAGAACTTTGTCCCCTTTGGAACGGCCATTATTCGCCGCCAGTGTATTGAAAGAAATGGCATTTTTGACGAAGAATTTAGAATGGGTATTGATTGGGATTTATGGCTCCGCTATTCGCTAAATTGGGAGTTTGCATACACCCCTGAAAGAACCTATATATACCGGGTATGGTCCGGCCAGATGTCCAATAATTATCGTGGCCGCTACGAGTTTGCCAATCGAATTTTGAATAAATTTATTGCGCAACACAAAGACCACCTCGATCCTAAATTTGTTAAAAAAGCTTGGGCCGATATGTATATGCGCGAAGCCGTAGTGTACGCCCGAAATGAAAAGCTCTTTCTAATGCCGCTGCGAAAAATCATACACGGATTGTGGCTTGATCCACTTAAAATCTATGGCTGGAAATCACTCGCCAAACTGATTCTCGGCAAATATTAATTATGCAGCGCTATAAGCAATTTTTATTACGACTGGTAGAATCTTGCGGTGGCCTGAAATTTTTGCGATGGCATAACCGCTTGCGCCCTCAGGTTATTATGTATCATCGCATCACTGAAGCAGCGTACACCTCAGGGCTTCCGCCAACGGAATTTGAAAAACAAATTAACTATCTGAGGAATCATTTTAGAGTTGTATCCATCGAAACGTTACTGCACGAATTACGCACTAACAACCTGCAACCTTACACCATAGCGATTACATTCGATGATGGGCATAGGGACTTTTATGAATATGCCTGGCCAATCCTAAAAAAATACAATCTTCCAGCAAGCCTTTACATTACCACCGGATTTGTAAATGGGGATGTTTGGCTTTGGCCAGACAGATTAAAATACGTAATGATCAATAGCTCCAAAAAGCAAATATCTATAGCCCCCCTTGGGCATTTGTCTTTTGAGGCAAATAAATTTTCCTCAAGCTGGAATCTTTTAGGCGACTATTGCCTCACACTTACCAGTGAATTGCGTGAATCCTTTATCGACAAATTAGCTCAAGTAGCAGTATGCGAAGTTCCTATCCAACCTGCTGCACCTTTTTTGCCTGTCACTTGGGGCCAACTGAAAGAGATGGTAGCTGAAGGACTTGATGTAGGCAGTCACACAGTTACCCACCCAATACTAAGCGGATTGGATTACAAAATAATCACTCACGAACTTACCAATTCTGCTCATATAATTAATCGGGAATTGGGTTATAACGTTCATGGTATTTGCTACCCGAATGGGCGCCTTAGTGATATTAATGACGATGTAATTCAATGCGCAGCGCAATGCGGGTATAGCTATGGCTTACTCGCCCGGAATTATCCAATAGCTGCCAAGAGCCAATATCTTATTGGGCGACTTGCTACAAACACTGATTTTAACTATTTCAAATGGATATTGAATCGTCATTCAACAGAGCAGCAACAGCAGTATTTCAACTAAATATTATTCTGTTTCTTTAGGGTTATTCAGTGACTAGCCAAAGTAAATATTTACCCTTCCTGGTGCTTGCGATAATTGCAGCTATCTCTATCGCATTGAAGCTACATGTTTTTTACGTGGGCGCACCCTATGTCACGATTGATGACAACACTCTTTATGAAGCTGGCTTTCTTGTATGGTTTGGTGAACCGCCGCCACAGAGAACTTACATTGAAAGCTGGCTGGTTGGGCTAAGCTCAATTCTAACTTATGTAGCAAAGCTAATCGCCACCGGGAATCTCGATTCAATTGGCATTAATTTGGTTGCGGATGCATATCGAGATTTTATTAACGCACCTGATCAATACATATATAGCTATCGAGTACTTATGTTGGTAGCTGACTTCGCAACAGCGCTCATCTTGTTCTTTTTTGCTCGCCATATTTTCCAGGAGGAAAAAAATGCAAATTGGTGGGCCGCCGCCGCTACCAGTTTATTCTTACTCAGTTACAACACACTATGGTGCTACCTGGTTGCCCGACCCGACACAATGACAACATTCCTGGTTGCATTGGGTACGCTACTTTATTACCAGTCCAGCTTTGGAGAGCGTAAAAATTATTTTTTTGCATCGGCAATCATATTAGGAGCAGCAACGGGCTTTAAACTGCACGCATGCTTGTTCGTTATATTTTTTTCAATGGATCTGATTCGTCAACTGGGCTTTGCAAACGCCATCGGAAGAATAATTCCATTCGGTTTCTCCGCCTTACTCACATTTTTTATCGCAGCGGGCTCGCCCTTATTCGACCCATTACTCTATATCAAACTGCGTGCACTGAATATTAAGGATGATGAATCACCCTGGATACAGTGGGGAGATCAAGTGATTACCGTATTAAGGGGAACGGGCTATATACTTGCGCCGATAATTATTGGCGGTGCTGTTTTCAGCTTTATTAAAAGTAGAAACAGCATGCCGCCAAAGATAAAAAGCGTGCTTTTTATGTCTGTAATTTTACTTGCCACATTCCTGAGTATTCGCCAACTGCGAGCCTATTGGATGCTGCCGGTATTGCCTCTTTTTCTGGTCGCAGGCACCTATCTGGTAACCCGGATGCCGATAACTATGATACGGATTGCCGCCCTCCCCTTAGTCGGAGTTATATTTTTCTACCAGATGTACAACCAGTCACATGAATTCGACAACGCGAATTATGGGGAGATGAGCCAATGGGTAAAGGGAAATGTTAATAGTGAAGATGTTATTTACATTATTGGTTACGACACACTATTTCTTCCGTGGAACACAACCAGCCTCAGAAATCGAAAAAGTGCCTATGAATATTTAATTCAAAAGTCGCTGGACGAAGGCGAAAGCTATACCAATCGCCATATTCGTCTCTGGGAAGAACGTGCGCGACTCGAATTAATCCATATGCTTAATGCGAAGTCTGACAACGGCTTTAACTATTACGGACTAAACACCTCCCCCCTTGAGTCCTTGCACGGCAAGGTAGAATTCAGCGATATCAAGTATGTTCTATCCATGCAAAATTATCGCACCCCGGAAGCTGACGAACTGCTAGCGAAGGTACAACAGGAATTTATCAAAATTACAACCGTCAATGCCCCAGGAGGAAAAGCAGGAACAGGCGGATTACCCTATGATGTTTACGTGAGAAGGAAAGATGATTCCAAGTAATAAACGGATACTGCATTTTATCGAGAGCGAAGGGGTTTACGGTGCCGAGCGTGTCATTCTGAATTTGTCACAACAGCTGATAGCACAAGGCGAGTATATCCCTGTAGTAGGCTGTATAGTCTCGAGCCCGAACGCCAAAAGCGCGCTCTATGACGCAGCCATAAAGCTTAATATAGAAGCAATAAAGATTCCGATTGCCAATAGTCGCCTTATCGTTGATCTCTATAGAGCCTCAAAACAACTCACGGATGAAAAAATTTCACTCATTCATTCCCATGGCTATAAACCTTCGGTTTTCGGCTATCTATTAAAAAAGATAACGAAGATTCCGGTAATAGCCACTTGCCACCTTTGGTTTGAACCCTCCAAAGGACCGCTTAAGATGCGTGTCATGATTGCGCTGGAGAAATTTTTCTATCGTTGGTTTCCGAAAATCGTTGCCGTCTCTGAGCCCATCAAACAAATATTACTAGAAAGCAAATTACCGCCAGACAATGTTGAACTCATTCGCAACGGTGTTGATACTCCCGAGAAAAAATTAACCTCCGAAGAAAAATTCGCATTGCGCAACGCACTGGGCTTGGCCCCTGACGACTATTGTATACTCAACAGCGCGCGATTAAATCGCCAAAAAGCGCAATGGGTTCTCATTAAAGCGGCAAAATTAATACAGCAGCAGGGGCATAACGTAAAAATACTGATCGTGGGCGAAGGTCCTTTGCATCAGGAATTAACCGAATTAATCCACCTCGAACAAGTAGAAGACTACGTGAAACTTTTAGGCTTCCGCAATGACATCGATCAGCTGCTTGGCATTACAGATTTATTTGCACTCCCATCTATCGATGAAGGGATGCCAATGAGCCTACTTGAAGCGGCGGCCGCATCAACGCCAATAATCGCAACTGCCGTTGGCGATATAGGAAAGCTGATCCAACACGAAAGTACCGGACTAATAATCCCGCTAGAATCGCCTGAAGCGCTCGCGACAGCGGTGATCAAACTTAAAGAGGATGAGTTACTCGCGCAAAAACTTGCCGCGAGTTGTCATGAAGCAATGATAAAAAATTATTCGAGTAGGGCAATGTGCCTGGCTTACCTTCCAATCTACAGCGCCCTTATTCCCTAATAACCAACAAGTACTTCGATATGCAACCGGTAAAAATTATTTTTTGTATCGATAAACTCATTCGTGGTGGTACGGAACTGCAACTCATTGGTTTGATCAACCAACTGGATCGCAACAGATATACTCCCTATTTATTAACCATCAGAGAATCATCGCCAGACTTAACACCGGCCAATTGTGTACACCTGAACTGGCAAGTAAAAAAATTATTTTCGCTCTCCGGAATAATGTCTCTTATCAAGTTAGTTCGTTTTCTTCGCAATGAAAAAATTGATGTAGTTCAAACGTTTTTTCAAGATTCAACCTTGTTTGGTGGAGCCGCTGCATTTTTAGCAAAGACCAAAGTCCGTATCGCCTGCTTTCGTGACCTCGGTTTTTGGCACTCCAAAAAGCAAGCCGTCGTGCTGAAATGGGTTTATGGAAAGATGACGGGCTTTATTTGCAACGCAGAGATAGTGAAAAGTCACTTTAGTAATAGCTTTTCGTTACCGCGCGAGAAAATGGCGCTGCTCAGAAATGGAATTGATGTCGCGGCGCTACCCTACGTGGAACACACTGGGCCAATCCAGCATATTGGCATAGTAGGTAATATGACCCGGCACGTTAAGCGGACTGATCTGTTTATCAGAGCAGCCGCTATTGTCCATAAAAGTTACCCGTCGATCTGTTTTCATATCATCGGGGATGGGCACATGCGGCCAGAGCTTGAAGCCATGGCTAAGCAACTGGGGGTATTTCATCAACTACACTTTGCCGGCAGGGTTGCTGATGTTACCGGTTATCTTGGAACCCTCGATCTGGGCGTTATCTGCTCTGATTCCGAGGGGCTGAGCAACGCGCTATTAGAATATATGTTTAGAGGTGTAACTGCGATTGCAACCAGTGTCGGAGGCAATCCGGAACTTGTGGAAGACGGTGTAACTGGATTGCTGGTTCCACCAGACAATGAGGAAGCACTCGCCAGGGCAATGGAGACATTGATCGAGAATCCGCTGCTTGCAAGACAGCTTGCAGCTTCAGCACGCCATAAGGTTGAATCTGAATATAGTTGGGAAAAATGTATTGCGATGCATAATCATTTTTACCAGGAGCAACTCGCTGCATTCCGAACATGAGCGACCACTACACGATCAGCGCCGTGGTCTAATTAATTTGTTGCCAATTTGGGTAGTATGATGAATAACCTGGATCGCAAACTCGAAGCTCCAAATATCAATACTGCGGCCTATGAAATCAGATCGTTTTTCAGGGGGCAGCCGCTTGCCTATTGCGTTGGCTTTTATATTTTTGCCTTTTATTTGGAGCTGCACTTTCGTATTCCCGAATTGCAAGCCATTCGTTTTCAATTTACGTATGGCGCTTTTGTTGGAATTTGGTGCCTGGTTAAATATTTCGGAGATTCAAACAAGCAAACGCAGTTTAATTCAGTAACCAAAACTACTTTCTTGCTAATTTTTATTCTTGGAATCTACACGATATTTTCCATGGACAGGCAAGAATCCATTAGAGTTTATAATGACAGAGTTATTAAATTCGCATTGATTTCATTTTTTATTTACGCGGCTACCGAAAAGATCGAAGACTTGCGAGTAATTGTTGCCTTTATGTTATTGGCCTGGTTAAAAATCGGACAAGAAGGCTTTTTCGGTTGGCTGACTGGCAGCCTTATGTGGGAAAATCAGGGAATTCAACGCTTGCACGGATCAACAGCAATGTACGGACATCCAAACTCCTTCAGCGGATTCGCGGTTGGTTGCCTCCCGTTTGCCGTTTACATTTTGATGTGCGTAAAAAGTAATTTGTTAAGGGTTGGGCTGTTAACACTTATATTATTTAGTCTAATTATCATCGTGACAACCGGGTCTCGTACCGGCTATGTCGCTGTTGCTCTAGGCACATGTTATTTTTTAATGAAATTAAAAACAGGAAAGTTCAAGATTTTTCTTTTAGGTATAGCGATTATCGCAGCGACCTTCAATTTTGTACCAGCGGAGTATAAAGAACGTTTTGGGTCTATTTTCACTGGCCAGGAAAAAGAAGGTGGCTCGAGTGAAAAGCGTAAAGAAATCATTGCCGATGCAATAAAGCTATATATAGAACACCCAATGGGTGTTGGTGTTCAAGCGTTTTCCAAAGTCAGATATGAAATGTTCGGAAGGAGCCAAAATACCCACAACCTCTACCTTGAAGTGCTAACGAATATTGGTCCAATTGGCTTTTTTGTATTTTTCTATTTTGTCTTCAAACTAATTAAATTAAATGCAATGAACATAAAAAACTTGGGGAAATTTGATGCGGATTCGTTGAATAATCACTTCCTGATTAACTTGAGCAAAGCGGTTATTGGTTATCTTTTTATTCGATTGTTACTTGGCCTGTTTGGCATGGATTTGTATGAAGTGTATTGGTGGGTTGCGCTTGGCATTGCTCTCGCTGTTACTAAATTAATTCACATTGAAACCCGGAAGAGTCACGAATAGCGATGAGTATGAGCAAGCAAAATAATGCGGGTTGGTTTACATGGGAAGTTCAACCTAGAAACAGAAGTATGAGCGCATCGCTAGACGTTGATCTTTATGAACTGACGTCAAAAAAGCCTCGTTCGATTAAATATATAATTTTACTCGCAAAGACTTTATCTATTATTTTTTCAAAAAAAATTAGTGTTATTTACACGCAAAACCCTTCGATCGTTTTATCCTTCGTTGCCGTGTGTCTTAAACTCTGCTTGCGTCGCATAGTTATTGTTGATGCTCACAATGCCGGAATTTACCCACTGGAAGGAAAGCATAAGTTTCTAAATTCAATCGCGAGATTTATATCGCGCAATGCCAGCTTGGTGATAGTTAGCAATAAGTATCTTGCCGAACAGGTTGCAACCTGGGGAGGAACGCCTTTTGTTTTTCCTGACCCCATTCCACCGATCCCCAATCACCCGTCTTTAGCTCCCTTACCCGCCGAGAGAAATTTTGCTCTTTTCATTTGCACCTGGGCAGCGGATGAGCCCTACTTTGAAGTTATTAAAGCCGCGGAACAGACACCCGATATCGCTATTTACATCACAGGTAACTATAAAAACAAGTTATCCCAAGAGCACATAAACTCGCTGCCCAGTAATGTCCGGT
>JAGKXD010000092.1 GCA_021151525.1 Cellvibrionaceae bacterium | reverse complement strand
CCCATTATATCATTGGGTCTGTTGTGGGACCACACCCTTATCCCGATATGGTTGCTCGCTTTCAGTCTATTATTTCTGAAGAAACGAAAAAACAACTATTAGCAAAAACAGGAAGAGAAAATCCAGATATCGTATTGGCTTGTGTCGGTGGAGGCTCCAATGCGGCAGGTATGTTCTATCATTACCTCGATGAAGAATCGGTTCAATTGTATGCCGTAGAGGCAGCTGGCCACGGTGTTGATTCAGGCGAATCCGCTGCTACAACAGCACTAGGAAAAGAGGGCGTTTTACATGGAAGCCGATCTATACTGATGCAAACAGCGGATGGCCAGGTCATAGAACCTTACTCCATATCGGCAGGACTCGATTACCCCGGTATTGGCCCTCAACACGCTTGGTTATTCAAATCCGGCAGAGGTAACTATGTAAGTGTGACTGACGACGAAGCGATGCAGGCAGGTCTTGAGCTTACGCGACTAGAAGGTATCATACCGGCTATTGAGAGTTCTCATGCCCTGGCTTATTTGGAAAAAATACCTTTTACACCACCGGAAATCAGTGTCGTGGCGGCTAGCAAGGCTGAAGCTGTTTGCAACCCTGGTGGGGCGGCCAAGTAAACGGGTTGCCACTCTGGGTTGAATTTTTCTTTGTAAAAATAAACACCTTCAAAGTTATAGAAATCGCCACCACTGCGGAAAATGGTATTTCCAATTTTGTGCCATAAGGGGGCAAGAGCGTGGTTTTCCAAGCCAGAGAGTGGAGCCATACCTAAACAGAAATAAGTGAAACCTTGCTCTTTGGCCCAAAGGGCTAGGCTAATGTTTAGGTATTCCATAATTCCGTTGGGTGTGCCCGGCAAATAACGCATAAGATCAATAGATATTTGGCGTCTATTGTTGAGTGCCCACAAGTTACAAAATGCGTAAATTTCGCCATCTTTTTTCACCACCGCTAATTCGCAGTGTCTTAGATATTCTTCGTTAAAAAAGCCGAGGGAGAAGCGCTTTTCTTTGGCATTTTTTTCCGCAAGCCATGCATCAGATATGCGTTTTAAATTGGGTAAAATAGCTTCTACTTGATTCGAATAAACAATTTCAAAGGTGAATCCTTCACGTTGATATTTATTTATCGCGCTACGGAAATTTTGACGTTTTTTACCTTCAAGCCCAAAGGAGTTCAACGGAATTAATGCTTGCTGGCCAAGTTTAATCAAACTTAGCCCCAGATCTAAATACAGCGGAATCGTATGAATGCCAATTTCATAAAAAGCTACCTGCGCTGCCACTTTGTCAGCAGACTCGCGAAAGCGCCAAACCAACTCTTCAAATTCGCTTGGATCACCTACCGGGTCGCCCATGGCGATCCAAAATCTATTTGTAACTCCAAACATTAAAAAACTTTTTTTTGTGTCGCTCCATAAAATATATTTATCGCCGGTGAGTACCAAGTGGTGATCGGTTGTATCTGAGTCGTGGACAATTTGGGTTGCTATATCCAGCTCTTCTTTTGTCGGTAGGGTCAAGTTGGTAATCGTTTTGCTCATCAAGCGATAGATAAGCAAGCCACCACAGACTACAGAAATAACAAAGAGTGAGCGAAGGAAACGTGAGGCATCGCCCGTTCTATCTAGAGAGAATTGCCACCAGAGATCGTTCGAGTAGGCAACATCTTTGTAGGAGAAAAAGCCGAGCCATGTAGATAGTCCAAGAATGGTGACACCAATCAATAATTGCGAAAGTGGAATTTCCAAACTGATGAGCGCTGATTTGCGATAAAAATGTTTCCTTGCAGGTATAAAGGTGACCAACATTAAACCTAAAATCGTAGCTTCTTCAAAATCCCAACCTTTGGCGAGCGAAGCAACAATACCAATGCAGAGCAGAATGATGGTTGCGTAGTAAGCAGAGTCGAGCTTTACACTCACAGCGCGCGAAAGAAAAATCATCCCTAAGCCTACAAGGCTGTTGACCAAGTGTGAAAACTCAATCAAGGGTAGGGGAATAAAATACTGCAGCCAGTCCAATCGTTCTTGAATTCCAGGCGTTGCCCCCGAGAATAACAAGATGCATCCACCCACTAACAGAAGTACGGAAAATATTTTGGGGGTTGCAATATAGATAAGTTTAAACAGGTAATGCAGTTTTAAAGTGTAAACAAATCGGTGGCTTTTGGTTTCATATCCGGCAATTAACACGCCGGCAAAAATAAGTGGCACTATGTAGTACACAATTCGGTAAATAATCAACGCAGAAAGTAATTGCTCTGGCGGAAAACGAGTACCTGCTAAAAACATAAAACTACTTTCAAAAACGCCAATGCCGCCGGGTACTTGGCTAATTAATCCGAACAGCTGTGCAACAACGTAAAAAATTAAAAAATCACTGAAGCTAATATCAGTGAAATTTAAAAGTGGAATGTAAAGCACAATAGCGGCAATGGTAAGGTCAATTGCTCCCATCGCTATTTGTTGTAGCGCGAGTGAAAGCGTAGGTGGTGAAATGCTAAATTTCCCCACTGTGAATTGGTTTTTACTAAAGCAAGCAAGCGCCAACCAACCAACTATAAGAGCAACGCCAATTACGAGAAGTAATGTAAATGTATTTTTAGCGATATCTGACTCAATAGGAATTGAGTTGTATTCAATTAATGAGGCAACAATTAATAAAGTGAATGCGCTCAAAAAATAGCTGAGCGTGCCGAATATAGTAATTTTTGCAATGGCGCTATTCGTTAATCCCCATTCGTTATAGAACCTATAACGTATTGCACCTCCGGTAATGGGGGATGCACCTACATTGTGGCTAATGGCGTTGCTTAAAAATGAGCCTAATAAAATAAAACGATAACTAAGTTTTTCTTTTGTATAGCGGATTGCAATCCATTCACACAAACTTAAAGTGATATAGCCAAAAATGCTCATAAAGAACATGGCTTCCAAGGTTTGGAATGGGGTTGCCAAAAGGTCTATCCACAGATTACTCCAGCCATAATTTGCAATTTGGTAATGGACGCCGTAGGCGGCAATGCCAAACAGAATCAAACTAATAAAGGGAGTAAATTTTTTGAGCAACTCAGTATTTAGTGGCATGTTCAATCTTGCTAGGTGATTGATGGAAGGCTGGGCGCGAATAATACCATTAAGGCGCGAATAATATGGCTTTCATAAGTAGATTCACCAAGAATTTCTACTTATCCGTCAAATTTATAGTGAGTTTGGTGTGCTATGTGCATTACATCACTTGGAGCTATTGTTAGTCTCAAAAGTCGGAAAATTTAAGCCATCCTAGTAGCTAATGAGGCGAATTTTTACCGCAGTAGGGCCATCAGCCGGCATAGATTGGCCGGTTATACAAGCGTCAAGGGTTAAGCTAAAAATGTATCTGTATTGGCTGAAATTAGACTAAAGTTTATTCAATCATTGCCGCTAACTAGATAGCGAAATTGTTTTTGAGGGGATCATTATGGCCACATCCAGTGTAACGAGCAGCACAACAACCCCGGTAACCTCTACGGCCAACACAGGTGCATCCATTATCAGTGCCTTGGGTTCAGGGTCTGGCATAGATTCCTCAGCGCTGATTGATAAACTCGTTAGCATCAGTACCTTGCCTGATACTAATCGCCTCAACACCAAACAAACCCTCCTACAAACCCAAATTTCAGATTTTGGCCTGTTGCGTTCGGCTTTTTCCAAGTTGGAGACTGCAGCATCTGCTTTGGGGAATCCTGATACGTTTAACGCCAAATCCACGTCCATTCCTACAACGACTTTGCTCGGAATTACCAAGTTAGATGCCAAAGCAGCAGCCGGTGAATACAGCATTAATGTCGATCAGCTAGCGCAGAACCAAACAATTAGTACTGGGTACCTCCCATCGCAAACTGCGCCTATAGGTAAGGGTACACTTACAATTCGTTTTGGAAATTGGAACTCGGCGGTTGATACTTTTACCGTAAATAGCGCCAAGACTGGCGGCACCATTACTATCGATGACAGTAATAACTCTCTGATAGGGTTGCGCGATACCATTAATAAATCCAATTTAGGCGTTAAGGCAAGTATTGTCGGCGATGGTAATGGTAGCAGCTATAAGTTACTTGTAACCGCTCCTTCCGGTGGGTTTAACGAGGTGGAAATTACGGCGGCTGAAACTCCGGGGGCAGCGGGTTTGGCGAATTTTAATTTTAACCAAACGGCCCGCAACCTGACGCAGCAACAAGACGGCAAAGATGCTCAATTACGTGTAAACGGTATGAGCTTAACGCGCTCGAGCAATCATATTACCGATGTTGTCGAAGGTTTAGAGTTTGATTTGTTCAATAAGTCCAGCACAGAAACCGTTAACGTTGGTATTACGGCCGACAAAAGCCTTGCAGAAAAAGCGATTCGTGACTTTGTCGCGTCATACAATACATTCCTTGCTGACAGCGGGAAGTTAATTGGTTTTGATAAGGACAAAAATGATTATGGAAGTTTGCGTCAGGATCCAATGGCTAAAAATCTGGTTCAGCAGGTGCGTGGTCAATTGAATGCAGCAGTTGCAGGTCTCGGAGGCAACTTCACTACCTTGGCGGCATTGGGAATTCGAACAGAGTTGGATGGCACATTAACGATTGATGACTCTACGGCTACCACCAGCTTTCGTTCTGCAATCGACAATAATTTTGAGTCGGTACGCGATTTATTTGTTCCTAAAACTTCATCTAACAACGCACAGATTAATGTCACCAAATACACCGATAAAAGTACTCCGGGTTCTTACGATGTTACTATTACCAATCAGCCAACAAAAGGTAAGTTAACTGCTGGAGCAATGGTATCGACGTTCCCGTTAGATACGACAGGAAAGACATATTCGTTTACTGCAATTCTAGATGGCGTTACAGCGTCATCTATTACATTGCCAACCAAAACCTATGCAACGGGTGCTGACTTAGCTGCCGATATTCAGTCTCGCATAAACTCTGATTCGGCAATTAGCGCTGCTAAAGCAAGTGTTAGCGTAGTGTTTAATTCAACAACACAAAAGTTGGAATTTACTTCGGCTGCTTTTGGTTCGAATAGTAACTTTTCAATTTCAGCGGCCAGCGCAGATATGGCCGATATGGGTATTAGCGTTGCTACCGGTACTGCGGGTACGGATGTTGCGGGGACTGTCGATGGAATTGCTGCGTTTGGTTACGGCAATGTTTTGCTGCCGGCATTGGGAAGTAAGGCAGAAGGTTTAAATATGCAGGTGAGCCCTGGCGCAACCAGCGGTAAAATTACATTCTCGCGCGGCTTTGCAGGTACCTTCACCAGTTTGATAGACAATTTTTTACAAACAAATGGATTAATTAAGACCCGCGAAACTAGCCTCTCAAAAGATGTGGATAAGGTCAAAACAGATTTGACCAGTGTTGATCGTCGAAGCCAATCTTACCGTGCGAGATTGCAATCACAATTTAATGCAATGGAAAGTATAGTGCGTAGTTTGAAATCTACGGGCACCTTTTTGACAGGGGCTTTTAAAGCTTTGTCTGCTTCATCTTCAAATAACTAAAAATTATTGAATTTTCTTCTTAAGAAATTTTACTTTCCGTCGATAAGAATTTATGGGGTGCTAGCTGGAAGTGTAGTTCCGCTAGCACACATAAATATGGAGCATTCGACAATATATGTCTCTTGTTATTAATACCAATACCGCATCTTTGAACGCGCAGCGTCAAATTTTGCTATCTGGCACTGAGCTAGATAAGGCGACTGCACGTCTATCGTCTGGTAAACGTATTAATTCCGCTGCGGATGATGCTGCTGGCCTAGCCATTAGCAACCGAATGACTTCACAAGTTCGTGGCTTAGAACAAGCTATTCGTAACGCCAATGATGGTGTTTCACTTATACAAGTCGCGGAAGGCGCATTAAGTGAAACGAGCAATATGTTGCAGCGCATTCGCGAGCTTTCAGTGCAAGCGTCCAACGGAATTTATTCAAATGGAGATCGTGCAACGCTTAATGCAGAAGTTAAGCAGCTGTTGGCGCAAGTTGATTTGATCGCCAAAAATACAGAGTTCAACGGTCAAGCATTATTGGGTGGACAAGCTAAGAAAGTTGATTTGCAAATAGGCGCAGATGTTAACCAAAACATTAGTTTAGAAATTCCAAAAATGGATACCCGTGCACTTGGGATGGGATCAACGAGTGGTGACTTGATAGGCGCACAAATAAATATCAACAATTCCGGCGGGTTGGTAAGCACGATTCCTGCGGACGCGATCAAAATTAATGGTCGTTCAATTCCAGCCTTGCCTGCAGGAACAAAGCTCAAAGATTTTCTCGATGCCATTAACGAAAATGCGACTGATATTGAAGCATCTTCAGTAGTGACATTGCGTACTGATGCAATTGGTTCTGGCGTATTAACTGGAAACCAAAGTCTCGTCATTTCTGCAGTTAATCTGAATGGTTCAACGGCTAGTTTTAGCATCTCAAATACGTCCTCATTGGAAGAGCTCGCGCAAAAAATTTCCGATCAAACGGGCGGGGCAGTACAAGGTTCCATTGATGAAGATGGAAAATTAGTTTTATCTAGTTTGAATTTTTCTACCATGACCGTTGTGGACAGTACTGGCGGCAAAGCGACAGGCGCCAGTCCTGGCACTAACGCTGATCCTAATATCGCGAATATAGTCAACGCATTACAAACCAGTTGGATTTCAGAAGCGGAAAGCTTGGTTTCTACCTATTTTGGGATGGACGGCGACAATTTTGATATTTCGTTAAATCTAATTCCTATCGGTGATCCTCAATCAGATGGCGTTGCGAATAAGGTTGCGTGGGTAGCATGGAGTCAATCGGGTAACCGTGGTACTAATTTATCCTTAAATTTAGATATGGCTGATTTTACCCCCGCCAATTTACCGAATGGCAATTTGGTAGCGGGTCTTGTTTACAGTGATCGTGTAGTAGCTCATGAAATGGTGCACGCGATTATGACCCGTAATGTAGATATGAGCGGGTTACCTGGCTGGTTTAAGGAGGGGGCGGCAGAATTTATTCAAGGTGCCGACGAGCGATTGAAAAATGATATTAATGGCGGGCTGTTACCGGATCAGGCTGCATTTACTGCGGCATTTAACGCAGCGGCAGTGGCCAACCCAGCCGCACTGGGTTATTCAGTGGGTTATCTTGCAGTAAAAATGATGCATGCCGAAATTAAGAATGCGGGTGGTGCAGGTATTTCTGAGGTTTTTGATGCTTTACAAAATGGGAGCACTTTAAGCCAGGCTCTTCAAACTGTCAGTGCGGCTCATGGTGGTATGGGTGGTTTGTGGAATGATTTGACATCGTTCAACACTCATGTGAATACCGTAGGCTATCAATTTATGACCGGCGCATATTTACCGGGGTATGTTAATCTGCAAGCCGTAAATACTCCTGAGCTGGATACAGGATCGGTAGCGGGTTCGGATTTTGGTGGCTCTGCAAAAACCAACGCGAGTATTATCCCTGATACGGCGAATTTAGGGCCGCAACATTTCAATTTAATCGTCCCAGCGCAATATGGTGGTGGAACCGTTTCTGCTGATGCTCAATTAATATTAACTTCGAAAACAGGTAGCGATATACACATCAGTAAGGGCAAGGCCGGTACCGATGATCTTTTAAAAAATATTGGTTTTGTTGAAACTACATCTAAAGATATTCTGGGGAAAAAGCTAAGCATGAGCGATCAATCGACTGCATTGGCAGTAGGTGATCTAAATATCAACGGTATCGACATAGGCTCCACAGCAGCCACAGAAGGCTTGTCGGGAAAAATTTCTGCGATTAATAGACTAAAAGATCAAACAAATGTTACTGCTAGCTCAGTGGCAAAAGTGTCCTTTACAACAAGTTCGACTTTGCGCACTGAATATATTGGAGCAACAGCAACTAAAGTGTTGGGGACAGATGTTATTGGGATTAATGGGCTAGGTGTTTCAATTACTGCCGGGGACAGCTTACAAACAGTCGCTGCCAACATAAATGCAATTAATGCATCAACCGGTGCCAAAGCCTATGTGGATGACACTGGTCATTTGCATATTTACTCAGATGGTCCATTAAATTTTTCGCACGGCAATGTCACTCCGCCCACAGCCGGGTTTTTCAACGATATAGCTATAGCCGCCAACAATACGACTTCCGGCTCAATAAATATTAAGGGGGTCGATGTTTCGCTGTCTAATATTTACAACACAACCACCTTGGTATCCGAAATTAATGCGCAACAAGCGCGTACTGGTGTATTTGCAAAAATTGATGATAACGGTCAATTACAGTTTAGCAGTGACAGCGCATTTTCTTTGATGCTTGGAAATACGAATGGATTTAAGACTTTTGCGGCTTTAGGTATATCTAGCGGATTCACCGCAGGGGCGACTGATTTATCGGACTCCAATAGCGACAACCAATTAAAAGACGACAGGGTGGATGTTGCAGCGCGAATTCATTTGACGTCGATTAACGACAGTCCAATCCAAATCAAGCTCACTACTAACGGAGCAACGGCAACTGGTTTGGTTGAGCAAAATCGAGAGGCTGAAGGTGTGACTGGGTCATCGCTGAGTAGTATTAGTGTCTTAACGGCAGAAGCAGCTCAGAAATCAATTGCGGTAGTCGATAATGCTCTTACCTCAATTAATCGGGTTCGTTCAAATTTAGGCGCAGCAAATAACCGATTAGATTTTACAATATCAAATTTAAGTAATATCGTTGAAAAAACAGTTACCGCTCTTTCGCGTATAGTAGACACGGATTTTGCGCAAGAAACCGCAAAATTAAGTCGCGCAACCGTCATACAGCTCGCCGCGCAAGCAATGCTGGCGCAAGCCAACTCTCGTCCGAATCAGGTATTAAGTCTGTTACGTTAATTTGACGGCT
This sequence comes from Cellvibrionaceae bacterium, assembly GCA_021151525.1. Lineage (GTDB taxonomy): Bacteria > Pseudomonadota > Gammaproteobacteria > Pseudomonadales > Cellvibrionaceae > Cellvibrio. The sequence continues at coordinate 6,725 of JAGKXD010000092.1, read as the reverse complement.
TAATCAACCTGCTAAAATTTCTATAAAATTTTATTTGGCATATGATTTGCTGACTATAATCTATAAAGATCATAAGTCTGGATATCCTATGGCTAAAACAGTTGCATTTATTCCCGCTCGCGGCGGTTCTAAAGGCATTCCGCATAAAAATATTGTAAATCTTGCAGGAAAGCCCTTAATCACTTACTCCATTTTGGCGGCAAAAAATTGCCGCTTTATTGATTCAATTTATACATCATCTGATGATGAAAAAATATTGTCTGTTGCGGCCCAAGCTGGGAGTGAGCTGATTTTACGTAGCACTGACTTGGCTCAGGATACAACACCAACTAATCCTGTAATTACTGAGTTTATTAAAGAGCTTGGGCTTACTGATGACGATATAATTGTTGTTTTGCAACCAACATCTCCTCTGCGTAAAACATCGCATATAGCAGAAGCAATTACACTATTTAAATCCCATCCTGAAGCGCGAGGATTAATTAGCGTCTACGTTGCCGATAACAAATATTTTTATGCTTACTCCGGAGCAAATCCTTACTTAACACCTTTAATGCCAGAAGCCTTTAAAGTATCGCGCCGTCAAGATTTACCATCTATCTATTTACCTAATGGGGCTCTTTATATTTTTTCAGTGGCCGAATTTATGAAAGAACAAAAGGTGCCGCAAACGCAAGTTGTTGCTTTTGTAATGTCATTAGAGGATAGCGTCGATATAGATACGCCAGATGATTTATTACGGGCAGAATTGTTATTAAATAGATCCTCTGAGGAGTAGAGGTATGATCAAAAAAGTTTTAGTGACGGGCGCCGATGGATTTATTGGGTCGCACCTATGCGAGCAACTTATTAAGCAAGGTTTTTTAGTTAAAGCATTTGTATTTTACAACTCCTTTAACTCTTGGGGTTGGTTAGATAGTGTTGATTCACAGGTACTCAAACAGATCGAAATTTTTCAAGGCGATATACGTGATCCTAATGGAGTAAGAGAAGCCTTGAAGGGATGTGATGCTGTATTACATCTCGCAGCGCTAATCGCAATTCCATTTTCATACCATTCGCCTGACTCATACATAGATACCAATATTAAGGGTACGTTAAACGTCTTGCAGGCCGCGCGGGATTTGGGAATTCAAAAAGTAATTCATACTTCGACTAGCGAAGTATACGGCACCGCTAAATATGTTCCGATTGACGAAGTCCATCCGGTATTAGGGCAGTCACCATACTCGGCAACAAAAATTGCTGCTGACCAGCTGGCCTATTCCTTTTTTGCCGCTTTCCAACAGCCGGTTACTATCGTTCGTCCATTTAACACCTACGGTCCAAGACAGTCTGCTCGCGCTATTATTCCAACAATTATTACTCAAATAGCGGCTGGTAATCGACAAATAAAATTGGGTGCGTTACATCCCACGCGTGATTTTAGTTTTGTAACAGATACGGCAAATGGTTTTATTGCAGCCCTGCGTGCGACGAATATTGCTGGAGAAATATTCAATCTTGGTAGTGAATTTGAAATTAGCATGCAAGACACTGCTTTAATGATTGCCCAAGTTATGGGTGTTGATATCGAAATTGTAACTGATGCGCAACGCTTGCGTCCGGCTGAGAGTGAAGTAGAGCGATTATTTGCAAATCACCAAAAAGCTCGACATAGGTTGCAATGGCAGCCTGAATATTTAGGCTTGGATGGATTCAAGAAAGGTATTGCTATGACAGCCGAGTGGTTCGTTAACTCTGAGAATTTGAAACACTACAAACCGCAAATGTATAACCTATGATTAATATTGCCGAAATTGTATTGGAGCCCATAAAGCTACTGCAGAAGTCAGCTGTTGTTGCCTTGCATGAGCCGGATTTAAGTGGGAACGAATTAGCCTATGTGACTGATTGTGTTACATCTGGTTGGGTCTCTTCTGTTGGAAAGTATGTAGACCAGTTTGAACAAAACCTAGCGAATTATGTAGGAGTACCAAAAGCGGTTGCAGTTGTTAATGGTACAGCGGCACTTCATTTGGCGCTTCTATTGATGGATGTAAAGTCGGGGGATGAGGTGCTAACCCCAGCATTAACATTTGTTGCAACCACCAATGCAATTAGTTATGTAGGCGCAATTCCCCATTTTGTAGATTCAGGAAAAACGGATTTGTCTGTATGTCCAGAAATATTGGCGACCTATTTAGAAACGCATGTGGTTAAACGTGGTGGTGTATCTTTCAACAGAGAAACGGGAAGAAAAATATCTGCGCTAGTTGTTATGCATGCGCTGGGTAACCCAGCCAACATGCAAGCTTTGAAGGCCATTGCCAAACAATACAACCTGAAACTCATAGAAGATGCTGCAGAGGGCATAGGTGCGCGCATAGGTAATGAACATGTTGGCACTGTAGGTGATATAGGTATTTTTAGTTTCAACGGCAACAAAGTTATGACTACCGGAAGTGGTGGGGCTTTGGTAAGTCACGATTTAGAATTGATGAAAAAGGCCAAGCATTTGAGCACTACAGCAAAAGTCAGTAGTGAAGGTTTTTTTTACCATGACGCAGTGGGTTTTAATTATCGATTAGCGAATATAAATGCGGCCTTGGGAGTTGCCCAGCTAGAGCGACTGCCAGAGTTTCTACAAAATAAAAAATTACTTGCTGATTATTATCGAAGTTATTTCGGTACTAAAGATGGAATTAGGTTCATTGATCCTGAGTTTGGTGGTCAAAGTAACTATTGGCTTTGCGCTATACAAATAGAAAATATTGTAACCTCGGATTTTAATCTCGTTTTAGATAGAGCTCATAAGGATGGAATTATGCTAAGACCACTATGGCAATTGAACAACGAGTTACCCATGTATCAACAGTGTCCTTCAATGAATTTAACTAATGCACAACGCTTGGTTTCAGGTTGTTTTTGTTTGCCGAGTAGTTCAGGTTTGGCAAAAAATATCTACTTCTAATGCGAATTTAATTGATTAAATGGTGGTAATGGTTATGTGTAATTTTTCCAATTCAATAGTAGACACAAATGCAACGATTACCCAAGCTGTTGAGGCGATTAATAAAGGCGGGATTCGATTAGCCGTTGTTGTTGATCAGGAATATCGTTTAATGGGGGTTGTTACGGATGGCGATATTCGAAGAGCATTGCTTGCTTTTGTTGATTTCAGTTTGCCTGTAACTAATGTTATGAACGCAAAACCGATATCAGTTTCCGAGGGTACCACCGTAACTGAAATGCTAACTCTAATGCGAGAGTATAGTGTTCTGCATTTGCCTGTTATTGATTCACAAAATAAATTAATTGATATAGAAACGTTTGAGCGAATTTCAAATATCAAGGCACCAAAAACGACACCTGTATTTTTGATGGCAGGTGGGTTTGGAACTCGATTACGACCACTCACAAATGCCATCCCAAAAGTTATGTTGAAGGTTGGTTCAAGACCAATACTTGAAACTATTATGCTAGGGTTTATTGAGCATGGGTTTAGCCAGTTTTATATTTCTGTGTACTATCTTGCAGAACAAATCAGAGAACATTTTGGCGACGGCTCAAAGTGGGGTGTAAAAATTGAATATGTAGAAGAAGTGGAACCATTGGGTACGGGGGGGGCATTGAGCCTTTTGCCTAATACGATAGATGAGCCCATTATTATGATGAACGGAGATTTACTTACAAATATAGATTTTAGTAATTTGCTGAAATTTCATAAAAACAGGGCTGCAAAAGCAACTATGTGCGTAAGAGAATATTCCGTCGAAGTGCCCTATGGTGTAATTGAGTCAAAAGATTCAAAAATCACCTCAATTGTAGAAAAGCCAAAGCAGCAATATTTTGTAAATGCTGGGGTTTATGTGCTTAGCCCGGAGGTTTTTAAAGGTGTTCCCCAGAATACAAAAAAGGATATGCCTGATCTTTTTAATGAGCTAATTGGTTCAGGTGAAAATGTTTTGATGTACCCAATACAAGAATATTGGTTGGATATAGGGCGTTTGGGCGACTTTGAAAAAGCCCAAACGGACGTGTTTAGTATTTTTGGAGGGTAAATAGCAGTGCGTTTTTTATTTGTCCACATGCCTTAGAAGCACAAAAGCTTCTGCATATCTTGTTCCTGCTGTTGATCCCCTCAGTGTTGCCAGCGCAGTTATATTTTCAAGGCTGCGCGGAAATGGGGGGGGCATGATTTCAGATTTATAAATACTCATAATGTCTAATTTTTTTTCTAAAAAGCCTGTTATATCCACGAAATAATTTGGCTGAAATGCGTTCTCGATAGTCGTTGGCGCGAATTCTGTTTCTGACAGGCATTCGTACATAAGTATTTTTTTCACGAAGGGGTAGCGGAACGGTTTTGTGCATGAAAAAGCCGCTTGGAAAACATATCTGTGATCGGAGTGCACATCTGATCGATTTACAACATATACTGCCTCTGGTTTAAATTCGTTAAATATCTTACCCACAGCATTAATTAGATCGGGGAAGTTTTCACTATTAAGTCCAGCGGGTTTCATTCCTAAGTTATAAACAACAGAAAATTGATAATGATTCGCTACGTTGAGAATTTCATTGGTTCTGCTAGTTACTTGTTCTTGTGAAAAGCCATACTCTTGTTTTATATCGGTTACGATTAGCCAAGCAACTCTGTCACCATTTGCTATGTGTTTTAAAATAGTTCCGCCACAACCCAGGGTCTCGTCGTCTGGGTGAGGGGCAATTATCAATACGTTCATCAAATTTACCAGAGTTATGATATTGGTTAATAAGTAATGCGTTTTGCCAGTAATTTTGTATCAATTGGCAGGGTGGCTAAGATATAGGCAATCTTTTCGCCAGAAAATCCATCGCCATAAGCATTTTTAATTTTTTTCAAATTATCTTTAAAGTTTGAATCGTATAAAACATTATTAATCGATTGTTCGATAGCATTTGTGCTTCCATTGCAAAAAATAACATTTCCAGCGTTTAGACGCCCTTGCTGGCGTTTTCCAACATTGATGGCAGGTGTTTCCAAGAATGGGCACTCTAATAGTCCCATGCTCGAATTACCTATTAAAAATGACGAATGTTTAATTAACGGTATGAAAATGTCACGAGAAATATTTTTGTATATTATGAATAAATCATCCTTAGCGTATTCTTCAATAAGGTCGATTATCGCTTGATTGCCCGGGTCACTGTTTGGGTAGGAAATAAAAGCTTTTATTTGTAACTTCTTGAGTGTTGTAAATATATTCTCTAGTTCAATCAGGCTTTCTTCAATGTTGTTAGGTAAAGGATGGTGGATGACGACTGCATATTGATGGGGCTTAATATCTTGTTGAAAGTGATCAGTAATAACAGCGAAGGGAATGCTCTCGTACTGGGTATATTTGTCTAATGCAGGAGATCCTAAGCAATGTATCCGCCAAGGCTCTTCACCCATTTTTTCAATTCGTTGGGCATGTTCAGGATGAATAGGGAAGTGAATGTGAGACAGCTTTGTGGTGGCATGCCTTATTTGTTCGTCTATGTCGCCAATGCCTTCGGGAAACGTATTATCTCCGCCGTAAAGGTGAGCTACAGGAATATTTAGAAATGTGGCTATAGTTGCAGCAATTATTGTTTCTTCCCGGTCGCCAGCAACCATTATTAAGTCGGGCGTTTGGTTTTCTAAGAAGCTGCAGATTCCCTGCATCAACAATGCGGTTGATTTTGCTTTTGCAATGTGCTCATCACTATCAAATTGGGTAAAGATTTTCGTAAGTATTTTAAAGTTGTCTTTATGTATTAGGTTAACGGTTTCCCCAAAGCTTTTGCATAAATGAGCACCAAAGACAATAAATCCAAAATCTACATTTGGGTTGTTATTGAGCGATTTTGCAACTGAATATTGCAAGTCATATTCTGAGCGCGTTCCTGTTATGGCAATAATTTTTCTACTCATTTAATTTTTCACCATAAATAACCCAGTGGGACCCTACAATTTCATTTAACTTTGTTTCGAAGTAACCTATTTTTATGTTTTCGAACTGGTTGAATATTAATTTCACATCTTCTTCGCGAGGGAGTCCTATTATAACGCTTCCGGCTTGGCTGCCCATGGCTTCAGTTGAAATGCGTTCGTAGGTGCTGATTGGGTTTGAGTTTATAGCTGAGATATCCTGCATTCTCATCATTGTTCCAATAAACTTCCCCCCAGGTTTTAATACGCGAAGTATTGAAGTTAAAGCGGTATATAGATTTTCGAGTGTATTGTAATACAGAACTTGCCAAGAAATTACCAAATCAAATTTCTCATTTTCGTAAGGAAAACCAGTTTTGCTATCAATAACTACAAGTTTTTTTTCATCGAAATCATTTCTTAATTTTTCAAGGGTTATTTTTTTTGCGTGCTCAGATATTTCAATGCCATAAGCATCGCATCCCAGTTCGTCAAGATGCTTGAGGTTGTTTCCGGAGCCGAAACCATAATCTAATACTTTAAGGGTATGAAAATTCTTCTGCGGATAAAGATAGTATAAATACCTAACTAAAGTTTCGTTCGGGTAGGTTAAGTTGCTGCTCCCTGATTCATAAATGGCAGACCAAATTTTAATGTTGTTTTCTATTGCGTTCATTTATTTGCTCATATGAAATTTATGGATTTTTTTCCTTGATTAAATATCAGGTCTAAAATGGATAGTTTTTCAACAAAAGCGCCTTTATGAAGTTGTGGATATTCAAGAAATTTGTATTGAATAGTCTCTATT
>JAGKXD010000091.1 GCA_021151525.1 Cellvibrionaceae bacterium | reverse complement strand
ATACTTTTCTTAAACCGGTTTTATTCAATGTAAAAAAATGGCGACCTATTCTTGTACATCGAATAGGTCGCCATGTTTTATAGCACAGATTAAAATTAACTAATTACTTACCAATCACGTTCACACTGGCACTGCCCGCACCACTCAAGACTTTACTGGAATCATTCCAATGCAACTTAGTGGTTGAGCCTTTATTTTTTTCGTAATCCCAAGTTACACCATCATCATCATAAAGATTGAAGTCAGCATCTTTGCCGGGGTAAACCTTAATGCTGGCGATAGCTTGTTTGGTTGCAGTGCTTTGGATATCTGCACCGATTGGCACGATTGAACCCGCTTTTACGAACACAGGAATCTGGTCGATAGGTGCGGCCACTTTAATGGTTTGTCCACCGGCAAATTTCTCGTTAGTCCAGAAGTTGTACCAATCCGCACCTGCAGGCAAATACACTTCTTTTTCGGTTTGCGCTTGCTCGGTTACAGGTGCGACCAAGAAGGCTGGACCAAACATATATTGATCACCCAGGTTCGCTACTTTTGGATCGTTCGGGAAATCTACCCAAAGTGCGCGCATGAAAGGTGAACCAGTATCGTAAGTTTGTTTAGCTTGCGAGTAGATGTAAGGAATCAGCTGATAACGCAGGCGATCATATTTCGCCAACACGGTTTCAGCTTCTTTACCAAATGCCCAGATCTCAGTGTGCTTGCGATCTCCGTGGATGCGCAAGGTTGGCAAGAAGGTGCCGTATTGGAACCAGCGGGTAAACAACTCTGGGTAGTCGTGGTTTTGGCCCACAACATCGCGCGCATCCGATGGATCTAACAAAGGCGTTTTAGTGGCATTGGTGGTTTGTGGCAACCATTGCCAGCCGCCAATATCGTTACCCCAATAAGCGAAACCCGATGCAGTCATGTTCAAGCCGGTTGGAACCTGGCGCTTTAAGGCTTCCCACGTTGGGTTGATGTCTGATGACCAGAACAAACCGCCAGTACGTTGCGAACCTAAGTAAGCCGCGCGCGCCAAAATCAGGCTGCGCTTGTTGGGGCGATATTCGCGTAAACCTTGCGCCACACCTTCAACGTGCAGAAGTGGGTACACGTTGTGGTAGCGGTCGCCCGAACCAATTTTGAAGAAGAAACCATCCGGCACCAAATCTGGCTCGGTTTCGTCCAACCATGGGTAGTCAAAACCGTGAGCGAGAATGTTATCGCGCGCTTTTTCGAAGAACCACTTGCGAGCGTCAGGGTTGGTTGAGTCGATCAAAGCACCCGTGCGGTCTGAACGGAAAGGCAAGCCGTCTTGTGAATTGCCGTTTTTATCTTTCAGGAAGAAGCCTTTGCCATCCAACTCATTGAAGTAGCGCGATGGTTGCTCAAAGCGCGGCCAAATCGAAATGATGGATTGCAAACCCATAGCGTGCAGTTTTTTGTTCATGCCGGCAGGATCAGGAAATTGCGCAGGATCTATGTCCATTTGGCCCATGCGAGTCCAGTAAAACCAGTCCACCACCATAATATCCAATGGATACTTTTTGCTTTGGTAGGTTTCGGCTACATCCATCACTTCTTTCTGGCTGGCGTAACGCGCTTTGGATTGAATCAAACCAAACGCAGCCTTAGGTGGGAGCGGAGTTTTGCCGGTCAACTTGGCGTAACCCGCCCAGATTTCAGCCGGTGTACCAGTGATCACAAAATAAGACACGCGCTCGCCCACGTTGGATTGCCACAGGGTGCGACCATTCACAGCGGGGTAAACTTTGGTGTCTGAAGGGTTATCCCAAATAATGCCGTAGCCTTTGTTGGACAACATAAAAGGAATGCACACTGTCTCGCCGTGGGGGGCGTCGTACCAGTGTTTGCAATCGATAGCGCGACCGCGCAAATCCAGAATACCCTCCTGGTTTTGGCCGAGGCCGTAGAAATGCTCATCCGCAGAAGTCGCGAAGCTTGCGCCCACTTGGTAGGTTTTTTCGCCATTCACTTCGTGCGGCGCTTTCTCCCAACCATTCATGGTCAGCACGGTTTGCCCTTGGGCATTTTTGATATTCAAACCAATCGGTGGCAAGGAAGGCGCAAAATAGCGCTCGCCCATGCTCGGTGAACTCGGCCAAGCTTGGGCATTGATATGTAAGGTCAAGGCGCTGGAAACGAAGTCATCGCCCTTTTCATCGGCCTTGTGTGTAAAGCTTTTGGCATCGGTCTTGGCGATAAAACCAAAGCCCGGCTCAGATTTGGCGGTGTCGTAATCCGTACCAATGGTGACGCGCACTATGTTGGCCGCATAGGTTTCCACGCCGACATAGGAGCCATTTCTATCCAAAACCTTGAGCGGTTCAGCAATAGCCGAACCCACGAGCAGGCTGGCCGCCATACCCGTCAATAAGTGTTTGAGCTGCATAGTGTTTTCCCGAAAGTATTATTTTTGGACGCTCATTTCAGATCAAAAAACGAACTTTATTTTTGACAGATAATAAATATTCCATCTGTGATAATCATTATAGTATTAATCTCACTAGATAGTCAGTGAGACTATAAAGTATTCGGCGAGATGGAATGTAATTTTTGGTTAAGAATAACAACTCGAAACCTTGATACAGGCTAGTCAGTGAAAATGCCGTTTCAAGTAGGTTAAGGATTAGCCGACCAGCGGTCGTCAGAGGGGATTCATTGTGTATGTGGCGAATGAATTAAAAAAGCCCACCGCACTCAAGCGCAGCAGGCTTTCTTTGGAGCATCAGAGCTTCTAAGCGGGTCTAAAACTCAAAAAAGGATTAATTAGTTTTCCAAATACTCCAGTTACTTTTACAGGAGCTTCGACAACAGAAATACACAAGCAATCCTGATTCTGTGTAGCCGTTGGGCGATGAACCTCACCGGGAGCACGCACTAAAAAATCACCCTCGCTGTAAACGCCATCTTCATCAGAAAAACTACCGCACAGCACCATAGTAACTTCTAATCCACGATGATCATGTTCTACCACTTTATTTCCACTGGCAATTCGCTGAAACGCCACTTCATATTTTTTTTGACCCGTTACCAAGCGCGCTGATTTTAATCCCTTGGACACTCGTTCCCATTTCAATTTTCCATTGCGCGGCAATAATTTTGCGATGACTTTTGGAATCGGTTTAAACAAAGGATCATTCGCATAAGTTGGATGCAGTTCAATTTTCTGAGCTGCTTTTTCACTTGCAATAGCATCTGTACTTTGATTATGAATGCGCGTCATAAGTTGCGCAAAACTATCGGGTTGCACCGCTTCAGCGACACTATGGGTTAAAATTGTTGCACCTAATTTATTGAGGTGTTCAACGCGCTTGCGGCAATGCGGGCACACTTGCAAATGCGCGCACACAATTAATCCTAGGGCCATTGCAAGACTGCCGCTAGCATATTCGGTAAGTAAGTTATCGTCAGGGTGATGATTAATCATTGCCATGCCCCCTTATTTTTCTCCGCGTTTTTTTCTGCGCCTAAAATAAGTGTTTGCATTTTCTTTAATCCGATTCGCACACGCGACTTCACTGTGCCCAATGGCAAACCAGTTTCGTCGGCGATTTGTTGATGCGTTTTACCTTGCATATAAACTTGCGTTAATACTTGGCGCTGTTCTGGCGGAAGTTGCACAAAGGATTTATCAATGAGCGCTTCGTTGTTAGATTGTTGCAAATAAACAAACGCCTTATCGTCATCTGCCTCATCCCAAATATCATCAATATCAATGGCATCTCTATCGATGGGGACTCGTTGATTGCGCCGCATAAGGTCTATTCGGCAATTACGCATTACGGTGTAAATCCAGGTTGAAGCTGCTGCCTTACTGGCATCAAAACCCGGTGATTTTTGCCACACTTTAAACATCACCTCTTGCACAACTTCCTCCGCCGCATCTGCCGGAAAATTGCTATTGAGGTTTCCCAGACAAAACCCCTTAATAAGTGGTGCAAAGTGGCTAAAAAGCTGAGCAAAAGCGGCCTCATCACGCGCTTGTCCCACCCGCTCAAGCAACTTACTCCAGGTATCGTCGCGCTGTTTTGCTTGCCCATCATGGGGAATTGACATCATAACTGCTTCGTCCTCTAAGGTTATGTCGTTTGTACGCAGCAAAAGTCAGAACAGATCACACAAGGCAATAGATTGAAATGATCCAAGCCACTATAACTTACGTAAAAGAGTCGAGATGCACCCAAGACCCACCCAGAGCAGTTCTAGTGGTGGATCATCATAACCGGGCGACGACTATGATTACACACGACTTACCGCCATCGGATAATGCCGAGTTTAATGTTGCAGATTTTAAACAGCTATATAAAAAATTTGATAGCACCACCATTGCCAATCTATCCAACATTTACTGCGACACCGCTGTGTTTAAAGATCCAATCCATAATGTGAAGGGAATTGAGGCGTTAAGAGAATATTTTTCAGGATTTTGTACGCCAGAATTGCAATGTGAGTTTGAGATTAGCAATCAAATTGTCGCCCAAGGCCAAGCCTTTTTTCAATGGCAAATGTATTACCGGCACCCACGCTTAAAATCAGGAAAGGCATTAGAGTTGAATGGAGGAACACTTATTAAGTTCGATTCTAAAGTTTTCTATCACGAAGACTTTTACGATATGGGCGCCATGATTTATCAACATATACCTGTTCTTGGGTGGGCGATCAAAAACATTAATGCACGCATGTTAGAGCCGACATCATGAACAAATCTACAACCATAAGCGGACGCTGCATTTGGGTTACTGGCGCAAGCTCCGGACTCGGTAAAGCGCTAACGCAACAATTAGCTGAAGCAGGGAATTTTGTTATAGCCAGCGCACGCTCTCAAAAAGATTTGGCTGAGCTGGCAGCTCAATACCCAGGGAAAATAAAAATTTTCCCCATTGATGTGAGCCGCACTTTGGATTTGGCTGCAGCGACTCATGAGTTGAGTGAAATTACAGACTACCTCGACCTCGTAATCTGCTCCGCAGGTATTTGTGAGTACGAAGATAACCTCCAATTCAACCCTAATATGTATGAGCGAGCGCTCGATGTAAATTTTCTTGGTGTGGTGCGTATTTTAAATATCTCCCTACCCCTATTAAAACGATCCAAAATGCGCCCACACTTTGCCGCCGTTAGCAGCCTGTCAACCTGTGTAGGATTTCCCCGCGCAGAAGCTTATGGTGCATCCAAAGCTGCACTCAATTATTTCATGCAATCACTTCGTGCCGATTTTTCCAAAGTCGCAATAGACTTCAGCTTAATTCGCCCCGGCTTTATTACCACAAACTTAGTTAAACATAATGACTTCCCCATGCCATTTATAATGACCCCGGAACTAGCAAGCCAACGCATTATCAAGCAGCTAGAAGCACGTCATTTTTTTATAGACTTTCCACGCCGGTTAAGTTGGCCTCTGCATTTGTGGGGATTTTTTTTTGGTGCTTGGTGTAAATGGGTTGCTCCTAAGCTAACCCGAATTCATCAATGGTAACGACAATTTTATATAAGGGCTGCGCGCGTGAAAAAAATTGCAATTATCGGCAGTGGAATCTCTGGTTTAACTGCCGCTTACTACTTAAATAAACATGTCGACATTCGCCTTTACGAAGCAGAATGCCGCTTAGGTGGCCACACCGCGACAAAAAAGATTCACGTTCAAGGTAAGGACTATTTAATTGACACGGGCTTCATTGTCTTTAATGACTGGACATACCCTAATTTTATTAAGCTCATGAATGAAATTGGTGTTGACTCTCAAGTAACCGATATGGGCTTTAGTGTGTTTGACCGAGACACTAATTTCGAATATGCAGGAACCAACATAAGAACCCTTTTTGTTCAAAAGCGAAACCTATTTTCCTTAAGCCATTGGAAAATGTTGCGCGATATAGTTCGGTTTAATAAAGAATCAATTTCCGATTTAGACTCTGGGCTGTTAACACCCAATCAAAGCTTAGGTGATTACCTAAAAGAAAAGGATTATTCCAATGCGTTTATTGATCGCTATTTAATTCCCATGGGCTCAGCTATTTGGTCGGCAACACAAGGGGTGATGCTCGACTTTCCGCTAGAGTTTTTCATTCGCTTTTTTAGAAACCATGGTTTGCTCAATATCACTAACCGCCCGCAATGGAGGGTTATAAAAGGTGGCTCGTTTGCTTATATCGCCCCCTTAACCAACAGTTTTAAAGACAAAATAAAACTTAATAGTCCTGTGACAAAAGTTATCCGCAAGGAAACCAGCGTTAGCATACTTTGCAATGGCGAATGGGAAGAGTTTGATGAAGTCATTATGGCTTGTCACTCCGATCAAGCGCTAAGCTTGCTACACGATGCAACAGCCGATGAATTAGCAGTTCTCGGCAACATAGCTTATCAAAATAATTCAGTTGTACTTCACACAGACACACAATTGCTTCCACAACGCAAACAAACTTGGTCAAGTTGGAATTACTTGTTACAAAACGATAAGCAACAACCACCAATACTTACCTATTCAATGAATATTCTGCAGGGAATCTCCAGTGATACAGAATTTTGTGTAACACTTAATGCAAAGGAAAAAATCAATAAACAAAAAATACTTGGCGAATATGAATACTCCCATCCCATTTTTAGTGCACAAGCAATGCAAGCTCAAGCAGCTTGGCCTCTCATTAATGGCATAAATCGCACATGGTTTTGTGGCGCATATTGGTTTAACGGATTTCACGAAGATGGAGTCAACAGTGCTCTGCGCGTTGTGGATGCGTTGGGAGTAAATGTGGAATGAATGATTCATTTGCAAGCGCCATTTATACCGGCACAGTACGTCACAGGCGCTTTTCGCCAAAGCACCATGAATTCCAATATCAGGTTTTCATGATGTATTTAGACACGAATGAAATTGATCATGTTTTTTCATTAAGCCCTTTGTGGTCTGTAAAACATTTTGCTCCGGCGCAATTCAAACGTAGCGATTTCCATATCGATAGCAAAAATTTTAAACACAAATCAAAACTGGAAAATTTACCAAGCATAGACGAATCTGTTCGCACAACTGTTAAATCTCTAGCCAATATTGAACTAACAGGCCCCATTCGTATGCTCGTGAATTTACGCTACTGGGGCATTAATATAAATCCTATTAGTACCTATTATTGTTTTGATGCGCGTGACGAAAAGCTTATCGCGATACTCGCAGAAGTGCATAACACCCCGTGGAATGAGCGCCATGCATATGTGATAACGAGTGATGATTTCGAAAAAAAACAACACGCTAGTTTTTCTAAGGAGTTTCATGTCTCGCCATTTAACCCTATGGCAATGAAATATAATTGGCATTCCACCACACCATCCAAAACCTTGGCGTTACATATAGAAAACTGGAAAAATGATACCAAAGTAATGGATGCCACTATGACCTTGCAGCGCACGGACATTAATACCAAAGCACTCAATAAAATATTAATCCAATTCCCATGGATGACCGTAAAAATTCTTGGCGGTATTTATTGGCAAGCATTAAAGCTGTGGTGGAAAGGCATCCCTATTTTTAATCATCCACAAACTAATAAACCTGCATCAACCATAACAATAGTCGACCAAACTCAAGAGGAATCTAACGTATGAAATCTATCAGTCTCGTCGATAAGAAGTCATCATTAAAAACCGAGTTGCATTGGCTTGATAGTTTCGCGCGAAAAATACTCTTACAACTTTTACAAAAGCTAGAAAGGGGCCACCTAACGCTTGAAGATAAAGGCGAGGTTTACAGCTTTGGTGAAAATAAAGAAGCTGCACATTTGATTGCTCACATTTCTGTTACACACCCAGCCTTTTATCGGCAAGTTGTGTTTGGTGGTAGCATTGGTGCAGGCGAAGCCTATATGTTTAAAAGCTGGTGGTCGCCAGACTTGGTGCAAGTTATTCGCTTAATGGCAATTAATATGCCCGTGTTACAAAAACTGGATTCGAAGTGGAGCAGCCTTTTCAATTTTGTTTGCCGCATTGCACATCGCTTGCGCCCCAACACTATTACTCAGGCACGTGAAAATATTTCTGCGCACTATGATTTAGGAAATGACTTCTTCAAATTATTTCTCGATAAGACCATGCTTTATTCTGCAGCAATTTATCCTCATGAAAAAGCCAGTTTGGAAGATGCATCTATTAACAAAATGGCACATATATGCGAGCGTTTACATTTGACATCGCAAGATCATCTTTTAGAAATTGGTACAGGATGGGGTGGCATGGCAATCTATGCTGCCAAAATGACCGGATGCAAAGTCACTAGCGTTACCATTTCAAAAGAGCAGTTTAAGCACGCTACGGAATGGGTTAAACGAGAAGGTTTGGAAAACCAGGTAAGTATATTGTTGCAAGATTATCGGTTAATAGAAGGCACCTTTGACAAGTTAGTTTCGATAGAAATGATCGAGGCAGTTGGGCATGAGTATTACAGCACCTACTTTTCAAAATGTAGCAGCCTGCTTAAAGAACATGGACTTATGTTAATACAAGCGATCACTATTCAAGACCAACGCTTTGAATATGCGCGCAAGAATACCGATTTTATCCAGAAATATATTTTTCCGGGGGGATGTTTACCTTCAAATGCGGTGGTAGCACAACACCTAGTGAAAAATACCGACTTACAAATTGTTGGGCTTGAGGATATTACTAGATATTACGCTCGAACCCTTGCCGATTGGCGCAACGCCTTTCACAACAATATCGACAAGGTTAAAGCTCAAGGCTTTGATGACGTGTTTATCCGCATGTGGGATTTCTATTTATGTTATTGCGAAGGCGGGTTCACCGAACGAGCAATTAGTACAGTTCAATATGTTTTTGCAAAGCCGGGAACCCGCAAGCTTCCGGCTATACACTAACCATGAACCTTTTAAACAAGTTTGCTTACGCGGTTACATTTCAGATCGGCTGGGTTGTCTGTGTAACGGGTGACAACATGTTGAGTTTTTTGTACGCACTTATTTTTACAGGAACTTATCTAGGAGTAACTTTTCGCAATTACCATTCA
This sequence comes from Cellvibrionaceae bacterium, assembly GCA_021151525.1. Classification (GTDB taxonomy): domain Bacteria; phylum Pseudomonadota; class Gammaproteobacteria; order Pseudomonadales; family Cellvibrionaceae; genus Cellvibrio. The sequence continues at coordinate 6,662 of JAGKXD010000091.1, read as the reverse complement.
ATAAAACTTGAAATTATTTGGATCGCCTTAGTCCTTACGCTAGGATTATGTTTAGAAACTATTTCTTTCTCACTAGGGCTTTTACAAAGCGCTAATCCTGCATCCCTCGGCTATTTCAAGTTACCGCCAGTTTGGCTGATAAGTCTATGGGGTCTATTTGCAGTAGCCTTACTAACCTGCTTATCTTTTGTATTCCGCAACCCAGTTGTGGCTTACCTTATATCTAGCATCGCTATTCCATTAAATTATTTCTCAGGCGCCGCACTTAATGGCGATATTACAGTCAATAGACCATACGCATTAAGTCTTGGGTTGATAAGTATTTTATGGATTTGTCTTCTATGGATCCTAGTTTCATTAAAACGCTGCTATTTTGAGGAGATATTCCGTGCTCGCTAGTCTAATTTTGGCAGCTTCTTTATGGCCAACTCAGCTGATTCAACTGTGTAGCCCTGAAAGCAACACAAAGATTCTCGGTATCGCCAAATCGCCGACGGGTGATTTTTTATATTGCGAAAAAATAGACGCCTCAACAGAACACGACTTGAATATTTTCTATATTAACAACGGAAAAAAATTTGCTGAAAAGAAAATAAATTACGCTACCAACCCCGCCATTCCAGCAGTTGAACAAACCGATTCACGGTCTGGAGAGGTACGCGTAGCTGAGATAAATCAACAAATGCTTAGCCTGCAATATCAAGCAAGCAAAAAAGACAAATTACTACATACCGACATACCGCTCACTAAGGTTGATGTCGTGGACGCAGGGTTCGATTATTTTATTAGGCAACACTGGGATGAGCTTCAAAGTGGTAAAGTTCTATCGGTAAATTTTGCATCCATAGCGCATCAAAAAGTATTGCCATTAAGAGTTCGTAAGCTTGAAGCTGAGAAATGTATCGAAAAAAGTAATAGCGAGGAAAACCCGTATTGTTATTTCGTGGAAATTGATAATGCTTTTTTACGCCTAGTCTTAGGCAACATTAAACTAGCCTACGACGAGCAACATCGACTAAAAAAATTTAATGGAGTGGTGAACATAGAAAGTGAGAGCGGATCAACACAAACCGCTATCATTTCTTACTACTACAAAAAAGATTACCTAAATGAGAATATCTCCACACAAAAGCCCACTGAATAGCGAGCTTTTGTGCAGATAAAAAAGAAACTTCCTACCAAGTTATTTGAGTGGCATATTACCCAAAAAGTCTTTCTTACCCAAATCAACACCATTGTTGCGCAAAATTGAATAAGCAGTAGTGACGTGAAAATAAATATTGGGCAAAGAATGCTGGATAACAAATTCTGTACCCGTCAGATACTTTCCTTCCCATCGCGGTTGACTTACATGGCGCTCGTCCGCTCCCACAAAGTCATCACGAGAATAAGTTGCAAGATAATCCTGAACTGTTTTAATGCGCGCCTGCAACTCTGCCAACGTTGTTTCAGTATCTGGATGACTGGGGGCTTCTTTACCACATACACGCGCCGCTCCAAATTTTGCGGTATCACATGCAATTTGTACTTGGCGAATCAGGTTGAATTGATCTGGCGCTAAACGAGAGTTTAAGAGCACCTCTAGGTTAAATTTTTTGGTTTCTGCGTAGGCAGCCGCTTTTTCCAAGATATGACTGAGATTTCCTAACATTTTGCTGTATTGCGTGATAGTAAGGTCGTACAACATACAAGGCTCCATGGGTTAATTAGTTTTGACATCTCAAGGATGGGGCGTAAAATTCCCATTTCAAGTGCAAATCCAATATATCTTTTGCCGTTTATTCTTAAGAAGCAAGCTTTATGGGAACGCCCTCACTACCAATCGATGCCGCACGCAAACAACTCTCCCAACTAACACTTATCAGAAGCATTTTACTGGCAGTACTTTGGATTTGCTTTTTTTTGGTATTGGATGTGGAGCCATTAAAAACATCGTCAACCTATTTATCTTGCATACTTCTAGTATTCAGCTTTATAAATATACTCACATTTGTGCGGCTTAGAAAAAATTTACCCGTAACTGAGTTTGAATTTTTCACTCAATTAATTATTGATATTGCCTGCCTTAGCTGCCTTTTCTATTTTAGCGGCGGCGCTAATAATCCATTTATTTCTTACTTACTTGTACCCATTTGTATTTCTGCTGCAACACTGTCATGGCGTTACACATGGATAATTACAATCTCATGCTTAGTAACTTACTCGCTGCTACTATTTTTTTACATTCATATGCCTTTTTTTGAAGTTAGTCACCATCAGCAAGCCACAAGAAACTGGCACATTATTGGAATGTGGTTTAACTTTTCGCTTAGCGCCATTCTGATTACTTACTTTGTCGTAAAAATGGCAAGCACTCTTCATGAACAACGAAAAACATTAAGCTCAATGCGGGAAGATGAACTACGTAATCAGCAGTTAATAGCCGTTGCTTTACTTGCGGCCGGCGCCGCGCATGAAATGAATACGCCGCTATCTACCATGACTATTTTATTATCTGAATTGAGCGATGAGTACGAAGATAATCCAGAACTACTTTCTGATTTAAATATTTTAAAATCTCAGGTTACGCATTGTGCCAATACACTAAAGCAACTCGTACAAGATTCGAGTGAAGCGAAAGAAGGAAAATTCAAACAACAAGACATAAAAGTTTTTTGCAACTCAATTGTTAATCGCTGGCAGTTAATGCGCCCCAATATAAGTTTCACCTTAAATTTTAGCGCAATCACTCAAGCCACTATTACCCACGACCCACGCCTTGACTACGCCATTATTAACTTATTAAATAATGCAGCCGATGCCAGCCCTGACAATATTAGGCTGGATATTTATTGTGAGAATGATCTGCTCATATGGCGCATTATCGATACAGGCAAAGGCATCAATCAACAACTCGGCTTAAAGCTTGGGAAATTTGTGTTCAGCACCAAAGACCAAGGTTTAGGGATTGGTATGCTCTTGGCTCATGCGGCCATCAAACAGTCTGGCGGCAGCGTTCATCAAACCCCCAACTTAACTTCAGGCACAATTACTGAGCTTAAATTACCTTTAACATTATGAATTCAGCTGAAAGATTTTTAATTGTTGATGACGACATAACCTTTGCCCAAATTATGCAAAGGGCCTTAGCTCGTCGAGGGTTTGACGTTGATATTTTTAATTCATCCGAATCTGCACTAAAAGGTGTACAGAAGCAGTATTACTCAAAAGCCATTATCGATTTAAAAATTGCGCAAGATTCAGGATTGGTGTTAATTAAAAATCTAAAAGCAATTTCCCCTGATTTAGAAATTATTATGCTAACAGGTTACTCTAGTATCTCTACTGCCGTTGAAGCCATTAAGCTTGGAGCAAGGAATTATTTATGCAAGCCAATTGATATAGAAGAAATCCTGCTTGCGTTTTCTACGAAAGAAGATAATGAGGAAGTAGTACTACCAGAAAACCCTACTTCGCTTGATCGTCTGGAATGGGAGCACATACAAAAAACATTGCAGGATAACGACGGTAACGTGTCAGCAACGGCACGTCTATTAGGAATGCACCGACGAACACTGCAGCGCAAATTGCACAAACGCCCCGTTAGCAATTAGTTACAGCTGACTCGCCATTAGCAGCGCATCTTCATAGCCATTCATTGTTGGATAATAATTTTTGCGATTTCCCAACTCAAAAAAACCTTCCTTTGAATAAAGTTCTATTGCTTTACGATTGGAAACACGCACCTCCAAGAACAACATATCAGCATGACCGATTACACAATTAATTGCATGCTGCAACAAAAGGGATCCAACACCTTTTCGTTGACACTTTGGAGAGACGGCAATATTCAGCAACTCAGCATCGCCACCCGCATGAGTTACGACAACATAGCCAACAAGCCTATTACCACATTCAGCCAACCAGCAGCGTTGCCTTCCCTTCAAGCAGTCTTCAAAACTTGATTGTTTCCAAGGATGTGAGTGAGCGCTACGTTCAAGCTCCATTACCATCGGCAAATCGCTTTCTGTAAGCAATCGAAGCGACAGCTCCAATCCTGCAACAGTCGTAATCTGTAGTGGCAATTCAAATTGATTCATTTTTGTAAGGCTAGGTAGGCACTAAGCGCAGCATAAAAATATTTTTTAGTAGCAGGCTTTTGTAATAACTCATTGAGGCTCGGTAGTATTAAAGCTGTTACGGCCACATCAACAAGTGGAACTGCTTTATACACGCTATCACTATACATAGCGGTTTCTGGTAGCAAATAAGTTGCAGCATTGGGCCCCATTAACAACAAATACCGAATGGGCCGAATTTCATGTTGAACTGAAAGCCAAGTTTGCAATTCAACGCGTGCGTCTGCTGCTGTACGTTTGGTAAAACTATTCTCAATCATCGGCCAACGCAAAACTTCTTCTTGTGGTTTTAATGCTTGATTGGAAAATAAAGAACGCAACACATTGTTCAACAATATTTCTGTTGGTAACGCAAGTTTCGTGTTGCGCGAATCAATAATCATAACCCAATCTATGGGCCGCCAAATGCTTAAACTGAAAGGCTCAATCGTTAGTGGCTTAGTATCCAATTGGGCCAAAATATCGGCAGCCGTAATTGGCTGGGCGATTACTTTTACAGCTTTTGGGGCATCAAATATATTGCCAATTAAACTTCCAACGGGAGAAACATCTGCAACAATTGCTTTCGCCTGCAACTGAGGTTGTACCGAAGAAACAATAGATTCAATGTGCAGATCTGCTTTTGCAATAGACTCGGGTTCAGTAGATGCCAATGGCAATTCGCACATTATCGAAACGGGTGCATAGGGCAAATGCATTCGCGGCATGTAGGTATCCACACCCAATGCTGACAAATAGATTTGCCGATGCAATTCATTCATGATAATTAGATGCCGTCGCGTTGAGGGTGATGTTTTGCCACTTTTTCCGACAAAATATTAAGCGCATGCAAATAAGCTTTCGCCGATGCAGTAATAATATCTGTATCTGCACCGACACCATTCACAATATGACCCTCGTGCTCCAAACGCACAGTTACATCACCTAAAGAATCCGTCCCTTCAGTAATTGCATTGACTGAGTACAATTGTAAATGTGCCCCACTGTTCACTACATTCTCAATTGCTTTGAAAGTAGCATCAACAGGGCCTGAACCAGTTGCTTGCGCTAGAACATCTTTTCCATTCACATTCAAAATTAATTTGGCGGCTGGGTTTTGTCCTGTTTTGCAAATAATTTCCATATCGCCTAATTGATAGGTTTCAACCAATGCGTGAGGCTGTGCATCGCTTACCAGGGCCTGCAAATCTTCGTCAAAAATTTCGTGTTTCTTATCCGCAAGATCTTTAAATTTTGTAAACGCAGCATTCAGTGCGTCAGCGCTATCAAAGGTAATACCAAGCGCTTCAAAACGCGATTTAACAGCTGCTCGACCGGAATGCTTACCAAGAACAAGCTTATTCGTGTTCCAGCCTACATCTTCAGCTCGCATTATCTCGTAAGTTTCGCGGTGTTTTAAAATACCGTCTTGATGAATTCCTGACTCGTGCGCAAACGCATTTGCACCGACAATTGCTTTATTTGGCTGAACAGGAAAGCCCGTAATACTTGAAACCAAACGAGATGTTGGAACTATGTGACTGATATCTATATTAGTTTCAACAGGCAATAAATCTTTGCGCGTTTTAATTGCCATCACAATTTCTTCAAGTGCCGCATTACCCGCGCGCTCACCTAGGCCATTAATAGTACATTCAACTTGACGAGCACCATGCATAACCGCGGAAAGTGAGTTTGCTACCGCCAACCCCAGATCGTTATGGCAATGCGTTGAGAAAATTGCTTTATCTGAATTGGGAATATTCTCAATCAAGCGGCGAAACAACAACCCATATTCGCTTGGCTCGCCATAACCAACAGTATCGGGCAAGTTAATAGTGCGTGCGCCAGCATTAATAACTGATTCGATAATACGACACATAAAATCAAATTCAGAGCGACTCGCATCTTCTAGCGAGAACTCAACGTCATCGGTAAACTGACGCGCTAATTTAATAGCTGAAACGGCTTGCTCAAGAACCTTTGGTGGCTCCATTTGCAATTTGTATTTCATGTGAATCGGAGACGTTGCAATAAATGTATGAATGCGGCCAGAGTTAGCAGGTTTAATCGCTTCTCCAGCGCGCTCGATATCGCCTTTTACCGCACGAGCGAGACTACAAATTGTCGAATCTTTAATAACTTCTGCAACAGCACGGACTGATTCAAAATCCCCTTGACTAGCAATTGCAAAGCCAGCCTCAATAACATCCACACGCATTTTTTCGAGCATTTTAGCGATACGGATTTTTTCATCACGCGTCATTGATGCACCGGGGCTTTGTTCCCCATCACGCAAAGTGGTATCGAAAATAACTAATTTGTCTTTTGCAGCCATGATAATTGCCCGATTCAAAAATTGAAGCAATTATAAAACAAACAATTAGCAAGCAGAAAATTAAAGGCGAGAAATTTGGAAATTCTTGAGCAGCTTGTTAAGACAAGAGGCGCAATGAAGAACGAAAGTCGAAGAAAGGAAAAAAGGGAGACTTGCATCATGCAAGCTCCCGGAGCGTCCTGCAGGGTCAATGATCATCCTGATCACATCGGCATACTGCCTTATCC
>JAGKXD010000090.1 GCA_021151525.1 Cellvibrionaceae bacterium | reverse complement strand
CACGCTTTGTTGCGTTCGGGAATTTCTTCCACCTTATCAAAATACTCCAACGCCTTTTCCAAACTTGCTTCACGAATAATATGGACAATTGGATAAGGTGCACGATTAGTCAGATTCTCTGCATCATCAGGCTCTGCGCCCGCAAAACAGTAGTCAGGATGGAAACTTGCAAGCTGATACACTCCCTGCCAACCCTGCCGTTTTAGTTGCGATTGCGCCCACCCTAAGCATTGGGTGTACTCATAAAAATTTTGCAATGCATTTGGGATAATGACCAGCGTAGTTTCAATTTCAGCTGCAGGTGTTTTGTCCAAGTATTCCATTTCTTGCGATAAATCCGCCAAAACATCCTCCTCAGACTCTGCTGCACTTACAAAAAATCGCACACGATTTTCACGCGCGGGCTTTCCTGAAAATGGACACAAATTTAATCCTATTACGACTTGATTCAACCAGAGGACTACATCTTGAGTTACCGAATTCATTACAACCTACCTCCAACTCTCAAAAAAACATCATAAAAAAAGAGCTGCAAGCAGCTCTTTTTCATGGGCAGACCGCAAGAAGCCTTATTGCTTAATTTTAGCTGTCTCTTGCAAATGAGACTGGAAGCTCTTGAAATCATATTCGCCATTAATGTTGGCAAGTTGATTTGAAATTGAAGCGCGCTGTTCAGCTGGAACTTTTTCATCGCTTCCCAAATGCACACCATTTAAAGCCACAACAGCAAAATCGCCTTTGGATGTACGCACACTGCCAGGTACAGGCTTTTCTCCGGCAGGAGCGGCCAAACCAAATACATATTGCATAACATCTCTATCGGTAGCCGTATCTGTACGCGTTATACCACGAGCAGCCTTTACCTCTAAACCAAGCGCTTTCGCTTGATCAGCCAATGGACTACCTGCACTTACTGCAGATACAACCGCTTTAGCTTTTTCAGCCAGTAACACTTGTACTTTTTCAGCGCGCACTAACGCAGTAATTTGATCCTTTACTGATTCCAAAGGTTGCAATTGTGCAGGCTTACGTTCAGTTTTCTTCAACACAACAACACGGCTAGGCTCTAACTCAATAATTTCACTGGCATTCCCCTGCTCCAAAACTTCTGCAGAGAATGCAGCAGTTACAAACGCGTTATTTGCCGTTAAATCCTTACCACCTGTTTTCCCAAACAAACCGGTGTTTTGTGCGGTGAGGCCCAACTCTTTAGCCACTTCACTCAAATGATCAGCGTTGTACGCCAAATCTTTTAGTTTTTCTAACTTAACACCAAATTGGCTCTCCGCTTCACTACGCTTCAACTGATCAATAATTCCAGCTTTAGCTTCTTCGAAGGTCGGTGGCTTGGAGCCACGCTCAGCCAACAACTTGATAATATGTACACCGGCTTCAGTTTTTACCGGAGCAGAAACCTCACCTACTTTTAATTTAGCCAAAGCAGCTTCAAACTCAGCCGGAAACGCATCACCTCCAGAAAAGCCCAAATCCCCCCCTTGGTTTTTAGAGCCTGAGTCAGATGAAAATTCGGTCGCCAACTTTGCGAAATCTTCACCTGCAGCTAATTTAGCTTTAATTTCTTCTGCGCGTTTTTGTGCATCAGCACCTTCGAACAAGATGTGCGCAGCTTGGCGTTCAGTTTTGGCAACAAATGATTTTGAATTTTGCTCAAATTGCTTTTGAGCTTGCTCATCGGTCACATTAATGTTTTTGGCAAGCTCAGCAATACTCAATTCAACATAATCAACAGCCACTTGCTCAGGTGTTGTATAAGTTGCGGCGTTAGCATCGTAATGAGCTTTAATATCTTTATCTTCGACAACAACTGCTTTTTCAGCAGTATCTGCAGGAATCACAACATAATCGAAATCGCGTGATTGAAAACTCAAACCAATAATATTTTTTAATTCTGTAGGTGTTACAAACGACGTATTGGCAATTGAATATTGCAACTGATTAATCATGGCATCTTCAGAAAGAGCTTTGTGATAAGTCGCTGGAGTAAAACCTTGATAACGCAACAACTGCAAATATCTATCTTGATTAAAAACACCATTCTGTTGAAATGCAGGCGACGAGACGATTTCATTATTTAGCGCAGCGGTATTTGCAGCCAAGCCACCTTTTTTGGCAACTTGGGCCAGTAAAGAGCGCTGAACCAAGCTATCAATAACTGGTTGACGCAACTTTTCATCCGTTAAGTATTCGGCAGGAACTGACTCACCATAACGACTCATGATCTGCTGTTTGCGGTTTTGAATTCCACGCGCTATATCTGTTTCGGTAATTTTTTCACCATTAACACTAATAGTTTTACCGGCGGAAGCACCACGCTTAAAAAACTCATCGGTACCCCACAACGCGAAAATAACCGCGATAAAACCCATGATAATTTTCGCAAATAAGCCCGTAGATTTATCTCGCAATTCTTGTAGCATTTTAAACTCCCAACAGACCTTCTAACTTATTAGATAAACGCAATTTAGATAAAAGCAATTAAAGCCACGGTTGCTTTTGTATCAATCAGCAAATTTTTATAACAACTTTTTAATAAAAAAGGCGCATTTTAAAGTGCGCCTTTTTCCTACCCTACCACCAACGTGATGAACAGAAGTCGGCGGCAATATGAAACTTAGTTTACAGCGTCCTTCAACGCTTTACCGGCCTTAAAGCCTGGCACTTTTGACGCAGCAATTTGAATTTCTTTGCCAGTTTGTGGATTGCGACCGGTACGGGCAGCGCGCTCTTTAACAGCGAAAGTACCGAATCCAACCAACACAACTGAATCACCACTTTTAAGGGCACTAGTGATATTTTCTACAACTGCATCCAACGCACGACCAGCTGCTGCTTTTGGAATGTCTGCTGAGGCGGCAATCGCTTCGATAAGTTCAGTTTTGTTCACACATGACCCCTTTCTGATTATTTGTTCAACTAATTTGCGCCCTTACTCCCAAAGGAACAAGCAAGGCGCTGCCTATACAATAAATGAACTGCGATTTATACCAACTGAGGCGAGGAGGGTCAAGGAGACATCAAACTTTCTGTTCAGCAATTTGAATTTTGTTCACTTTGTAATCGCCATCCTTGGCGGCACTGTGTCATTTCAACACGATTGGGGATTAATGAGTGCTAATTCGAGCAGCGTCAGATTTTTGAGCAGCCTGCTCAAGTGCACGATACTCCTCATCAGAGAGCGGTTTCGGCATGTGCTGAAGCGCTATCTCCAACACTTCATCAATCCATTGCACGGGCTTAATAGAAAGATCCGCTTTAATATTGGCAGGAATTTCTTTCAAATCGCGCTCGTTACCTGCAGGGATAATGACCGTTTTGATACCGCCACGATGAGCTGCAAGCAACTTTTCCTTAAGCCCACCAATACGCAAGACCTCTCCACGCAAAGTGATTTCACCTGTCATAGCCACATCCGCACGCACCGGAATACCGGTTTGAACAGATACCAATGCAGTGCACATGGCGATACCCGCGCTTGGCCCGTCTTTGGGTGTTGCACCTTCAGGTACGTGAATATGGATGTCTACCTTTTCGTGGTAATCGGGCGCAATTCCCAACACCTGGGCACGCGATCTCACTACGGTCAAAGCCGCCTGAATCGACTCTTGCATTACATCGCCAAGAGAACCGGTTTTGATAATGCGACCCTTGCCGGTAACAGCTGAAGATTCAATTGTAAGCAACTCACCGCCAACTTGTGTCCATGCCAAGCCAGTTACCTGCCCTACTTGATCATTAGTTTCAGCTTTGCCGAAATCAAATTTATGAACACCTAACAGCTCTTCCAGCTCTGCAGAATTAATGACATCAACAGTCAGCTTTTTCTGCTTCACATGGCGCGTCACTATTTTACGGCAGAGCTTCGCAATTTCACGCTCAAGGCCACGCACACCTGCCTCGCGGGTGTAATAACGCACTATGTCGCGAATAGCCTCTTGCTGGATGTCAACTTCATTCTCTTTCAAGCCATTAGCTTTCATTTGCTTAGGGATTAAATAGCGTGTTGCAATTGAAAGCTTTTCATCTTCGGTGTAGCCAGGAATTCGAATCACTTCCAGACGATCCAACAAAGGCCCGGGAATATTCATAGAGTTGGACGTACACACAAACATCACATCCGACAAATCGTAATCAACTTCAAGATAGTGATCATTGAAGTGATTGTTTTGTTCGGGATCTAAAACTTCAAGCAAAGCTGACGCAGGATCACCGCGATTATCCATACCCATCTTGTCGATTTCATCGAGCAAAAAGAGTGGGTTTTTCACGCCGACTTTCGCCATTTTTTGAATCAATTTACCCGGCAAAGAACCGATATAAGTTCTTCTGTGCCCGCGAATTTCAGCTTCATCACGTACACCACCTAAAGCCATACGAACAAACTCGCGATTGGTTGCACGCGCAATAGATTCACCAAGAGATGTTTTACCAACACCTGGTGGACCAACCAAACATAAAATTGGGCCTTTAATTTTTTTCACGCGCTGTTGCACAGCAAGATACTCGAGGATGCGTTCTTTTACTTCATCCAAACCGTAGTGATCTTTATTTAAAACTTCTTCTGCACGACTTAAATCGTGGCGAACCTTACTGCGTTTTGACCAAGGTACTTTAACCATCCAGTCAATGTATGCGCGCAATACCGATGCTTCTGCCGACATAGGCGACATCATTTTTAATTTGTTCGCTTCAGCACGCGCTTTATCTTCAGCATCTTTGGGCATGCCTGCAGCGGCAATTTTTTTCTCGATTTCGTCAGCTTCGCTAACGTCCTCACCCATTTCACCAAGCTCTTTTTGAATGGCTTTAATTTGCTCATTCAAATAGTACTCGCGCTGACTTTTTTCCATTTGTTTTTTAACGCGACCGCGAATTTTCTTTTCAACTTGAAACACATCAACTTCGGTATCCATTAATCCGAGCAAGTGATCCAAGCGCGCGCGCACATCGACAATCTCCAGAATGGCTTGCTTCTGCGCGAGCTCAAGCGACATGTGGGCAGCAATCGTATCGGTCAAACGACCTGGGGCATCGATTCCAGAAAGAGAGGTAATAACTTCAGCTGGAACTTTTTTGCTCAAATTTACATATTGCTCGAATTGGCTGACAGCGGCAGAAACCATTGCATGAGCTTCTGAACTTGATACACCTACTTCTTCAAGCGCAGAAATTTCTGCTTTGAAATGAGTTTCAAGCTCTTCAATTTTTTCAATTTGGGCACGCTCTTTACCTTCAATCAGCACCTTAACAGTGCCATCCGGCAGCTTGAGTAATTGCAGGATCGACGCAATCGTACCTACACTGTAAAGATCTTCAGCTTTAGGGTCATCGAGAGATGGGTTTTTCTGTGCAACCAATAGAACATGCTTGTCTGCAGCCATCGCCATCTCAAGCGCTTCAATAGATTTTTGGCGACCAACAAACAGTGGAGTAACCATGTGCGGGTAAACGACCACATCGCGCAACGGCAAGAGTGGCAGCTCATTCAATACTGACGAAGTAAAATCTTGTGTTTCCATTAGGCATCCTCACGTGTAGAGGTACAAACCTCAGTTACCTACGTTAAGAGTGGGGGAAGTTTTTTGAATTACAAGTTTATTAAAGCTAAATATATAAAAAGGGCGCTAAATAGCGCCCTTTTTATTCATCTCGTTCAAAAAACCAGCAGGACAAATTATTCGTCTGACGCTGCTTTTGCAGGCATTTCCATGTTCTCATAAACCAGTAATGGTTCAGACTCCCCTTTGATCACTGACTCATCAACCACCACCTTGACGACGTTTTCCTCAGAGGGAATTTTGTACATGGTATCAAGCAGAACGTTTTCCATAATAGAACGCAAACCACGGGCACCGGTTTTTCGTTCCATCGCACGCGCCGCAACAGCTTCAAGTGCATCTGGACGGAAATCAATTGAAACACCTTCCATCTCAAACAAACGCGCATACTGTTTTGTCAGTGCATTTTTAGGTTCGGTCAGAATTTGGATAAGCGCAGCTTTATCCAACTCATCCAAAGTAGCAATTACTGGCAAACGACCCACAAACTCTGGAATTAAACCATATTTCACTAAATCTTCTGGCTCCAGATCATGCAGAGTCTCGCCGAAGTTGCGCTTCTCATCTTTGCTCTTTACTTCCGCCGAGAAGCCAATACCACCTTTCTCTGAGCGGTCGCGAATAACCTTATCCAAACCGGCAAATGCGCCGCCGCAAATAAACAAAATATTTGAGGTATCCACCTGCAAAAATTCTTGCTGCGGATGTTTACGGCCACCTTGTGGAGGAACGGAGGCAACTGTACCTTCGATCAGCTTCAACAGCGCTTGCTGCACACCCTCACCCGATACATCGCGAGTGATTGATGGATTGTCAGACTTACGTGAAATCTTGTCGATTTCGTCAATGTACACAATGCCTTGCTGAGCTTTGTCTACATCATAATCGCATTTCTGTAGCAGCTTCTGGATGATGTTCTCTACGTCTTCACCCACATAACCCGCTTCAGTCAGCGTAGTTGCATCGGCAATGGTGAATGGAACATCCAGCAAACGTGCAAGAGTTTCGGCCAACAAGGTTTTACCACTACCCGTTGGGCCAACCAGCAAAATATTGCTCTTGCCAAGCTCAACCGGCTCTTTTTCTTTGGTTTTAGAGCCTAAGCGCAACCGCTTGTAGTGGTTGTACACTGCAACAGCCAGCACTTTTTTCGCGCGACGCTGACCAATTACATATTGATCAAGGATGGCGGAAATTTCATGCGGTTTGGGCAGCTTTTCAGACGAACCCTCGGTCGCACTTTCTTGAATCTCTTCGCGAATAATATCGTTACAAAGATCAACACACTCATCGCAAATAAACACAGACGGTCCAGCAATTAATTTGCGGACTTCGTGTTGGCTCTTACCGCAAAAAGAACAGTAAAGTAACTTTCCGTTTTTATCGCCTGTATCACCAGTGTGATCGGTCATTGGAACCACTCCATCTTAGTAGGCAAAAAATCTGCCTAGAAATAACTTGTACAAAACAGCCAAAACCTGCCTACCGAATATCAGTAAAGTCTAGCTTTGATTTAGCGCACGCGCTTGTCAATTACATCATCAATTAAGCCGTAGGTCTTAGCCTGCTCGGCGGACATGAAATTATCGCGCTCAGTATCTATTTCAATCTTCTCAATCGGTTGACCCGAATGGAACGCCATTAACTCATTAAGGCGCGAGCGCATTTTCAAAATCTCCTGCGCTTGAATATGAATATCAGACGCCTGACCTTGAGCACCACCACTTGGCTGATGAATCATTACACGTGAGTTTGGCAGGCAAAAACGCTTGCCTTTGGCACCAGCATTCAACAGGAATGCGCCCATGCTGCAAGCTTGACCAATACACATGGTACTCACATCAGGTTTGATAAATTGCATGGTATCGTAGATCGACATACCAGCTGTTACAGAACCACCCGGTGAATTAATGTACAGATGAATATCTTTATCTGGGTTCTCAGCCTCTAAAAACAAGAGCTGAGCCACAACTAAGTTCGCCATATAGTCTTCTACAGGGCCAACCAAAAAAATTACGCGCTCTTTCAATAAGCGGGAATAAATATCAAATGAGCGCTCGCCACGAGCGGTTTGCTCAATAACCATTGGCACTAAGCCGCCGGCCATATCGATTGAAGACTTTCTTGAGTAATCGTAAGACATATTGCCTTTTATCCTTAAACAAAGGTTACAGTAACTTTGACGGGCGAACCCCAAAGTCAATGAAATGGACAATAAGGAGCTTAACCTGTGATTTGATTATATGCCAGTATCAAGCGTAAATTGGGGAGAAATTGCGAGGAAGGGAGGCCGCAAAACGTGCGTTTTGCGGCTTTTTTAAGCGATTAATGCTGAGCGTTAGCTTTGATGATTTCTTCGTAAGCAGAAGCCTGCTCAGTCACTTTGGCACCTGCCAAAACATAATCAACAACTTGGTCTTCCAGTACAGCAGATTCAACACCAGACAACAACTCTGGGTTGCTATTGTAGTACTCAACTACCTCCTTTGGCTCTTGGTAAGTCGATGCGATATCTTCAATCATAGACTTAACACGCTTAGCATCTGGCTTGAGCTTAGCAGTTTTAACAATCTCACCCACGATCAAACCCAAGGTAACGCGACGTTGCGCTTCTTCTTGGAACATAGTGTCTGGTAACAATGACTTAACATCAAAGTTTTGTTGTTGACCACCAAAGCGTTGCAGCATTTGATTGCGCAATACTTCGATCTCGTTAGCAACCAATGCCTTTGGCAATTCAGTCGTGTGTGTTGACAAGAGCGCGTCCATCACCTGACCTTTAACTTTGGCTTTCAAGGCGTTGGACAATTCACGGTCCATATTCGCCTTAACTTCTTTACGGAATTGCTTCTCGCCACCCTTCTCTACACCAAATTTAACAAAGAATTCTTTATTCAATTCAGGGAGTTGTGGAGCAGACACAGAATTTACTTTAATTGCGAATTGAGCTTCTGCACCTTTCAATTCTTCAGCTTGATAGTCGGCCGGGAAGGTAACAGTGATCGTTTTTTCTTCGCCTGCTTTCAAACCAACAATGCCAGCTTCAAAGCCCGGAATCATTGAGTTTGAGCCCAATACGAGGTTTTGACCTTCCGCTTTGCCGCCAGCAAACTCAACACCGTCTTTGGTGCCAACGAAGTCGATATTCACTTGATCGCCATCAGCAGCAGCGCGATCAGCGGCAACCCAAGTGGTTTGATGCTTACGCAATACTTCAATCATGTTATCTACATCAGCATCAACCACTTCTGCAGTGTAACGGGTAATTTCATAAGCGCTTAAATCGCTAAGGGTAACCGTTGGGTAAACTTCGAAAACAGCTACGTATTCAAGATCTTTACCGGCAGCCAATTGCTTTGGCTGAATTGCTGGCTGACCAGCAGGTTTTACATTTTCTTTTTGTACCGCCGCGTAGAAAGAGCGACTAATTACATCACCAACGACTTCTTGACGAACACCAGCGCCAAAACGCTGTTGTACAACTGACATTGGAACCTTGCCCTTACGGAAGCCTTTGATGGTCACAGTACGAGCAGCTTGCTTTAAGCGATTTTCGACTTCAGCGTCAACTTGTGCAGCGGGTACGCCGATAGTAAGACGGCGCTCTAGACCAGAAGTTGTTTCGAGAGAAACTTGCATATCTGCCTCGTAGGAAAGATGTATCAATGTTAAAAGAGCCGCAAGGGCGGCTCAGAGAGTGTATGGTGCGGACGGAGAGACTCGAACTCTCACACCTCACGGCGCCAGAACCTAAACCTGGTGTGTCTACCAATTTCACCACGTCCGCAGAGCTTTAAAGTTTAAAGCAGTTCTATTTCTTGCTAACTGATTGATTTTTATACGAATATTAAAATAATCAACCGAGCCTTTGCACGAAGGGTGCGAATTGTGCCATAGACATTAACAGGGATCAACCTTCAAACTCGATTGCTTCCAAAATTTGCATGACTTGAAGGAAAAAAGCTAAAGCTGGGGCGAAGACTGCAGAAAATATAATCAAAACTCAGCGCTGGTCTCGCGTTGACGCAATACCAAAGCCGTGAAATCACCTTGCCAACCTTGAATCACGTCCAAATTGACCTCCACAAGGGGAGTTTTATCTGCATCAACCAAACTGATAAGGTTTGCAGTCTCTTGTATATCGGCAATGACGGGGACTCGCCACAAGGAATCGTAATAGTTATGCAACTGCGACAACCATAAGCTCGAGTCCTTTCGCAGGTCATTGAGCTCATGAGCTTCCGCGGGGTACTTTTTGGCCGCCTCAAACGCGTTGATAAGATCTAACTCACTGCGCAGCGTGATGATATTTTTTAAACCGTAGGTTTCTGCGATCTCACGCAAGTAGTGCTGATAGGCGCAAATCAGATGGAATGCGGCCCCTTCCAAAACTGCATTAAGGTGTACGGGGGTTACAGTACCCTCATCAACTGTTTGCAGCAGCGATTTAGCCTGCATTAGTTTTTGGTTAACACGGGTAAGGGAAAGATTGGCCATTTAAATTCTGAGTTTTAAGGGATGCGTGGAGAAGTTTATTTAGCAGGGAATCGTCATCCTCGCGCAGCGGGGATCCAGCTGTTAACAGACTACTTCAAAAGCTGGATCCCCGCTGCTCGAAGATGACGAGGGATAAATATTTATATCTTCAGTTACCTGGAAGAAACCTTCCACTTACCCCCCTCGTAAAACGCCTTCCAGCCGGTCGCCTTGCCATCCACTTCAGTTTGAACGTACTGCTCTTTAGTTTTTCGACTAAAGCGGATGATTGACTTATTTCCATCAGGATCCGCCACAGGTGCAGTCAAGAGGAAGTGATACTTGGGATCGATTTGCTTTTTATAGGGTAAAAGCTCAGCCACCAAAGGCGCGCGCGTTTCGCGGTTTTTGGGGAACTGACTAGCCGCGAGGAACAGACCAGCGGCGCCATCGCGCAACACGTAATGGTCGTCCACCTTCTCGCAGCGCAAATCGGCCATCACAATTGGGTCAACTTTTGGTGGCGCAGCCTCACCGCTCTTCAACAGCTTACGAGTATTTTTACATTCGCTGTTGGTGCAACCAAAATACTTACCAAAACGACCAGTTTTAAGCTGCATTTCGCTGCCGCACTTATCGCATTCAAGTGTTGGGCCTTCGTAGCCTTTCAACTTGTAACTGCCCTGCTCCACTTCGTAGCCAGCACAATCAGGGTTGTTACCGCAGATGTGAATTTTGCGCGACTCATCCAGCAAATAGGAATCCATCGCCGAATTACAAATTTTGCAGCGATGTTTGTTGCGTAACTGTTTGGATTCGGCTTCCTCATCTGCATCCGCATCCACAGCTTCGTGACCCGACACTAGATTCATAGTGTTTTTGCAGCGCTCTTTTGGTGGCAAGGCATAGCCAGAGCAACCTAGAAACACCCCCGTACCACCGGTACGAATTTGCATGTGACGACCGCACACACTGCAGGGAATATCCGTATCCGTCGGGTCATTGGCACGCATACCTTTGGTGGAGCTGGACGCTAATTGCAGTTTCTTGGTGAAACCCGCATAAAAATCATCGAGCACTTTGCGCCATTTTTTGTCGCCCTGCGCGATGCCGTCGAGCGAGTCTTCCATATTGGCGGTGAAGCTGTAATCCATCAGATCATCGAAGCTCTCAACCAAACGTTCAGTAACAATATCGCCCATCTTTTCAGCGTAGAAACGACGGTTTTCAACACGCACATAGCCGCGCTCTTGGATAGTAGAAATAATCGCAGCGTAGGTAGACGGGCGACCAATCGCCCGCTTTTCCAGTTCTTTTACCAAACTCGCCTCAGTGTAACGCGCTGTTGGCTTGGTGAAATGTTGATTGGGATTAAGCTTGACGAGCGGCAGGACTTGGCCAACTTTCATATCGGGCAGCACAACGTCCTCATCTTTCTTGGCAGTTTGTGGCAGCACTTTGGTAAAACCGTCAAAACGCACCACACGGCCGCGAGTACGCAGCTCAAAGTCACCCGCATTAACCACAACGCTGGTACTGGTGTATTCCGCCGGGCTCATTTGGCAGGCGACGAACTGCTGCCAAATCAGGGTGTACAAGCGCTCAGCATCGCGCTCCATACCGCTCAATTGGTTAGGTTGCACTGCAACGCTGGACGGACGAATCGCCTCATGCGCTTCTTGCGCGCCCTCTTTGCTGGAATAAAGCACAGGGCTTTCTGGCAGATATTTTTTGCCAAAAGACTCTAGGATGTAATCGCGGCAGGCTTCAACCGCATCCTTACTCAAGTTGGTTGAGTCGGTACGCATATAGGTGATGTAGCCCGCTTCGTACAAGCGCTGCGCCATCATCATGGTTTTCTTTACACCAAAGCCCAAGCGAGTGCTGGCGGCCTGCTGCAAAGTTGACGTAATAAAAGGGGCGGAAGGCTTGGATTGCGTTGGTTTATCTTCACGGCTAGCAACTTTGTAAGTTGATTGCTGCAGGGATTTCACCGCCGCCATAGCCTGAGTTTCGTTGAGCGGTTTGAAAGCCTCTTCGCCTTGCTTTTTAACCTCAAACGCGACTTGCTCGGATTTGCTTGCCTCCAAATCAGCAACCACAGTCCAATATTCTTCGGGGATAAAGGCGCGAATTTCTTGCTCGCGTTCAACCACCAAGCGCACAGCCACTGACTGCACGCGGCCTGCTGATAGGCCACGGGCTACTTTTTCCCATAACAACGGAGAAACCATGTAACCCACAACGCGGTCGAGGAAACGACGCGCTTGCTGGGCATCTACGCGGTTTTGATCGAGGCGCCCTGGGCTTTGGAAGGCATTTTGGATAGCGGTTTTGGTAATTTCGTTAAACACCACACGACGGTAACGGTCGTGATCGCCGCCAATCGCTTCGCGCAGGTGCCATGCAATGGCTTCCCCTTCTCTATCCAAGTCGGTTGCGAGATAGATGGTGTCGGCTTTTTCGGCGAGCTTTTTCAGCTCATCCACGACCTTTTCTTTGCCAGGAAGAATCTCGTAATGCGCCTCCCAACCGTTCTCAGGGTCAATCCCCATGCGGTTGATTAGCTGGCTTTTACTTTTTTGGGCTTGATAAACGGCCTTTTCGTCCGCAGACATCTTGCGGGTGGCGGCTGCTTGTTTGGCGCGCTCTTTGGCATCAACTGGCTTGGCACCGCCGCTGGTGGGTAAATCGCGGATATGGCCAATACTGGACTTCACAATAAAATCTGCACCCAGATACTTGTTGATCGTCTTGGCTTTGGCTGGCGATTCTACGATAACTAAGGATTTGCCCATGTTTAAACTGTCTTTCCATTAATAGGTGGATCGATGAAATAGCTGAATTCTGGCGGCATTAATGACCGAGGATAGTAGCAAAATGGAGTATCAGGATAATTAAACTGATGTATCAAGATAGTTACAGGATAGTCACTTTGCTGCAAAGGTGCGCATATATAAGACTTGAAACTGCGGGGGTCAAGCAATTGTTAATATCTGATAAATTGAATTATGCGCCTAAGTGGCTAAAAATAGTCTTAGAAACAATCTTGATACTTGCTATATTTATCCTTAAATATCATTGAGTTAGTTTCATCAATGAAAGCTAGGCGCAAGCCAGCTAAATTTCCTAATAAATTCTTGTGGTAAAACCACATTTTTTTCTGCACGGGTTCAATTTCTGGTTAGGTATTCAGGTTCATGGTGGTTTTAATCGTTTTGGTAGCGCTTGCTTTGGTTGCTCTATTTGTGGTCAGTACCATAAATCGCAAACAAGAAAAAGAACACATTCGCAGAATGAAGCAGCGCAAGCTCAAGATTCAGGTTGATGCAATCATCGATGTGGTCAATTGCCTTGAGCAAACCATTCCCAATCACCTTATCGTCAAATACATTAACGATGAAACCGTTGGTTTACTTCAGCAGATTATGGAGCTAGAAACCGGCTCAAGAAGTCATATCGAAAGTAGTATCCGCCATGCACTTCTGCGCTCAGAGGATCTAGCCACTGCTAAAGCCTATGCCAGAGCCACCTACCAGAAAGATAGTGATGCCCAAATCGCCCAAACTCAGGTTCAACTGAATGAAGCGGTTAAGATTTTGAGACACATTTGTGCAATAGGGAAAATCAACGACGCCGAATTAGAAGCATTCACCCACGAGCTTTCGTGGGCGTACCTTATGGTGAGTGTCGCTTCGTTTATTGCGCAGGGGTATAAATTTTCAGCACTCGAAGACCGCTTTTCTGCGCAAGGCTATTATCAAAAAGCGCAGAGCTTGTTGATGGAGTCTATGCATCAAGATCCTCGCCGAGTGCGTATGATTAAAGAGCTCAGTGAGGTAATTGAAGGATCACGCAAGGCATTGAGTCGCGACCTCTTGCCCGAGCGCCCTCTTGCAGATTAAACACTTAGGCATTTAACTCCGCGGCATGCTTCAAGCTTTCTAATACCCCAATGATTTGTTGTAAAACAGGTTCGCCGCCCCTTTCACTCCAAAAAATACACACACCCTCACTACCTGAACTCAAGGCTCGAATCGAATCAGGTAAGCTTGGTAAGCTTTGCTTTAATCGCTCAAGCTCGTCATTTGATGGGCGCGCAGTGTTTTGCCACGCCCATTCACCTAAAAAATGAAGGTCGTGCTTATAATTTGTTCGCACAAGCATCCAACCCGCTGCTGTTTGGTTCTTCGCTGGCGATAGAAAGTAAACGGGGAGCGCAGCTGGTTCTGCTAGTTCATCTGCCTGGCGAGGAATTTTACGCATTGAATAATGAACGCCTTTAGCACGAGCTAAGAGTCGCAAATTCTCTTTAGCTTTTTGGGCTGCGCTGGGGCGCATCATACTTATCGGCCCCACCACCAACGCAAAAGTAACAATTAAAATAACAATCAATCCGATACTCATCTAAACCTTCTTCTATTACGCAAATTGACTAGCGCCTTTGGCGCTCTACTACTAGGCTTAAGCTAACAAACCCAACTTGCTTCAGGAGTTTACATGACTCAATCTAGCTGCTTGTATCATCATATTTTAGTGGGTCTCGACCTTACCGATGAAACACCTCAAGTGCTTGCCAAAGCAGTTCAAATTGCGCGCAGTTGTGATGCAAAATTAAGTGTTGCCCACGTACTAGAACCCATCACATTCGCTTACGGTGGCGATATGCCGCTAGACATCTCCGAGGTACAAACACAACAAGTTCAGCGCGCCGAACATGAACTGCAAGAGCTGCTTAAAAACATCGATTACCCAATCGTACAAGAGCATGTGTTAGTCGGCCAACCCGCAAGCGAACTTCACTATTTGGCCGAGCAACAAGAGGTGGATTTAATTATTGTGGGGAGTCATGGCCGCAAAGGCTTCGCGTTGCTTTTGGGTTCAACCCCCAATAGCGTTTTGCACGGTGCAACCTGCGATGTTCTTGCTGTTTACGTGCCACCACAAACACAACCGGGTTAATCTATTCGCCCTGTTGCAAATCTTCTAGTTCAGCCCAGCGCTCAAAACAAACTTCTAATTCCATTTCAACCTGCGCTAATGCTTGTAATTTTTCTTCGACTGTTTTCGGTGATTGCGAATAAAAATCTGCAGCGCCTACTACGGCTTTTATTGCATCCAATTGCTGTTCCAACGATTCAATTTTTTTCGGCAAATCATCAAATTCCTTTTGCAATTTGTAACTAAGCTTTTTAGTGCGCGGCGCAACTATCTGAGCATTAGACTTCTGTACGTGAGTAACAACAGAAGCACTGGCTTGCACAGGTTCTTCTGGCAAATCAGCTTCGGTCCATTTCCCTCCCTGACGAATCCAATCATCATATCCGCCGATATATTCCAGCACATTCCCACGCCCTTCAAAGGCGATAACACTGCTGACAATATTATTCAAAAACGCACGATCATGGCTGACCAACAACACGGTTCCAGCGTAATCAGTGAGAATTTCTTCCAACAACTCCAATGTTTCAACATCAAGATCATTGGTAGGTTCATCAAGCACTAATAAGTTGGCTGATTTACTAAACAATTTCGCCAAAAGCACCCGATTGCGTTCACCACCCGATAGCGCGCGCAGCGGAGTACGCGCTCGCTCGCCACTAAACAGAAAATCACTGAGGTAAGAAAAGATATGTTTGGCTTTGCCATCAATTTCAATAAAGTCGCGCCCCTCAGAAACGTTATCTACCGCACTTCTATCCAAGTCCAATTGATCGCGCAGCTGGTCGAAATAGGCAACTTTCAAATTGGTTCCCAAACGTACCGA
>JAGKXD010000202.1 GCA_021151525.1 Cellvibrionaceae bacterium | reverse complement strand
GCCTCGGGATGAAAACCCCGCAAGAAGTGCATGAAAAAGCCAGCTCTTTATGGGAGCTGGCTTAAACAAAAACCGTCAACTTATTTTAGGACGGGACAGCGTAATTATTGTTGTGTGGTGAATACTAGATGAAGCTGCGTCTTATTGCCTCTTTAATACACTTTGGGCTATCGGCATTTGTAGCCGTTGTTTTTGGCTGTATCGTGTTTGGTTTGTGGTATCCCAATCAGCTTGATATCGCCACAGGCGTTACGGCTATTTTTTTATTGGTGTTGGGTGTTGATGTGGTGCTCGGGCCATTGCTCACCTTAATTGTGTTTAATCCTCTCAAAAAAGAGTTGAAGCGAGACCTTTTTATTATTGTTGTTATTCAGTTGGCAGCACTTTTTTATGGCGTGCAGTCTGTTTATCATGGGCGACCAGTTTATGTGGTATTCAATATTGATCGGTTTGATCTGGTTCAGTCCAGTGATATAGCGCCAGAAAGTTTCGCTGATGCAAGGCTGGAACAATTTAAGTCAGTACCCTGGTGGGGGGTCGAGCTTGTTTTTGCCAAGCGTCCAGATGATCCTGATGAAAGGCAGGAGTTGTTGTTTGGTGCATTAAGTGGCGGTGCGGATCTCGCCTATATCCCCAAATATTATGACAGCTACAGTAACAATGCTGCTTTCGTAAGTGCAAAAATTCGGGAGCTTAATGAATTGATCGGCTTTAATCCCAATAGTAAAGCGCAGGTTGAGCGGTTTATAGAAAAGTACCCGCCAGCTAAGTTTGGTTATCTCCCTCTGAGAGCTTCTAGGCAGGATATGACGCTGATCATGAATAAGGAAACGGCAGCTATTGTTGAATATGTTAGCTTAAAGCCGTGGGATTCTTAATGTGAATGACGTATTCGTTTTTTGCTTAAAATCGTCGTAAATTGTCATGTTTGTGGTATCGATGATGGTAAAATTTGCGGAATAACTGAGTTTGCTGGTCATTATCCTCCTTTGTATTGCTGGCAAGTTTATTGCTGTGTCTAGGGATGTTGTCGTTGATTGATATGGGAAGGTAAACATGAAAAAGCAGTTAGGTTTTACTCTCATAGAGCTAATGATTGTTGTATCAATCGTTGGTATTTTAGCTGCTATTGCGCTCCCTGCCTATCAGGATTACACAGTGAGAGGTCGGGTTTCTGAAGGGATGAATTTGGTTTCTGCTGCTCAAAAATATGTGTCTGGTGGGGTGGCAACAATTAATGATTTGGGGACAGCTGCTAATAGCTGGAACGCACAAAGTGGTGGCCTTGGAGCTACCAGCAAATATGTTTCTCAGTTGCTTATTGATCCTGCATCAGGAGAAATAACAATTACTTTCAACAGTGCTACAGTTGGTTTGATACCCGCAAGTGCCAGTTTGATATTTACGCCATATGTGCGGACGGGAGCCGGTGTTCCGACGGATTTTGCAACTGCAATATCTACCGGTGTGTCTGGAAGTATCGACTGGTCTTGTTCCTCTGATAGTAACAATACCTCTGTTGCTAGAGGTATGCCTTCTGTTACGGGGACTTTGCCTTCGAAATATGTTTCTGGCGAGTGTCGCTAGTAAGCATATTATTGATGTAATCAAATAACCCTCATCGACAAATCCACCGCTCGACAATGCTTCGTCAATCCACCAATTGATATAAAATCAACACCAGTCTCCGCAGTCGGAATTGATGCCGCGATAAAGTGAATTCAATTTTTCAGTTCGCAGTGTGGGTGGCGTTTAAAAAAAGCTGGCAATAGGTAAAGCGACTAGCTGTTTATCAAATTGAACAGTTTGTTCTCCTGTATAGAGCAGTATTCCGCGTACAAACTGATCCGGAGTAGTTTCACGTAGGTGGCGCAAGCCGTTAAAATCTTTGCCAGTAATGGTTGCTGCTGCTTTAACCTCAATACCTATTAATTCTTTTCGGCGATTCTCTAACACAAAGTCAACTTCCATGCCGGTAGTTGTGCGGTAGTGCATTAAGTGGGTGCGCAAACTGGCCCAGCTTTGATGCTTGGCAAGTTCAGCGTGTACAAATGATTCGACCAGATCTCCCGGTAGCCCATGTGTAGCTTGGATTCCCGTCATGCTTCGCCCTTGCAAGTGTGCAGTCATGCCATAGTCGGATAAAAATAGTTTAGGCGATTTTTGCAATCGCTTTCCCAGGTTCGATGACCAGGCGGGTACAAGGCGAATTAAGAACAAGGTCTCTAGTAAGGTTAGGTAGCGTTTGAGTGTGGTTTGGGCAATCCCGCTAGTGCGCGAAAGCTCTGCCATGTTTAATAAGCAGCCATTGCGGGTCGCTAAGAGTTGCATTAAGCGAGGCAGTTCTGTGAGGCCATCAATGTTTGCAAGGTCACGAATGTCGCGTTGCAGAATGGTGGTCAAATAACTATCAAACCAGGCTTCTCGTCGACGGTCACTGGTGCGGGTTTGGATTTCAGGAAATCCACCCGCGAGTAAGCGCGTAATAAAATTGTCTCGATTAAATGGGTGGTTGTCAGCGAAATCACCTGCAAATAATCGCGCTATTAAATCAAAAGGTTGGCTATTAATTTCACATTGCGCCAAAGGCCATAGCTCTACTATTTCCATTCTGCCTGCTAGCGAATCTGCCATTTGCGGTAAGAGCAACACGTTCGCCGAACCTGTTAATAGAAATCGCCCCGGGGTACGGTTTTTATCGACATCTGCTTTTATGGCTAAAAATAGTTCAGGGGCTCGCTGTATTTCATCTAGACAAATCAGCCCCTGCTGACTGGAGATAAAGCCAAAGGGGTCAGCCTGTGCCGCCGCCAGAACAGCAGGGTCATCTAGCGTTAAATAACGCCGGTCAGGTCGCAATGCTTTTGCAAGGGTGCTTTTACCTGTTTGGCGTGCACCATTGATAAGAACAACAGGTGAATCCTGAAGTGCTTCAAGTGCATGTCTCTCGATATTTCTGGGGAGCATAATAAGCGGTCTCTTCGTCGATGAAGAGAATTACAGCATGTAAGCGGTGTAAAATCCACCATTAAGTGGTTGATATTCACCTGTTTTATGGTGAATTTTACATTGGTTTGTCCGGCAGGATTATCTGGCGATGTTAAGTGGGCACCATCAGTTCGAGTGCTTGGATACTTTGTGGGCAAACTCTTTAAAGTCCTCCAAATGCTTTGACACAACGGCAAATACAATATCCCAGTTAAGATCGTGATAGTTGTGCACTGCCAAATTCCGAAAACCAACAGACTTTTTTAGGCGGTCTGCGAGGTGGGAGCTATTAGTTGTTGTTCGGCAAGATGTTCAAATGTTTCGCTCATGGTGTTTGGTACTGGTTGGCTAGAGCTTGTGAGTGTGTGTGCCGC
>JAGKXD010000201.1 GCA_021151525.1 Cellvibrionaceae bacterium | reverse complement strand
CATCGCCAGCATGCGCTGAGTTACGGTAAAGCCACCAAAAATATTAATGGCCGCAAGAATCATGGCAATAAAGCCCAAGATTTTTGACAAACTCATATCAGTCGGCCCAACCGCAATTAAAGCGCCCACAATAATGACACTGGAAATAGCGTTGGTGACCGCCATTAATGGCGTGTGCAACGCAGGGGTTACGCTCCACACTACGTAGTAACCTACAAAAATGGCTAATACAAAAATTGAAAGTTGCGAAATGAAATTAGCGTCCATAAATCACCTTATTAATTCTTAAATGCAGGTTAGTGCTTAAACGCAGGATGAACAATTTCGCCCGCATGAGTTAAGGCCGATGCCAGCACAATTTCGTCATGCCAATTTAATTTAAAGGCATTGGTTTCCGGGTAGAGATGCGGCGTTATGTAATTCAATAAATTTTTTGAGTAGAGCGCACTTGCATCGGTCGATAAGCGGCTGGGAATATTCAAAACACCAATAATAGATACGCCATTTATTTCAACAATTTCGCCTGGTTTAGTGAGCGCACAATTGCCGCCTTGCTCTGCCGCCAAATCGACAATTACAGAACCGGGACGCATGGAGTAAACCATTTCTTCCGTAATTAATACCGGCGCCCTGCGGCCGGGAATTAGCGCGGTGCAAATTACTATGTCTTGTTTCTTTAAAGTATCTGCAACTAATTCAGCTTGGCGACGCTTGTAGTCGTCGCTCATTTCTTTTGCGTATCCACCGGCAGTTTCTGCATTGGCAATTTCTTCGCTTTCCACCATGACAAATTTTCCGCCGAGGCTTTCCACTTGTTCTTTGGATGCAGCGCGCACATCGGTTGCTGAAACAATTGCACCTAAACGTTTTGCCGTGGCGATTGCTTGCAAACCAGCAACACCTGCACCCAACACCATCACGCGTGCTGGTGCGATTGTTCCGGCGGCAGTCATCATCATGGGCATTGCGCGATCAAATACATGAATCGCCTCCAACACAGCGCGATAGCCCGCCAAATTACTTTGCGAACTCAATACATCCATAGATTGCGCACGCGTAATGCGCGGCACAAATTCCAATGAAATAGCCGTGACATCCGCTGCTGCATAAGCATAAATTGCAGCGGTATTGGTGTAAGGTGATAAGACGGCCAACAAAATAGAACCGCGCTTAAAAAACGCCAATTCATCTACATCACCCTCACCAGCCAACAAAGGGCGCTGAACTTTTAAAACAATATTGGCATCACTTAAGAGTGCTGTTAAATCACTCTCAATCACCGCACCTGCGGCTTGATAATCCGCATCATTAATGCGGCTGGCCGTACCCGCTCCAGCTTCAACGGCAACGCGAAAACCTAAAGCAACAAATTTTTTTACTGTCTCTGGCGTGGCAGCAACGCGTCGCTCATGTTCGCGACGCTCTTTCATCACTGCAATTTTCATCTCTCATTCCTCTTGTCTTTTTAAGACTGGTCTTTTTCGGGCAAAAAAATCCCTATCAACCTAAATATTGATATTTACGAACATTTTTTTGGAAATTGACCTTGATGCAGCTTTATCAAAAATACATCGGAAACGATTCACTTTTGAAACTGCTTGCGCGCCTCACCTAAAATTCCGTTGCGCTTTTATTTTTATAGGACTCTCACCATCGACTTAAATTTTTTGCAGTGATTCTTTATACAGTTGCCCCAATTTTCCACGGGGTAAATTCGTTGTCGCCATAACCCAGCGCTTCGCTCTTGGTTTCTTCGCCAGAGGCAATTTTTAAAATCTCCTGAAAGATTTTTTCACCGCATTGGTACAAACTGATTTCACCATCCAACACGCCACCGCAGTTGATATCTATATCTTCTTTCATGCGCTCATAGAGTGGCGTATTGCTGGATAACTTAATGCAAGGCGCAGGCTTGCAACCAAATGCAGAACCACGGCCCGTAGTGAAACAAATAATTTGTGCACCCGATGCAACTTGACCAGTAGCAGATACAGGGTCGTAACCCGGGCTATCCATAAACACCAAACCTTTTTCAGCAATTTGTTCAGCGTAAAGATAAACACCGTTTAAATTGGTTGAACCGCTTTTGGCTTGCGCTCCCAAGGATTTTTCCATGATGGTCGTCAAACCACCAGCTTTGTTGCCAGGCGATGGATTGTTGTTTAATTCGAAATCATTGCGCGCGGTGTATTCTTCCCACCACTTGATGCGCGCTAGTAATTGCTCGGCAATTTCCGGCTTAGCTGCGCGCTGAGTCAGCAAATGTTCGGCACCATAAATTTCTGGCGTTTCAGACAAAATAACTGTACCACCGTGACGAATTAAAATATCGCCCGCAATTCCCAAAGCAGGATTCGCCGTTACACCCGAGAGTGCATCTGAACCGCCGCATTGCAAACCAATCATTAATTCACTTGCAGGCACAACTTCACGCTCAAACTTGTTAACCAAGGGCAACATTGTGCGCAAGGTTTCAATGCCTTTCTCAACCGAAACGCGGGTACCACCTTCGTCTTGAATGGTGTACGCACAAAAAGTGTCGCTATCGGCCAAACCACTTTCCTGTAATACGCGCTGTACTTGCATGGTTTCGCAGCCAAGACCGACCATCATTACGCCACCAAAATTAGGATGACGCGCATAACCATCGAAAGTGCGGCGCAAGGTTTCATAGCCTTCGCCATCGGAACGCATGCCGCAACCCGTCTCGTGAGTTAAGGCCACAACGCCATCCACGTTGGGATAATTTTTTAATTCACCCGAGAAAGTAAAGTGCTGGGCAATAGCGCGGGCAACAGTGGCCGAGCAATTCACAGTAGTCAAAATACCTATGTAATTGCGCGTTCCCACCTTACCGTTGATGCGCTTGTAACCGCGAAAAGTGGCGCGCTCAATACTGGCAACAAAGTCAGTCTCAGTCGCTTTGCTGCAAAAGCCGTAATCTTTGTCTGCATCACCCATCACACAGTTATGCACATGAACGTGGGCGCCGACAGGAATAAATTGGTTAGCGAAACCCATGGTTTGGCCGTATTTGAGGATGGCTTCGCCGGCGCTGATATCGCGCAGGGCCACTTTGTGGAGCGCCGGTATATCGTTAAGCAAGCGCAGCTCAGACGTAATTAACTGGGTTCCCGCAGGCAATGCAACCTTACAAATGCCGACATTATCCAACTCATGCAAACGAAGAATGTTGCTCACTGAACCACCTGAATTAACTACTTAGGAGAAACCTTTTTTTACCCATTTTTGGGGGCCGGAAGAAAAACAGGCGCCTTGCGGCGCCCAAATCGGCAATGGTATTCGGTCAATACCGTTTTTAGACTAGCACCCTAAATTCTTCGCCTGCAACTCACCCCAAGCCCCAAAACTATGGCCATGAAACGGTTTCACAAATTCGCAACGCATTTTTCGCACTCCCCATCCCACCCACACCTTATTAATGACAAATGGCTACCGCCCAGCAGCGCAATTTGTAG
>JAGKXD010000200.1 GCA_021151525.1 Cellvibrionaceae bacterium | reverse complement strand
GGAGTGAATAGAGCACACATGTCCGCTTATTCCTTCTCTTCTAATTTAATAATTCTGGGACGTTCAACCCAACCGTTAGAGCCATCCGCAACAATTTCCATTACTTCAATTTGCGACGGAGCAGTTGAAATGATCTTCCCGTGATTCATCCCCAGATAATTTCCTATAGTTGCAGGCACAACACTGTTTTCGCCATTATCAATCAACGCCCAAAGCTGACCACTTTTGGTAATAGTACCCACCATTTTTAATGACGTGATATTAAACCCCTCAAGAAATTCTTTTTCTCGCGTCAAATCCGGCGCGACGGCGCGACCACCTTTCGCGGCAGACTCATCTACAGGAATAGGTTTTTCAAACGGGCTACGCAATGTCATCGCGCTATAAGCAAAAGGCTGATAAGGACTAAAAGTCGGCAGCGGCTCGATTTGTCCTTTGGGGCGACGCTTGGTCTCCTCCATAAAATCGATCAAATCTTGTTGTTGCGACTGACCACAGCCAACCAACCCCAACACACAAAACAAATAAAAAACTAAGAGCGACCATTTCATTTAGTGGCAGCCTCCTGAGATTTGTAGCGATATGTTTTGGCTGAGATTTTCATGTTTAAAGTACGGCTCTCTTTGGAAGCCACAATTGTAAAATCATGTAATGTAACGATACGCGGCATTCCTGCCACGCCGCTCACAAATCCACCCATATCGTGGTAGCCACCATCCACAGAGATACTGATAGGAACTTCAATGTAGTATTCAGCAACAACATCCGGCTGAAAATTAATATTGACATTAGTTAAGCCACTTTCATTTCCCCGAGTACCAATATCCTCCAAGAGACCCGGCACCTCAGTTTTCGCAGGCAATCGAGACAACAATGACTCGAAAGTTACTTTCATTTCTTCCATTTGTGCTTTGTATGCATCCAGGTTAGCTGCCTCAAAGCTGCGCTTTTCAAAAGTGGTTCGCAGTGACTGCTCTTTTGCAACAACAGATTCCAATTCCAAATTCAAATCGCTAATTTTCATGTAGTAAACTACAGCAAAAATCAGCGCCACTAAAAGCAAGCAAACAAATACTTTAGCTGGCCAAGGCCAAACACCAACCTTGTCAAAATCAATATTATTAACATCAAAATCCTTTAACTGTTCGAGAGAATCTTGAAATGACATTATTTCTTTCCTCCTGCTGTTTTGGCAGCTTCCGCAGCAGGATCAACAGGAGCAGAGGTTTCTACCGTCATTTTGAAAGTACTCGCATCCTCACCTTCTTCGGGAGCAGCCTGTACCGAAGACAGGTTTGGAGAGGCATACCAATCAGAAGACTCGAGATTGCGCATAAAACTAGCCACACGGTTATAGGACTCTGCCGTTCCCTGAATAGTTACCAAATTCCCCTTACGGTCGACCGAACTTACCCAAACACCATCAGGAATCGATCGTGCAAGTTCGTCAAAGTAACGTACAATCACCGGTCTGGTTCCCTCAAGATCAGTAATCACTTTGATTCGAGCCAACAAATCATCACGCACCTTTTTTATTTCGCTAATTTCTTTGACCTGTGCATCCAACTTGGCGATCTCTTGCGCAAGCATTTGATTCCTAGCATTCTGATTTTCAATTGCCGATTGCACACTGGACACCCAAAGATATGCACCGAACGCAGCCACCAAACCAACACCAAAAAAAATGCCTAAAAACTCGCGTTTCTTCTCTTCGCGATAGGCCTGACGCCAGGGCAATAAGTTAATTTTGGCCATTAGTCAAAACTCCTCATCGCCAAACCAGTAACGATCATCAATGCCGGAGCATCATTCGCCAAGGACACCGCGTTAACTCGAGAGGAAACAGACATACGCGCAAATGGATTTGCCACTACGGTTTGTGTTCCCAATTTTTCCTCAATTAAACCAACCAATCCTTCAAGTGACGCTACACCACCTGCAAGGATGATGTAATCGACGTCGTTGTACTGGCTTGCAGAGAAGAAAAACTGAAGTGAACGAGTAACTTGTTGTACTACGGCATCTTTGAAGGGGGTTAGAACTTCCATTTCATAATCGTCAGGCAGGCCACCTTGCTTTTTGGCCAAACCAGCTTCTTCACGCGATAATCCATAACGGCGCTGAATTTCTTCTGTCAGTTGGCGACCACCAAACAATTGCTCACGCGTGTAGACGGTTTTACCATCAACTAACACGCTCAGCGTAGTCATAGTGGCGCCGATATCGATAATTGCGACCACCTGCCCCTCCTGATCTTCCAACTGCTCGGCAATCAGCTCAAAAGCGCGCTCCATGCAGTAGGCTTCAATATCCACTTTTTCAGCAATCAGATCTGAATCAGCAAGTACCTGTTGTCGCACTTCAACGTTTTCACGACGGCATGCAGCTAACAAGACTTCTACCTGGTCGGGATTGCGCGGCGATATACCCTGAACTTCAAAATCCAGGGCCACCTCTTCAAGCGGGAAGGGAATATATTGATCAGCTTCTGCGGCGATTTGACTCTCCATTGCATCGTCATTCAAGTCAGCGGGCATATCGATCATTTTGGTGATCACCGCCGAACCCGCGACTGCAACCGCAGCGTGTTTCAACTTGGTTTTGGATTGTTTGACCATTGAGCGGACTACTTCAGCCACCGCCGCAGGATCTGCAATATTTTTTTCCACTACCGCGTTGGGCGGCAGGGCTTTTACGGTATAGGACTCAACGCGATAGCGATCGCCACTGCGACTGAGTTCAAGCAATTTGACCGAGGTTGAGCTGATATCCAACCCAATCACCGGCTTTGCCTTCTTTTCGAGGAAACTTAAAATGCCCATTTTTCTATCTATATCCGTAACTTAGACGTTGTTTATGTTATAGCACTTTAACTTAAGCCTGCAACAAACCGATGAATATGTAAACAGGCAAAAAGCCCGTATAATGCGCGCCTCTTCCTGCGAATTCGCTAACTCATTAATTCACATAGAAAAAATGTTCAGTAAAAAATCCTTGTTCGGCATTATTTTTTGGCTGTTACTGGCTGGTACCAGTGTTACCCTGGTGACGTTTGCAGGTCTCTATTTATATTTGAGCCCCAAACTACCTTCGGTTGAATCCTTGAGGGAGGTTAAATTACAGACCCCGTTACGGGTTTATTCAAGCGACGGTAAACTTATTGGTGAATTTGGCGAACAACGTCGCACTCCACTTACCTACAACCAGATACCGCCTCTTTATATAAAAGCACTCCTCTCCGCCGAAGATGCAGAGTTCTTCGAGCATCATGGGGTTTCTCTCAAAGGCATGTTGCGCGCCGCATCACAAATTCTAAAGTCCGGCGCCATCCAATCCGGCGGAAGTACTATTACTCAACAGTTGGCGCGTGATTTCTTTCTCACTCGCAAACAAATCTTCTCACGCAAGTTTAACGAAATCCTCTTATCCATTGAAATTGAACGAAAATTTACCAAGGAAGAAATCCTTGAATTGTTCAACAACAAAATGTTCTTTGGCAACCG
>JAGKXD010000019.1 GCA_021151525.1 Cellvibrionaceae bacterium | reverse complement strand
ATATTTTACTGCCGACTGAGCCAGTAAGTTTGTTCAACTCTGTCGTTGCGTGGCCTAGCGCATTTGTAATTTGTTGCGATTTCTTTTGTGCCAGCATAGCAATTTCATGTTCAGCCGATTGGCTATCACATTCATAGCCATGAACAAAGGCCAGCGCATCACCAACCGCAGCAACATAATTTTTAACGCTATTACTGGCGCAAAGTGATTGAGCTTTCCAACTCGCATTTAATTGTGCATCGGGCAATATTTCTTTGGCCTTTTCAAGCACTGCTAGAGATTTAAAGCGGTTTGCACACATTAAAATATCAGGGTGTTTAAAAGCGGCGATAAAAACACTTAACTTGTTATACATCTCAGATGAACTAGCGCCAGAAACCAAAAAAGCCAACGCATCCATGTTTTGTGTTGGTTTTAAACTGTCGTTTGCATCAATCAGTTTATTTGCTGCCGCCTCAATAGCGTTGGCAGGTGCTAAATAACGGTAATGGCCATTGCCCTGCCCAATTCCCTCACACCATGGATGTACAAATACACAACGGTAATGAGCCGTTGTGTATCCGTGTAAATCGCTATCGCCTAACAGCGGCAACGCATCGCTGGTGCCGCCACTGTCTATAGTCGGTGTGCTCGATAGTGTGCCAGGAATAGAATTTAATTCGCCAACCTTACCCGCTAACTGTGTGTTGGCGTTACCTAGCTTGCTAACCAACAATTGCGGTTTGGTGAAACTAATATTTTCCCAGCTCATAAAACACCTAGTTAAGGTTTGCGCGGTTCCATTGGTTAACAATAATGATGTAGTCGCCTTCTGAATCATCGGTAAATTTCATTGCGGTCAACTTTTTGTTGGAAATTGTAAAGGTGCGCTTTTTTGCACTTAAATCAATTTTTCCATCGGTAATAGGTTCAAAATCATCTGGCAAATAATTGTTTGGTTCGTTATTTGCCAACATTGGTCTTGCGGTAGCGGTAACACTTCCTGCATTTCTACCCGTTACAGTGACTTGCGTGTAGGTGTATTCACTATTTAAATCGATAGTCTTTGCACCACCACCAGCAACTGAAATTTCTTGCGAGCTTGGAACTCTCATATTCTTTCTCCAAAAATTACATAAATTCAGCAACAAAATTTGACGACTGAGGCACTGACGAACCGCCATTAACCGGCGCATAAAATGTTACTGCTGAACCACCAATCATAAGCGTGGCTTTAGGCTCTATTGCCGCAGGGTCATCCACAATCAATTTAACGCGGATAGAATCGCCAAGGTGTGAAACACCATCTGCAGATGTAAATGCGGCATTATTAATTGAATAGGTTGCTGTGCAGCCGACTTGCGCAGAAAACTGCAAATTAACATTAGCACCAGCGTCTACACCTTCAATTAAAAAGGCATTAGTGATAAATGTTCCCGTTGAAGGCCAGCTAATCGTTACGGGGTTCGGTGTAGAATCCTGAGCCGCGCTATCATCACTAAGATAGGCTGAATGTGAAAAATATTTTCCAACAGCACCTCTATAGATAAAAATGCTTTCCGTGAGCGGCAATGAACTAGCTTTTGCAGTAACACCAGAATCTTGAGCAATTTTAAAATCATTTGCCGTTGGGAATATTGCGGTATCCGAAGTGGTTAACGCATTGCTGGCCGCAATAAACCAATATTGCAAATAGGTTGTATCGCCAGAAATAAATCCTGAAAAATTTGCTGGCGCATCATCAATATCACGAACCACATCCCAACCGGCAGGCAATGAAATATTGCGGCTAACAACTGCCGAATTATCTCCTTGAGTAAGGGTTATTGTGCGATTAGTCGCTGGTAGCTTTGGCCATGAAATATTATCGGCCACCATTGGAATGACACCACTAAACTCACCACCAGCAATCACTACGGGCATGCTCACACCACTAAACGATAGTGTTGCTGCGCCATTGTTAAACCCGCCGCAGGTTGCTGTGAAAGCCGCCCCTGGCACAAGGGGTGACGTTAATCCTGTAATTGAAAAATTTGATTCTTTAATTTCAACCTGTGCAAAAAGGAAATTTGTATTTGGCGTTACGCTATAGCTCGAAGTGACTTGACCGTTACCGGTCAAGGTTGAGCCGACAGACTGGTTTGGATATTTCCAATTGTGTTGTGCGGTATCCAGTAAATTGGTGTTACTGGTTGCAGTTGTTGTTGCTCGTTCGCCCCAATAAAACTCACCTAAAACATCAATGAAATCAATAACGCGCCCATTAGCACCAAGAGCACTACTGGTTAATGTGGCCGCGCCTGAACTCGTAATATTTACAACAGAGTTGCCCGGTGCGAATGCAACATCCGGGCGAACTACGCGGTAATGCGCATTGAAATTCGTATAGGCATCAAACGATAAAATGAGGTCATGACTTCCAGTTTCTGCAACATCAAGCTGCCACACAGAAAGCTGATTATCAATTCCACCAATTCGCACTGCGTTGGCATTACCCCACTGAACGGGGTTAATGGTATTTGGCCAATAGCTTGCAATAAACGTGTAAATTCTATCGCCTGCTTGTGCGGCAATATTGGTAAAACGTTCAGACGTTGCAAACTTATCTTGCAATATGCCGTGATCAACGATAGTAGACATTAGATAATAAACCCATGACGTGAAAATTTAATGTTGTCATAAATCAAATCAAAAGCGGGGCCACTGCCTTGGCTCCACCCTCCAAACTCGATATAACCGATATATCCATTTGACCAATGACGGTTGAATATATTTTTAACTTCAAAATATAAATTTCCATCGATGTATAGCGTAAACGCACCGTTATTCACTTCATTTTCAGCGCTAGTGCCGTCATTAAATTTCACATGAAATTTAAAGTTGTGCTTGCCTGTGCCCCACTCGGCAGCACTAAAACTGCGCTGCATTGGCGTATTTACAATTGCACCATGCCCCCATGCGCGGCCAACATATTCAGGGTGTGTGCCGTCTAAATTAATTTTATTATTCGAGTCATTTATGAGCGTGGTTCCATCACCAAATTGAAGTGCTGCAAGCGACCCCTTACCCTCTGGCAAGCCTGTGTAATCTAATCCAAGCGTGCAATTTGCAACCTCGTTATTTCCACCGGTGGCGTTAATACCAAATACTTTTAGGAATTTAAGCCCGTTTTTTGCGTTGGGCATGGTCGCATCAAAATCAATAAATACTTCACGTAAGCCATAAGGCACATTTAAATTTAGCCAGCTCAGTTGTGCGCCTGCGGTAGACGGGTAACTGATTTTGTAGCCACCATTCTCAATTACCGCAACGCCACCACCTTGAGCACCCTGCCCCCATTCATAGCCTTCATAAATTGAGGGCGGCGTTAAATTTCCATCTGAAAAATCTGCGCTGGCAACCAATAGCGGCATTAAAGGCGTTCCATAACCTGAAATGGATTTTCCATTTGCTGGGTTAGACTTTAAACGCAGGTTTATCAATTGTGGATTTTGAACGCCCATGAAGTGCCTCTGTTGAAATAAAAAATTGTTAACGCAAATACGCGCTTTTTAAACGCTCTGGCAAATCAGCCCAGCCAATTTCTGGGTAGATAACCGCGTTATATTTTTCTTGTGCATCAGTGATCAAACCAGCAGTCACTAACAGCGCGCACGCACTCAATGTGGCTTCTTGAAATTTTGCATCATCAAGATTCACTTCTGTAGTTCGATCAAGCTGCTTTAACACTTGGCGAATTTTTGCTTGCTGCAAGCGCACTTCATTGGTCGCGTTTGAGTTGTCAATGCTCATCAAATCAATGGCTGCTTGTTCATCCAGCGTGAAGTGACTTAAGTGGCTTTCAACTGAAATAATGCGGCCATAATCCTCAATTGGCTTATGGGCAAAAATCACAGGCTTTAATTGCGTAGGCATTATTTAGTCCTCACATATTTTTTTTGCGCAACAGAGTTATTTGAATTCGGGTTAGGTACTGCAACAGGTCGCGCACGCCCAATATAGTTGGGTGTGCTAAACCAGTTATCACAATACTGCACGCCGTCTGGTGATGAATCCGTAGCACGAAGTGGAAAGGTAAACAAGCGTGAATTCGAAAGCGGCAATACCGCCAATTGACCATTAACGGCGCGACCACCGGCATAGGTTAACTGGCGGGTTGTCCAAGTAATTAAATCCGTGCTGTAAGAGAACACGCCAGTAACGCTAGACGCATTAATGCATGGCCCCGTATGAATTAAAAATCTCGTTCCATCGTGTTGGATGTACGAAATTTTTGTATCGTAACCGTAGTTATTTAGAGTGGTACTGTCGCCGCCAACGGGATCAAGCAATGGTGCAGTCGTCAATTGGGCAGATGTAAAGGTTGGGATAGCACCTACTTTTGTCCATGAACCAGTTGCAGCGGTAGGGCTGGTAAAGGTATCGCCAGAAATATCAACAAGCACAAATAAATTATTCGCAACCGTTAAGCCAATAATTTGTTTTGTTGTAGGCAATGTAACGGCCTGCCACGCGGTGCCGTCTGCAGCGGTTGAGCGCAAATGATAGGCCGTACCGTTGTTGTACCAAACACTTAACCAGCGGTTATTTCCAGCGGCAGGGTTGTTTA
Organism: Cellvibrionaceae bacterium; assembly: GCA_021151525.1. Classification (GTDB taxonomy): domain Bacteria; phylum Pseudomonadota; class Gammaproteobacteria; order Pseudomonadales; family Cellvibrionaceae; genus Cellvibrio. The sequence goes on along the minus strand of JAGKXD010000019.1, from coordinate 46,000 downwards.
CGAAAAATGTTGTAAATGACCCACCGGCTGTAGCTGCGTTATATAACGAAACTCCGGCATAGGCTGTGCCAGTTGTTGAAATGGCCAAGCTGTTGATCGCCTGACCAACACTGCCAGACGGTAGCACTATAATTCGCGTTCCATCAAAAGAGGCAGTAACGTAATTTCGGTAATCATTTGCATTGCCCAATGCGATAGTCGCTACTGCAGCCCAAGTGGTTGCCTGTGAAGATGTAGCTAAACCAGTGGGCGATGAACTCACTAAAATGGTTGACTGACTTGTACCGGCGTAGAGAAAAAACTTATTAAACGCCCACAATACAACTGTTGGTGCCTCGGCCATTCCGTGCTGTACCAATGCCCATGTTGCGCCGTAGTCAGTAGATAAATAATAGTGCGTTGCACTGCCGATCAAAACAATAATAGTGCCGTTGCCGTTATGCGCCCATGCTTTAGCAACAACGCCACCGGCAAAGCCGCTAGAGGCAATACCATTAATTTTTAACCCGTCTACATTGGCGGCTTCTGTGTATCCAGTTGCAGGCCACGCAACACCGGTTTGCTGATACTCAACAAGGCCGCGAGTAATTTTTAAACCTTGATCTGGCTCAACAACGTAACCGCCAACTTCACAGCTTGCACCCATAGCGCTGAGCAATAATTTTTTCGACAACATTATTTAATCTCCCAATTATTTAAACCAACATAAATTGCGAAATCATCGTCATCTGAATCGCAGGATATTGCCGTGTCGGTTTTCTTTGCGTAGGTCAGCGTTTCAGTGCTGGCATTTTTTACTTGCAACACAAATGAATCACCGGCTTTCTTTTTAAATGGAATCGCATCACCAATATTGCTAGCTGCGCAATCCGGTAGGGTCAGCGTTAAACCGTTATCAACAAGGTAGCGGCTGTTTTTTTCCAGCTGCGTGTCGGCGGTTAGGTGCACGTATTCTGTTTTTCCACCAAACTCAACAAGAAAATTTGCCCAGCTGGTTGCAAGGTCAGCAGCCAAACCATCGCCACCGGCAACAGAGCGGCGCGAGTCCGTATAACTTGCAGTGCTAGTAATGCGGCTGATTTTTGCAACGTAGTGGCTTACACCGCCAATATCGGTGTAATTGCTTAAATTGCTGCCATCTGAAATAGGTACAATTTGATATTGCGGTGTAACGGCTGAAATACTTTTATCTAGCCAAACATCAATCCAAATATCAGCTGGCAAGGCTCCTGCCGCGAACGCGGTATCTGTTGTTAAATTAATGCGAATGCCGCCCACATAACCGTAACCGGCTTTTAGCTTCCACTGCGCACCTTGGCGAATAACTTTAAACGCATCGCCAACGAAATATTGGGTACCGTAAAAATCATTGTTAATGGTGCGCATTAACTCGGTTTGGTAATTAAAACGGCCAGTGAAATCTAGTTGCCAGCTGGCGGCTTCAATCGTAATGCCAGTAACAACCTGCGCATTTTGGAACTTCAAAACAAAGTTGCGTGAAAGCGTATTACCAATTGAACCTTGGGCACTCGACACTTTTTCCTGAGTAGGAATATGCGAAACCGCAAACAATTTATTTTCAGCGGTAACAAGGCCAATCCAGTTAAAACTAAAATTGCCAATAGTGGGGCCAAGCACCAAGCTATAAACCACCATATCGGGGTTTATATAGCCGCGGTGGTCATCGGGGATTGCGTACTCACCTACAACATATTGGCTGGCAGGTAAGCCTTCATCCAAATTAATAGCGGTGTTTGGGTTTTGCCCCGGAATAAGGGCGAGCACGAATTTATTCACATTAACAACCGCATTTTGCGATTGCTTTTGTGCTTTATCCGCTAACCCTACATTGGTAATTTGTGCGCTCATGCTTAAACCTCTGCAAAATCAAAATCGTATCGCGCGCCATATTCAGCGCTGGTTACACTCACTGTAATTTCTAAATCTGTTTTTTCTTCCGCAAAATCGAAACTCCACGCCGCACCAAACTCAGCGGTTGAAATAGAAATATCAATTGGCGTAATAACTTCAAACTCGTAACGGCGGCAGGTTCGGCCATACATCTCAATAATGGTTTTTAACAGTTCTGCGTTGCCTGCCAGTTGGCTATCCAGCATGCGTAAAATAATTACGTCCCAATCTCTATTGGCCGCCCGTTCTTCTACCTCGATGTAACCCACACCAAGGCGCATAAAAATTCTTTTAATACCAATAGTGCTTCCTGCATCTGCCGCGTTCACATAGGCGTATGCAACGCGTTTGCGGTACAGGTTCAGCGGCTCGTTTTTAATGCGCGTAATATCGCGCTGCCACGCAATTAAATTCAGCACTACCAATGTGCAGGTAAGTGGGTCTAATTGCGTTAGCGGCCAGCGTAAGCAGGCCTCGATGCGCTCCCAAAACAACTGCGCTGTTTTTAACAGCGATTCAGAACTGTTTTGATCGTTCCAAAACGGTAATTGCAACTTAATCATCAACAACAACCTGCAAGCTGGTTAAGCGCGGCACATTTAAACCGGTGGTAATATCGGTTAACGAAAAGCGCACTGAGTGCAAATCGCTAAAGGTGTTGTGCAACTCTTTCGCTAAATTTGAAAATGAAAAAATGCTGTAGGGCGTTGGCGGTGTCATCACATAAGCCGAGTTTTGGCGAAATGCCGCGCCTACTGCGTCATGAATATTTTCAACCAGCAAATCAATTTCATCTTCGCTCGCGTAAGATTCCGGCACTATGGTCACGGTTAGCGCGTGGTCTGTTCCTGGCATTGCAAAGACTTGTAAGTCATCGCCGTGGCCATGATTACCGCCAGTCATAATGTGCGCTTCAATTTGCGCCAGCAGCGTTGAACTTGGTTCGCCCACATCCATTAGAATGTATGCGTTAGCCGTGCCGGGGCCACGCGGCGCGTTGTGCTCGAAATACACATTGCGCGTGTTGATATTGGCGAAGGTGGTAATAATTTTTCGATACACCGCATCAGTGTGGTATTGATTTACTGCCGTGTATTGGTTGCGAATACGCAAGCGGTAATCGTCATTGCCCTCGATGTCAGCACCGGCGCTAAGCAGCCAATTGCTTAGGTTTGCAACTGCATCAATACCGGCAATGGCTTGCGGCAAAATGGAGTAATAGCCTGTTGCCAAGTTGTAAGCTGCGCCCACTTCTTTTGCTTCAACCGAAACCAATATGCTGCCCTGCCCGTCAATCATGGCGGCGGGTGCGGTGGTTACTAGGCTGTAAATTTTCCCGTTAATGCTTGGGCTTTGAATAATGGTTCCCAGCGGAATCTCAACTTCACCGGCAGTGAGCACGCGTGAAAACTGAATCATTCCCATGGCTTTTGCTGCGGCTTTTCGCTCACAGTCAACCGCCCAGCCAAACATATCTAAATACGTATCGGTTGCCGTTTTTAAGAAAAAGTTTGGCAGTATTTGCTTCACCAACAAATCATTAATCAACCACAACAGCGGCACGGTGACCAACTGCAACATGGAACGCCAAAAAGGTGAATAATCGCTGCTGTTATTGAATGGCGAATTAACTGCATCAGCCTGCACCTGCCAAAGCGCTTTTGCTTCTGCCTCGGTGGTTGGTAAGCCTGCATCACCAACCATTTTTAAATAATCTTTGTTTACTTCACTCACAAGTAAATCTCCACGCCACCGTATTTCAATGTGGTTGCCGTAATGTAAAAAGTGTTGGTGTCAGTGCGCGTAACTTTTGCGGTGCCCGGCTTAATACGAATATCGTCTTCAACCTTGCTTTCAATTTGCACCATTAAACTTTTAACGCGCTCATCGTTACGCTCACCAATCATTTCAACCAGCAAACCCGTTTCACGAATCATGTGTTTTATGTCTTGTGCTATGCAGGCGCGGTCAGTAATTAAAATGGGAATGCCCACTTCATTGAGCGCAATGCCGTTATCGACTACCAAAACATCAACAATATCGGGCTCACTCATGGCGCAAGCATCCGTAATTCATCGCCCAAGGTTTTTCCGTTTAATGGCTGGCTTGCATGCACTTCGACTTTGCCAATGGTTAAACCTTGGTTGGTGTTGCTGTTGTTAATCTGTGAAGAAATTCCACCAGCAGGCACATTCAATGAAACGCGCTGTGAAGGCGTTGGAGCGATTGCAGCGCGCTGGCGGTCAATGCTTGCATCCAATTGCGCGCCCACGCCTGCAGCACCGCCAAGCGCACCCGTGGTGCCAATGTGAACACCGGGAATCATGTTTAATTTTTCAATTAGCCAATCAACGCCCTTGCCAATTAGGTCAAAAGGGTTGAGTGATGACAGGAATTTTTTAAAGCTATCGAACCACTGCGGGAGTTTGTCGAGGTTACCCAACACATAAGCCACGGCATCAACGATTAACAACAGCGGTTGCAGCAAAAATTTTGCAACAGGGTTGTTTTCAATCATGGCGCGAAAGGCTTGCCACTTTTCAACAAATGCCAGCGCAAAATTCACTACGGCGGTTTTTGCTTCTTGCCAGTGAGTGACCAGCCACACAAGCCCAGCGCCAAGCGCCACAACACCCAATACAATCCACGTAATAGGGTTGGCTAGCAAAGCGGCTGCAAACGCCCACGATGCAGTTGCAGCAGCACCAAAGCCGGTTGTAATGGCAGCCATGCCAGCACCAAGCGCGGGGTACACCAATGCAGTGGCCAACATGGTCATGCGTGCGGCGGCGAAGCCTAGGCGTAAAAGCCTCATACCGGTGGTTGCCATGAATACAACAGCGTTATAGCTCCATAAGGCGGCGCGCATTGCCCACGTAGCCATAGTGTTAACCACCAGCTGCACGCGAAACGCAACCAGCGCAGCACGCATAGCAGCCATTACACCGGTGCCAGCAGCAAGCTGCATGTTGAACACCAGCCATGCCATGCGAATTGCGGTGAGTAATGGCCCAAATGGTAAGAGAGTTAAACGCAGTAAAGCTAAAGCGGTATTAACGCCAGTGGCAGCAACAATCCATACGCCTTTCGCTATAGCTAATAAACTAACTGCAGCAGCAAAGCCAAAAATTAAAATAGTGATATTTGCAATTGCGCCAGAAAGATTCGGAAACATCTCTACCCATTTTTGTAACTGCACCAAACTCTTGGTTACATTTTCATAAAATGGTGAAAGCGCTTTGCCCATCAGATTTCCAAAACTGATTTTCAGCGCAACGTTGGCAGCGTTCATGCGGTCAAGTTGATCGACCATCTTGTCAGCCATTTGTCGCGCTAAATCCATACCGGTCACATTGCCTAAATCATCCATCGCTTTTGCAAGGCCGGTGGTGTCGTTCATTAACAATTTAAGCGTGGTAACCGCTTCATCGCTACCAAAGGCTTTTTTCAACAAATCACCTTTAGCAACAGTGTCCAAGTCGCCGTATTTTTTGTGTAGCTTCGCTAATATTTTGTCGATAGGCAGAATTTTTCCTGCGCTATCGGTGAATACCATATTTAATTCTTTCTGCGCGCTACCAACTCCGCGCAAAAGCGCTTTGTATTTACTACCCGCCTCACCGCCTTCCATTGTGGCTTGCAGCTTACCTAGAACGGCCATTTGCTCATTCATAGGAATGCCCATGGCAGCAGCATCAGCACCCAAGGTGCCAAACGCTTGCGAAACTTTATCGCCAGTGGTTTTAAACATTTGAACCGCGAGAGCAGTTTGCCCGGTGAGTTGTTCTACCCACTGAGATTTACCCATTGCATCAGCGTTCTTTTGAAAAATACCGTACATGGTGCCCATGTAATTGGTAATGGTGGCTGTGCTGGATTTAGTGCCTTTTGCAAGTACGCCACCCGCCTCAGTAAATTTGGCAAGCTCTTTACCGGCTAGGCCAGAAATAGCGGATTGAATATCGTAAGAGCTGCGCACAAAATCGGCCGCGCTCTCACCATATTGAATTGAAAATTTGAGTGACGTTTTTTCTAATTGTTTGAGTGCGGCATCCGTTACGCCAAGGCTGGCAACTTCCCCAATAGCGCGGTGCATGTCACGCGCATCGCTGGTGATTGCATTAAGGGCAACACCAACGCCCCAAATGCCCGCTGTACCGCCCACAATTTTTGCGTAACCAGCACTGACACGGTTGGTCATTTTATCGAAAGCAGACGCGACCTTATTTGCTGGCCCCGTTAACTTATCGATAAGCTCAACTCTGATTAAGAGTTTTTCTAACCGTGATGTCATGGTGTTTACTCGTTAATCGCCGCTAAAAGCGATTCCTATTGCGTTTGCTACTGTGTTTTGCATGTTCTGCCAGTAGATATTTTCTAAGTGCAGCGCGGTTGCTAAAACATCAACGTCATTCAGGTCACTACCGGGCAAATGCTTTTGTGCAAGTGCCTGATAGTGGCTGTAGGCGTTTTCGCTTAGTCGCTCTGCGCGCTGCTCGATTTCTTTACAACAATGTTTAAGTCGGGCGTGTACTCTTCAAGCACAGCGGCAGCAATGGCTACTTCACTGCCGGGGGTTTCTTTCAAAAACTCAACCAGCGCTTGGCGGCTTGACTCATCCACTGTGAGCATTAAAAAATTGTGGCTGGGCGCAACCTTGCTGGTTTGTGAAATGCTGTTGATGTACTTGTTGTAATCATCACGGCCAACGCTGAAAGAAAAATCAGTGCCGCTTACGGTGAGAATAATTTGTTGCAAGTTTTTCTGTGCTTTCTGAGCCATATCATTTCCCCAAGGGTTAGTTAAAAAATTATTTAAGGTGTTCTTTAATTCCCATCACCAACAGCGATAGCAAGCTGGTTATGGCTACGCTAAGCACCACGCGTGTGGTGAGCTTGCCAATTTGCTCACTCGCCAAACGTTGCTTGCGCAAGTGCGCAAAGTCAGCTTGTGACTCGCGCACATTTTCAATATCAATGCCCAAGCGCTCGAGCATTTCCTCAGCTGTTTTGTGGGCGACTAAGGTGGCCATTTTTTCAATGTCTTGCTCGTTCATATCACCCACACAACAGCCCCTTCGTTTATTTCGCAAGCGTGCAACCCTTGAGCGTTGCCTCCAGTTTTTGTGTGTAAATTTCACGCTGCTTGCGTTCAATTAACAGTGCATCCACTTTTTTACACAAACCATCATCGGCTTTTAGCACGGTTGTTTCGTACACCGGTGCTACTGGTAATTCACTAACACAGCTTTCACGCACCGGCACTTTTACTTCTACGGGCACTTGCACTGGTTTTTCTACAACACGCGTGCAAGCACTCAACAAAAACAAAACAGCAATTAAAATGGTTTTCATGGCGGTTGAATCTCCTGCTCATTAAGTTCTTGGGTGATGTGCGCGCTTAAACTGTTTGCGTTGCATTCACGGCCATTGCCAGCGCGTAAGTGGTCAATATCGGCCTGCAGTAATTTTTCACGCTGTGCGGCTTGCGCAGTGGCTTGCTCACCGGCTTTGCGCATTTGCGCGCTGGTAGCGGCTAAATTATTTACATGATTATTTTGCGATTGAATCGCACCGCTAAGCGTTTGGTTTTCAGATTCGGCTGCGATCAATTCAATGGTGCGGCTTTTTAATTGCTTGTTGGTTTGCTCAAGCTGCCAATTCAATTGGCCGTTTTTAAACAAACAAAATGACAAGGCAAAGGCCAAGAGCACAGCAGTAAGTTGTAGCGCGTAATCGGCCAAACCTTTTTTAATCACTTCACCCAAGCTCACAATGTTCATTGGTTGTTACCTGTTTTAGTGGTGAAAATGTTTTGTGCGGTGTTACCCGCAATAAACACACTCACCGTGCTCAAAATTATGGTTTTAAAAACTTCTTGATCGATGACCTTAAAACACACCAATGCCGTGCACACCACACCGCAACCGAGTGTGAGTAAAAAGCGCGTGCCACCGTAACGGCTAAAAACGTGGCTATTCAAAATCTGTGCTGCTCAACAAGGTGTAGGTAAAACTATTGCCGTAGCGGTTTGCTGCAATTTTTGCCAAACCCATTAGGCGATTAAAATCATTTGCGTCTGCAATCACTTGGCAACCTGCGCTCCAATTATCGACACGCTCAGTAACGCCTTGCGGCAGTGCGCGGTGGCAATTAATGCCGAACATGCCCTGCTCTGTTGCGCCAGAAAAATCCAGTTCTGCATCTGCATTTGGGTCACGAATAACCTTCACCGGCGTTGCTTGTACCAGTGCTTCATACTTGCCCTGGTGCGAACCTACCTTCCACATGCCGCGTTGCTGGCCTAGCGGCAAAATGGCAGTGCCGTTTACATTTGCTGGGTGCGTGCGGTAATAAACGCCTGCATCGGTTGTGCAATTGAATTCCAGCAATTGGCTAACGCCGCTATCCTGATAGGCAACACAAAACACATCGTTAAAGGTGTTGGCTTGCGGGTCATTCGCATTACGAATGCCAATTAAATTCAGGTTGAAATTGCCCTCAAAGAAAGTGAACCCTTTGCGCAATAAAGCCTGCTTTAAAAGTTCGTAACTAATTTGCATCACAAAAAACCTTTTTGGCGTTTTTCTTGTTGGTGAAAACCTTCGCACTCAGTACACCGCTCAACACCACCTAACGCTTGCCTTTCTTGTTCAATGTCAAACCCGCAATCTTTGCAGTGCGTTAGGCTTTTTAGGTGAAAGCGGTTTTTACCAAGCTGCGCCTTAATTGCCGTTTCATTCAGAATATCTTGAAGTAAAACGGCTTCATCCAAATTATCCGCAACCACTTAGAGCAAGCTTTCCGTTTCGCGTTTAGATAAATAAGGAACACCGTTAATGCGCACAAAATCTTTACTGGTCACAATGTATTTAATTTTGTGCTTGAGCTTGTCGCCACCCTTTGGGTCTGCGTTCAACACATCTGACAGCATTAATTTGCAGCCAAATGCTTCAAGGTTGAATTTCTCCGAGGCGGTTTCGGCATTAGAAACAATGTCGAAGGGTTCCAACTCTTTGAAGCTGCCAGCTTTGCGCGCCGCTTCAATAATCAAATTCAGGTTGGTGCTATCTACTTCAATATCACCATCTGCACTGGTTTCACCATCAACATAGCCGTTGGTAATGCCGCGTGTTTTTGTCGCGGTTGTGCCATCGGAAATGCTCAGCGAAAAAGATTCAGCGTGAATCATTAAATCGCCCAACATAAAATCTAAATCTTTACCGCCAATGCGTTTGTTTCCGCTCATTGCGTAACCCTCAAATCATCAATTAAAAAATACAGCGCTGTGCTTTGTTAAAAATAAATTACGCTTTTAAATCCAACACAATGTTGGCGGTAATATCCTTTGGGCACTTGAATGGGCGAACTTTAAAAAACACCTGAACTTGCGTGTTACTGGGCCACACAATTGAAATGCTGTCATCGGTTGGCGACTGAATATCACCAGGGAAATCTTCACCGGCAAACGTAGTGCGCGAACTCATTTCTCGCAGTGGGCGCATGAAGTAGGTTTTGTTGGCTGCAATGCTAATCGCGCTATCGTTAAGGCTGCGGTTTGCAATGCGTTGAATGGCCAGTGGGCGAATACGGCGCGCTGCTTTATCCACCACGCGCAAGTGCTCAATAACTTGGTAATCGCCTGCTGGTTCATCCAGCAAGTTGCAGTCACCCCAGAAGGTGCCGGGGTAATCCACATAGCGTTGCATTACGCTTAAGCGGTTTGCATCGAGGGTGGCAAGGGTGGCAGCTGGCAAGCGAACGCCAGCGCTATCCAATGGGTCTACAGGTAGGCCAAGCAGTGTGCCGGTTTTAACGCGCATAGGGCTATCTGCAACACTTACAGCGCGATTGCACAAACGGCCTACCAAAATGCCAAGGTTGCAGCCGTGGAGTTGTGGTACGGCTGCTACGCGGTATGCGCTTACGCCTGCGGTAATAAGTGCCTGTGCAGCTTCATAGGCCGCCCATGTTTGAGTTGCGGCATCAATACCGGGGGTTGCCATTAAAATAATTACACGGCGCGCCATGCCGGTTCTGAGGGCTTCTGCTTTGGTGAAAGCAGCGGCCAAGTCATCGTCTTGGGTTGCAGGAATGCACACGGCCACTAATTCAGGGCTTACGGTGAGCATGGCGTGATCGAGGGCGACCTTCCAATCATCGTTTGCGGCAATGGGCGCGGCATAGCATTGGAAATTTTCACCACCGTTGGCAATGGCCGCTGCAACGTTGGCTTTTATGCCAGTCGCGGTACCCACAACACCTAATGCATCGTTTAAATCAGTTTGCGCATTAATGCTTAAAATGCTGCCAATATTTTTGGTGCCAATACCAATAAAAAGTGCTTTGCGTTCAATCTCAGGAAAGTCACCTTGCCCGAGGTTCAAATTGTTTACTGTGACGCGACCTTGTGACATAGCTACACCCTTGAGTTGATTGTGTTGTCAAAAACTTTGTTTACAAACGTATTAATTTGCGCTTGGGTTGCCCCTAAAAAGGGTCGCCCTGGTACGCGAGTAATCCACGACTTCTTGCGCTCCACTCCGCGCAAATGCGCCAATATCAAACCTGCTTTTTTTTGCGTTAAATTTTCTTGAATCCATTTCAGTGACGGTTTGCGCCACTTCTTTGTGCCCTTCACGCGAATTTTGTAATTTTCATCGCGCAGTGCTTTTGCCTGTTTTTTTGTTGCTGGGTCATTCTGCTTTTTCTTTTGATTGTCGGTCATGGACTCTCGCATTCTTCCGCCAGTCATGACCTGCGTAATGCCTTCTTGCTGCTGCAGTGCAACTGCGCCGCGAAAACTCACTTCTACAAACTCACCGGTTAAAACATTCGCAGCTACTTGTCGGTTGATATGCCGAAGTAACTTTCTGCCTTTTGTTTTTACGCCTTGATGTTTACGTGGTGCCCACGGTTTACCATCAACATCTTGCTGGGCGCGCAAATTGCGAATTGATTGCCGCTTAAGTTCGCGCCCTAGCCCACCCAACAATTGCCTGCGCTTTCGCGGCGGCAGAGTAATTAATTGATTCAGCTGCTCTTTGCTGATTGAGCTTTTAAAATCAATCTTGATGTGGTCTGACATAAACCAAATCTGTTGCTAGGTTTTCGTTGTCGCCAACACCAACAGAATCAGCAACGTTAATTTGCGCATCATCCAACTTGTAATTAACGCCATTTAAAACAAGTGGCCCATCTTGATCTTGCAAGGCTGTAATTTCTTCAATGAAGGTAATCTTCACTTCAATATCGGCGGTGCTGTCATCCAGCGGTGTTACATCGATGCTCGGCATTGGTAAATCATCGTCTTCACGATCTGCATCAAAATCTTGTAACCAGCAGCACACGAAGGCTAAAAACAAAGCGGCATCTTTTGAAAAACGTTCAATTGAAATAACCGCGTCATACTGAAAGCGACACAAGAGCAAACCTTTGCCAACACGCTTTGCGGCATAACTGACTTGGCCGTTTTCCATCCAGTAATCAAGTTGTTCAGCACTAAACACATTTTTGCTGTGCAGGTAGGCGGCAAGATCACTCATTTTGTAAAGCAGCATTTAAATCAGCTCCACCGTAATGGTTTCTTTAATGCCTAAGAGTGTGCGAACTGCGCGCTTCGCTTGAGCAAAATAATCGTCATGCGTTTCGGCACTTTCTTTGCCAAGGTTCTCAGCTTCTTGGCGGCGGTTCACCGTGGCGAACTCGCGTAACATAGTGGCCTTTGCGTGGCAAAACACAGCGCGCTGGTATTGCTCTACTAAAATATTTTTACCGCCAATTTCGCGGCCATCTGCTTGCGCTAATTCACATGCGCCAAGTAAAACCCATTCGTTTTTCTTGTCTTCCAACTTCGCGTTGCAGTCCACCATTGCGAGACGCAAATGGTGTTCAACAACTTCCTGCTTGAATTCCACCGGCAAACGGTAAAACACTTGAAAATCACCAAGACTCAAATTTGGGAAAAACCCATCATTGGCAATGGTTGAATTTAAAAATGTTTCAGGTTTACCGGTGAAGCTCATAGCACTTCCAAATTAGACACTGAGCAAAACGGACAACAAATAAAACAAACTGCGTTTACATGTTTCCGTTTGCCAGTGCTCTCGGGGAGAGACGGTTACTGCAAGCTGGGTTGCTTGCCTAATTTAATTTGCACGGCATTGAGTGCGGTTTTAACGCCGTGTTTTTCTGGATTTGCTTCTACGCATTTCAAATAAGCTTTTTCAGCAGCTTCTAAATCACCCGCATTCGCCGCGTAGAGTGCAACCAGTTTGTACAACATGCCTAAAACGATTGGTTCGTTAACAATCCACTGCTTGGATTCAATGCGCTTAATCACTTCACCCAAATAAGGCTCTGCGCTGTGGCCTGCTTTAAATTGGCGCTGTGCCCATTCGTGAATAGTTACAGTGGCAAAAGTGTCTAGCGTGCGTTTGAAAGCATCTGGCATGGGTTGCTGTTGCTCAATGGCAAAATCGGCGTAGTCGATTGCTTCCGCAATTTGTTCAGCATCCAGCAACCAAACCACAAAACGCATGAGCGGCTCGAATGGATACTTGGCACCGCTTGCGCGATAGTCATCAATTACAGTTTTCCACTTGGGAATCAGCTGTGTTTTTTTCAATTCCGCTTTTTTCGCTACATCTTTAATGTCGTGCAGCGTTTTAAGGTCTTGCTCAAGCGCTGCAAAAATTACATCTTTTTGCGAACGCAAATTTTCTGGAATATTCTTAGCCGTTGCATTGGTGAGCGTGGTCACGCGGCTCGCTTTTTTATTTTCTGCCGCCTGCATTTGCTCAAGGCAACGCTGCTTGTGTAGTGTGGTTAAAAACATTTTCAATTCCCCTGCCCGAGTATTTTTAAGAAAGCCCACCCGCAAGCAGATGGGAATGAGCTTCCTTGCTATGGCTTACACTAAAAAATTAAACCCAGCTGTTGCCCGATTTGATTTTCACGTTTGCGAATTCAAAACCGGCGGCTTTGGTTTCGTCTTCAACTACATAACCCTCATTCACAGAGTTGTAGTCTTCAACGCGATCACGCTTGGCGTTATCAACAATGCTTCTACGCCAGCTGGTGCTTTGCCAGTAAATACTCAGGTTTGAATAGCTGGTAATTAACAAGCCGCGTGGAGGGAAGCCCGTTGGTGTTTCTGCTGGCAGGTTCGCGTAAGTTTTTGTCACCAAAATATTGGCAATGCGTTCTTTTTCAGAAGGTGTGCGGCCTTGCAATGCGTAAAGGCGCGCTTGCTCAGAGGCGAGCAATTCGCGGCCAATGAAAACAACCAGGTCATTACCATCGCGGTGAACCGGGTCAATCATTTGCAGTGCAGCAAACACAGCGGAATCAAGGTTTTCAAAATCGCCGCCTTCACCAATTTTAATTTGGTTTTGCGTTGCACCTTGAGTAAACCACTGCGCGCCGTTATTGAATTCACGCAGCTGCTGCAACCAGCCTTTGTTTACGTCTTGGTTAAGTGGGTAGTTGGTTGCGTTGGTGACTGCCGCAGCTTGAGTGCCCAACCAGCCAATTTGCACGCGTGATAATGCAATTGCTTTGCGCACCCAATTGGCGTAACGGTCTTTGAAATCAGGGAATTTCGCCCATGCATCTACTGTGGCGTATTTCAAGTGAGTATCGAACTCGGTTTTAAACAGTTCGTAACCTTTTGAGCCAAGGCTTAAAACATCTTGCGTTTGGCGGTCACCGGCATTGGTGTCTGTGCGCTTAGCTTTAAGGCCAGCAACAGAACCAATCACTTTTTCGCCTTTAAGTTCATCAACGGGAACAATGTTGATTTTTTGCAAGAGCGTGTCTTGCTCGGTAATTTTATCAACCAGTTTTTGCGCAATTGTCGGGGTAACAGTGAATTGCTCCGCAACAGAATCAACACCATAGGTTGCTGCCATGGCAGTTAGCATTGCGGTAAAAATTAACTTTTGTTTCATGCTGATATTTCCTAAATTTAAATCGCCAATTTGCCCCGAGAATTAAACGCAACCACTAACGAGTTAGAGGCACTCTTCCTGTACACCACCATCTGCTGTCGCTGGAACTGTGCCGGGCACAGGTGCAACCTTCAATTGATTGAACTGAGTTTCAAGCGCAGTAAATTTTTCGCTCAGGGTTTTGTTTTCAGCCTGCAAAGCGGCAAATTCCTCAGCGCTTACGCCGTTGTTGGTTGGCGTTTCTTGCTCGCCTTCTTTGGGTGCTGTTATGGGTGGCTTTTTAGAAAACAGCTCAACTAAGGAAGCAATCGCCTCATTGGTTTTGTTTTGCGCGGCCAGCAATTCGTTAAATTGTTCAGGTTTCATTTCGTCATCCTGTTGGTTGGTTTCGGATTTAAGGAATTTCAAAAATCGTGAATAGAATTTAGTTTCCACATCGGCTTCAATTGATTTAGACAAATCAACCTTCTCGCAGCCCATGTAATTTTTTGAGGTTTTTTCGCCACCATTAAAGTGCACGTTGCTTGTGCCCAAGCTTGCGGGATAGTCGGTAATACCAATACCGCCCAGATAGGTGAAGCCTTTTCCACCAAAGTCTTCAATAGGCTCAATGGATACGTGGTGATATTGACCATTGCGGTTTAAATCAACCAACTCAGCGGTTGGTGACATGCGTGCAAACAGTTGAAGCTCACCCTTCAATTTTTCATTGGCGGCCTTTTCTGTTTTCAGTTCAAGCACTTCGCCTTGCGAACCAAACCAACGGTAATGATCTAGCCAAATTTTTGCGCTATAAAATTCAGGGTCGTAACTTTCTGCCATGCTGGTGAGCCATTCTTTTTTAATTTCACGACCGTCTGCGGTTGCACCACTGGTAGCAATACAAACCCAATCTGAACTTAAATTTCCTGCTGGCATGTTGGTGACCTTAAAAAATAATTGAGTGCTGATTCATTTGACGAGTGCAGATTAAGAGCGAATGCCGTGCCCGGCAAACGCTTATGTTTTTAAACGTTTCTATAACGCCGTTATAGAAATTTGGCGAAACGAAACCGCACAACCAAAACAACTGCAGCCTATAAACTGCAGGGCATGAATACAGCAGCCACCAAAAAAGTAATTACTCCTGAAATTATTAATTCAGCACGCAGCCTGTTTTTGCGGCATACCCCTGTGGCTGACATTGCAGGAATGTTTAGCGTAAGTGCGCGCACCATTTACAATTGGATTGAGCGTTACGGCTGGGAAGAAATGGCCAACAGCGGAACGCTGGAAGAAGAACTTAACCGCATGCTGGTTAAGCTGGTGCAGACGGAAAATAAAACCCCTGCGCAGTGGGATGAAATGGACAGGCTTTTTGCAAAGCTTGAGCACCTTGCAAATATCAATTTTATTAATGCGAAAACCGCAAAGGTTAATAGCAGCGAACAAAACAGCGGCAATTCAAACGGCGAAAAGAAACAGCGCAAATCAAAAGAAACAAAAAATGATATAAGTTCAATCACGCCGGAAGCGCTCGAAAAAATACGCAAAGAGATTTTTTACGACTACCAGCACAACTGGCATGAAAACAAACACCAGCGAACCCGCTTTATTCTTAAGAGCCGCCAAATTGGTGCTACTTTTTATTTCGCATGGGAAGCCTTTGAAGATGCAATTCTCACCGGCGACAACCAAATATTCTTAAGTGCCAGTAAAAACCAAGCAGAAATATTTAAGGCTTACATCATTATGTTTGCCAAAAAATATTTTGAAATTGAGCTAAAAGGTAGCGATTGCATTTTGTTGAGCAATGACGCTGAGCTGCGCTTTGTATCTACCAATGGACGCACCGCCCAGGGCTACCACGGCCACCTCTACATAGATGAGGTGTTTTGGATTCAGGACTTTAAGAAACTTAACCTTCTTGCTGGCGGCATGGCCTCACATAAGAAATGGCGTAAGACCTATTTTTCAGTTCCTTCAATTAAAACACATGGTGCATATGCATTGTGGAGCGGCGAAGAGTACAACGAAAAGCGAAAAACTAAAGTTGATTTTGATCTGTCGCACAACGCCCTGAAAAACGGGTTGCTTGGGGCTGATAAAATTTGGCGAAACATTGTAAATATCGTTGATGCGCAAGATAAAGGTTGCGATCTATTCGATATTGAACAATTACGCGATGAGCGTAGTGAATCAGAATTTAATAATCTCTATATGTGCGCGTTTATGGAAGCGGGATTATCCGTTTTCAAATTGGGCGACTTGCTCAACTGCGCCGTTGATTCAAATGTGGTGTGGGTTGATTTTAAAACCGGCACAGTACGGCCTTATGGAAACCTGCCAGTATGGGTTGGCTACGACCCTGCGCGCCGTGGTGATAAATCTACCGTGGTTGTGGTGGCACCGCCGCTTAAAGCCGGTGGTAAATTCCGCGTGCTGGAAAAAATTACATTACGCGGCTCATGGGTTCACCAAGCCAATGAAATTAAAGCGATCACAGAAAAATATAACGTGGCGTTTATGGGGATTGACTGTACTGGCCCCGGCAATGGTGTATTTGAAATGGTGCAGGGTTTTTACCCACGCGCACACGCTATTCACTACGGGTTAGATACCAAAACAAAATTGGTGTTGAAGTGTATAGACGTTGTTGAAAGTGGCCGCATTGAGTGGGACGCCGAGCACACCGATATTCCGCAAGCATTTCTGCAGGTTTCGCAAACCAGCACCGGCAATGACCAAATTACTTATTCAGCGGATAGAAACAGCGCCACCGGCCACGCCGATGTATTTTGGGCAACGGCGCACGCATTGAGTAACGAACCACTAAACACAAACCGCCGCAAAAGCGGCGTAGCAATGGGGTAAATAAAAAGCGCTCCGAGTGGAGCGCTGGAAATGTTTAGCCAATAAAACCTTTGGCTTGGCCAAGCAAATCTGCAAGGCCGGCAATAGCGTGTTCTGAGAGTTGCAGCTCACCGTTTGCGTTGAGCATAAGGCTTTCTACCAAGCTAAGTTGATCGGTAAGGCGAGTACATTCAATGTCGGCAATAACGCGGTTTAATGGCTCACCAATAGTGGAAAGCAATTCACCAGAAGGCGAGTGAATTTCAATTTCACCGCGCTGGTACATAGCAAATTGTGACGGTGAAAGTTTAACAATACGGCGCGGCTTAATGTGAGCTATAGAATTCATAACTTACACCTCGCCCAATGCAATAAAAAGTTGAGTTGAATTGATGTGATAAACGGCATTTACCAAGAGGCCGCGCCAAACCGAAACTGGCATTACACGCTCACCGCTGTAATACTCAGCAATAGCCTCTTGGTTAATACCTGCGAGCTCTGCCATTTTTTCATTTGGCATGTAGTCTGGATACAGCCGCCAGAATTGATCAAAAAATTGATCAACATCATCACGGCGAGGGGTAATGTTTTTAGCGATAAGGTTCAGCAAGTCTTGACGCAAATCGGTCAGTTGTTGTGAGCGTAAGTCAGGAAGGATATGTGAAACAGCAGCAGTATTTGTGCTCATGATTTGAATCTCAAGTAAGTAGTTTTTAAACCGCCTCAATGAGTTCCAAGTCATGGAGGCGACTGAGCAAGGTTGGAACTACCGCACTTACTTGAAAGCGGCCTCCCTCGCGGGAGCCTTGCTCAGCCACCATAACGCAAGCGTAGCTGAACAGCGGGCACAAAAAAAGACGCTAGGCGTCTTGTGCCCAAGTAAGTATTGCGGGGTTCCAAGCCCGACAGCGGATTTTGCCGCTGTGAAATGAGATTAGCGCGGCGCTTTGCAAGTGTCAATATGTTTTATTTTGGTTTAATGTGGTTTTAAAGGGTTATTTATGCGAAATAAAAAACAGCGTTACACAAATACCGCACAACAAAATCACGTTGCGGCCACCAACGCCCCTGTAGAGCGCAGCATGGCATTTAAATTTGGTGACCCCGAATCTGTATTAAGTTCTAGCCCCGCGGATTACCTTGGGGTGTTTGCAGGCGCTGGTGATTATTATGAGCCGCCAGTGTCACTTATTGGTCTTGGAAAAATTCTGCGCGCCAACGGTTACCACTCAACTATCCCGCCCTTTCGCCGCAACCGCTTGCTGCAGTATTACGTGAGTAACGGTGTGTTAAGTGATAGAGATTTGGGCGCGGCCAGCATTGATTATGATGTGTTTGGCAACTGCTATTTTCAAAAAATATTTAATGTGTTTGGCCAAGTGATTCAGTTCAAACATTTGCCAGCCATTAACATGCGCAAACACAAAAAATCCGATGTGTATTGCCAATTGCAAAAGAGCGGTGAAAAACCTATTGAATTTATGCCAGGCGAAGTTGTGCACTTCATGGAATATGACGTTAACCAACAAATTTACGGAATACCGCAATACTACGGCGGCATTAATTCTGTGTTGTTGAGTGAAGAAGCAACATTGTTTCGCCGCAAATATTATACAAACGGCGCGCACATGGGTTATATCCTCTACACCAGCGATGCGAGCATGAGTGAAGAAGACGAAAAAATGATTAAGGAGCAAATCAGCAAAAGTAAAGGAGTGGGCAACTTTCGCAGTTTGTATTTGAATATTCCCAACGGGAAAAAAGATAGCGTGCAATTAATACCCGTGGGTGATATTGCCACCAAGGATGAGTTTGAGCGCATTAAAAATATTAGCCGCTCAGAAACTTTGGCCATGTGGCGAATGCAACCAGCACTCTCTGGGATGATTCCTGAAAACACCGGCGGCTTTGGTGACATTACCAAAATTGCCGATGTGTATTTTGAATATGAAACCGTGCCTATGCAGGATGTGTTTTTGCAACTTAACCAGTTTTTGCCACAAAGTTTGCGCATTGCCTTTGGCGCACCTGCTAAGGCGGCATAAAACATGTATAAAATACAAGCTGTAAATACAAATTTAGCCAAGAATGTATTAAACTTCCCTCGCCAGTTTTTAGCTATTCATGAGGGGAAAACCGCAATGCAAGTAGACTGCCCTGAATGTTTTGGGAAGGCGACCATACAAAGCCGCAAACAGCTGGATATAAAATTGAGCCAGCTCTACTGCAGCTGTAAAGACCCGCTTTGCGGCCACACGTTTGTAATGGATTTGAGTTTTAGCCACACGCTTTCACCGAGTGGCAAACAAGCAGATAACTTAGTGCTGAGGTTGCTTAAAGCGATGCCCGTTGAGCAACGAGAATTACTGATACAAGCCGCTAGTTAAGCGGCTTTTTTTATGTTTTCAATTTGCTGTAAATTCCCTCTGCGAATTAATTCCTCTGCCTCCACCAAGTACTCATTCTGAACCTTTAATACCACATGCAACCCTAATAGGCCTTGTGCAGAGAGCGGGTTTTCACTTAGCCCCGCGCAAATATCTTGAAAAAATTGATTCATGTGTTGCACGTTGTGTAATAAATCTACCGCTTTAACGTGATGCAGGGTGATGAGATCATGTTGATGATTCGCATCCATTATCAAACTCCTTTGGAAATAAAATATTACTGAATTTTTGTTTTTGTGTAGCGCATTAAAAAAAAATGCCTCACATAAGTAATATGGAGGCGACTGAGCAGGGTTCGCAGTACCAGAGTAAACAACAAAACAACTGGCCAACCCGAAGGTTGCCCCACTCAGCCACCATGTAGCAGGCGTGGCCGAGCGGCGGCATTTACCCCACCTGTGGGCAAAGACCGGTTGTTCACTTTTGTAGGCTGCGAAACCTAGAGGCGCATTTTGACGCCACGGCGCGGATACTAAAAGCCACACCCAAGGCTGTCAATGCCTAAATTTCAGCATGTGGATGTAAGCGCCGGTAATTGATTTTTGCGGGTTGAATGTGTATTTAGGCGATGACTGCGCGATCAAAAGCAGCCGTTTAAATAGCCAGAAAACTCAAATGGAAAAGGATAAAACTATGGAATCCCATAAAAGCAATGCTCAACTAATTTCAAATGTGAATGCAAAAATGCGCGAGGGGCGCGATATAGATATATTCACTGGGATATGTATTGGTGTGTTATGTGACGGGCATGCCAATATTGATGAGATAAAATTTATTCAGCATTGGCTGAAAGAAAATAATAATGTGCAGAAGCACCCAATTGCTTTGCGAATAATTAAAAAATTGGATGTGTACCTTGCTGATGGTGTGATTGATGACAACGAAGAAATGGATATTCTAAATTCGCTAATTAGCATTGCCACTGGCAATTTTTCGAATGACAGTATCTTTTGCACACCGCCACCCGCTATACAATTTGATGGAAATAAGTTTGCTTTTACGGGCGAGTTTTCAAATTCACGTGATGCACTTGAGGAAGCCGTAAAATTAAGAGGTGCTAAAATTCAGGCGAAGGAGGTTTCGAGGAATACTAATTACGTTGTTGTTGGCGATAGCCCAAGCGCTAACTACAAACACCAAGGAATGGGCACAAAACTTGAGCGAGCATTGGAGCTTAGAGAAATGGGCTCAGGGATTCATATAATTAGCGAACACCACTTGGCAAATTATTTAGTCTGAAAAAAGAAAAGCGGCCTAGGCCGCTTTTTTATATCACCATCACTCAGTTTACTTTGACAGCCAATAGTTTTTAATCCCCACAACCCACACACCGGCATACACAAACGATAAAAAGAAAATGCCCCATTGCTCTGCTTGCATGGATGAGTACAACCAGAACGGTTGCCCTGCCAAGCCAAACAAGCAGGCGTATTTTTTACGCTGCTCGTTTTGTTGTTGCGTGAGCCATATTGCGATTGCACCGAGTAACGCGATTGCGATTTGACTAACCATGCTTTGCTCCTTGTTGTTGATTGATTTTGTGTGATGCTGCAACTGCACGTTGCAAATT
This sequence comes from Cellvibrionaceae bacterium, assembly GCA_021151525.1. Classification (GTDB taxonomy): domain Bacteria; phylum Pseudomonadota; class Gammaproteobacteria; order Pseudomonadales; family Cellvibrionaceae; genus Cellvibrio. Next base: position 25,290 of record JAGKXD010000019.1, on the reverse strand, counting down.
GATAATTACCTGCTTTCCTGCAACATGTGCCTGCCGTTCAGTATCATAGTGAATATCATTCATAAAAGTCTTGCGGCACACGGGGCGATAACCTCTACTTATAACACCCGAGCGATATACCACTTGCACCTTATGGCCCTTAAAAAAATTCAGTTTCTGTTCATCATTTATTTGCGATATTCCTCGCGTTAATTTTTTGGCCAGCCTCACAGGGATTAGGGGTTGGTTTTTTAATTAAAAATGTAGATATGAAGTGTTGGCTGTATATTTAGCTGTTATAACTTTCTCCAATTATCGCGGTAATCGTCAGAAATATACTCGCCAGCCTCAAAAGATTGTGCAGCGAGACATACCTGCAATGCTTTTGCAGTTTCTTTGTGAATTTTTTCGCATCGTTCACGAGTTCCTTTCGGCCAATACTTCTCTCCACAGTCATCTTCGGCCTTTTCAATACCAATTATTTCAGCAACGTCACTCATAACATCGCTGTTGCCATAAGGTCTTTTTATGTCTACCGCTGGCGCACCGTCATACGTATCATCTTCAAATCGAATATTCATACGCTGAATAAGTTTTAAGTGTTCTTGTGTTAGCGTAAATTTTTCCATTATCATTCTCCAAAAAGTTATAACAAGTCGTTGCAGCACAGTCGCTTTGCTCCTTGGATGGTCGCTATCGCGCCCACCGCTGAACTCGGCGTTATATTCATTAAATTCCGTCTTCTATTGAGCAAACATTACTTTCACTCAACATACCACCATCTTTATCGTAAATTCGCCAATATTTGCCGTTCTTTTGAGTGGTAAGACTTAATCCTTTACCAAAACAATTTATCCAATTTAATGCATCTTGCTTTGTAGAAAACATCGAAACCTCCATCAATAAATATAACAAGCAGGTGAAACACCGCTTGCGCTGGACAACGCTTTGCGTTGCCGTTTACCTGAACGTTATACGATAATTCCGTTCTTATGAATTATTACCTTGAGTCGTTTTATTTCTTCGCTCATTTCTTTCACAGCCTGCACCCATTCGGAAATATCTCCTTTTGAGTCGCAAGGCCTTACCCACTTGCCATCTTTTAAATATCGTCTTCCGCAAGCAAACGCACCTTCTCCAATTTCATAGCTGGTCGCAACTATATTACTCACTTTCATTACTCCTTTCACTTTCGTATAACAATGTAATTAAGCATCGCTTCACTTCGTTACGCTGGACAGCCTAACGGCTGCCGCTTATCGCAGGCGTTATACGTCCTTCAGCTGCTTTCTTATTTCTTCATCTGAGATTATTTTACTTGGCATGTCTGGCGAGTATTCCCATATACCATCATCAGAAATCAAAATGTTTTCGCTATGCCCAGTCTCAGGGTTTCGCGTCATTGCCAAGCCTAGCGGGTGCAGAATCTCACGATTTATTCTTTCAACAAGTCCGAGGTTGCTGGCTTTAGTCCAATCTATCGCTTTTAATTCACTCATAATTTTTAACTCCGATTAGTTTCGTATAACAAAAAGTTGCAGCCGATGGAAATTAAATCGGCCAATTAAATTCCTACTCCCCGCCACGGGCTGAACTTGGCGTTAATAACTCAAGTGGTCATATTTTTTGTGTAATTCCTGCGAGCAATTTGACATATAGCTAATTAACCGCAGTATTTCATCGACAGAAAACTCGCATGCTTCATCTGCCCGAGTTTGCACAATGTAATAATTTCTTAACGCTTGCTCTGCGCGAATAAGTGCACCTAAACATCTTTTACCTGCTTTTATTTTTTCTGGGTGTTCTTGCTTGCTAGCGTGCACTTGTGGCGGCGCTGGTGGTGGTAATGGCCGCTTTATGCAAACTGGCATTTCATTGCTAAGCTTTTTCACAACACGCCTCCGCATTTACTTTCTTCGGTTTGGTTAAACAACAATTTCGCACTGGCTACGCCGCGATCCCAGCCTTTTAAAATATCGGGATGCTCATTGATTGGGCGCACCATTTCTTTTTCAAAATCTACGTATTCCCAAAAGGCCAATGAACCGCGTGCGAAACCTACTTTGTATTTTGGTGCAGATTGAATTTGCTCTAACGCCGTAAGCTTTTTGTCGATTGGCATTTCTCTGCGATCATCCAATTTAATTGAATGGATAAAGCAAAACTCAGCCAACTGCACTGGGCTTTCAAAATGAAAATCAACACTGTTAACACCTTCATCAACTTTTACACTTAAAACGCTAACTGTGGATTTTGGTGTTGAGCCATAAAATATAACGGCCTTAGTTTCAATGTTTTTGTTAATAAAAAGACTGGTTTGAGAATTCATGATTTACCCCGTAATAACTTGTTGAATTAAAAAATAGCGTTTGCCTTCGCGCCGTACATGGTTTGCTGATAGTAGGTTTTCCAATATTTTTGCAACGATGGGATGCGCTACTTTTGCACCGGTGATAATTCCGCGAACACTTACCACTGGTTGGCCGTAAAGCCCGGCTAAAATTTCTTTTGCTATTTGCTGTTCTAAATCACTTAGCGGTGGCTGCTTTTGTTTTAGTGCTGGCGGTGGTGGTGTTGGCTTGTTGGGTAGTTCGTTTTTTGGCTGCGCACTTTGTTTTGTGCTTTGCTCAGTAGGCATTTTTTTGCCGAGGCCGCCGAGTGCAAGGAGCGATGCAATTGCGCAAATATCGACAATTAATGCAAGGCTTATAAACGCGCCTTGGCGCACTTGCTCCGCTGGCTGGTGTAATGCCATTCCTATGACCGAGAAAAGTGATTGCGCGTTACCCTGCGCGGTTTCTTTGGTGGCTTTCAATTCCGCTAGTGCTGAATCTCGCTTTTCTTCGAGTGCTTTGACCTGTTTGCTGAATTCATAAGCGCGGGTGCGGTAGTTGGCGCTGGTGTCTGCCGCGATTAATGCGTTAATCGAATCGATTTGTTGTTGCAGGCTGTTTAATTGCTGTTGTTTTGTTTTGAATTCAACGCTGTTTTGTTGCGCGTATTTGGTTTGCTGGTTGTAGGCGTTTTCTAAAAAGCCTGCTGTTGCGCACACTGAAATTATTAGCAGCACCACACCAATCATTAACAAGGCCGCGCCACCGGCATTGCGTTTTTTCAGGTAATAAATGCCTGCTGGGAAAAATGAATATTTGCAGGCTTCCAGCGCGGTAGCGGTTACTCCTGCAATTACTTTGCCCAGCAAATCAGTTGGCATGGATGACCAAAATAGAACGGTGCTGGATAAGGTAACCATGCACAGCAGCATGGTTGAAAATGCAATTAGGTATTTCATGTAGCTCCCCTACACAGATTTTTGTTTAATAAAATCGTTTAATGATTTGCTTTGCTCGCGCAAGCCTGCCAGCGCTTCGCTTTTAACCGCATCGCTAATGCCTGCACATTGCAAACAGGTCACCGCCAAACTCAACGTGCCAATCAGTTGTTGAACTTTGCCGGGTGTAAGCACCAGCACATTCTTTTTCTTGGGAGTATCGGTTTTTACAAGGCGTGGGCGTTGCGGATTAATTGGGCGCGCAGCATCAAAGCCAATAAAAAGGCGCGATGATTCCGGTAAATCTTCTCTAACGACTGTTATTGCGTGCACAGGTGCACGGTGTGGCACTTGGTTTTTTAGCGATAGGTATAACGGCAAATAGCTTTTCACTTCCTGCCATGTTGTTGTTTCGTTTACTGACGGTGAGCTGTCGTAAACTTTTTTTACATCTTCATCGGTGATTTCCGCGTAGGTTTTTAAATCACTCATTTGGAATTCCTCTTGTGTTGTTTGTATTCTGCACGTTGCTGGTTTAGTAAATCTCGCATTAACTTTTCTTCGTCTTTCGGTAGCGCTTGCAGCTCGGCGTGGATTTGCCCAAGGTTTAAGTAACTCAACCACCACCACGCTAGGCACTTGCGATAGCGCATCCAAAAATCCTGAATATCGATTTTTCTGCACCCCTTCAAAAACACTTCTATCTCTGGCTTGGTTTTGGTGTTGAACAGCTCCCATGCCAGCGAGTCCTTTTTGTATTCCGCGCTTGAGGTGTTGGTTGCTGCTGTTAAAAAAAGTGGTCGGTTAGGCATGGATGAGCCCCCTTTTTTCAGGGTGCTTTTGGGTTTTTTGAAAATAACTGTAAACATCGTAAACATCGTAAACACGCGAGCACAAAGCGAGCATTGGCGCGGGTTTCAAGGCGTTTTTTTGTTTACAGTGATGTGTAAACAAGGGTGAATTGCTGTAAACAAACTTGTTTACAGCTGTATACAGCATGTTTACAGCAATAACGGCTAATAAGTGCTTGATAATATTCATTTAATTACCTTTGTTTACGTTGTTTACGGTTTAGCTGATACCCGTCTTACTTTTTTTCTACTATTTCGTAGGGACAAAAAAAGCCTTTAAAAACATCTAGTTAGCCATTTCCATGGGTTTTGCAAATACGAAGCACCGAACCATCTTCTTATCGATGCGTGACCTCACCATTTTGTTACCCTGAAAGCGGTAGTGTTGGCCGGTTGGCAGAAGGTTTTTTAAGTCACTAATGGCAACCAGCTCTTGGCCGCGCTTACGGCATTGCTCATAAAAATCATTCAGGTTTATGGCAATTAATTTTTTATCGACTGAGTGGTTTAGCTTTTCGTTGGTGAACTCGTTATCGCCCGTGTCATCGATGAGGCGCATCACTTGGTCATTGATAAAGTGGTAGGTTTCCCAGAATTGTTGAACGATTGGGTGATCTGCTTTTAAACGGCGTTCGCGGTCTTGTGCGCGCTTAACAATGTGCGAGTAGGTTTGTTCTAATACTGGGTTTGGCATATCTGCAAACAGCACTTGCAACGCATCTACCGATGCCATTACCTGTGCATGTGTATCGATCACGCGCTGGCTTTTTATATCTGTTGTTTTTGTGAGACGTTGGCGGTGTTTTGAAAACGCGGTGAAGAATGCTTCCAAATATTCCTTTTCATGCGTAAGGGCCAAATGTAAGTAGCCGGCCAATTCGCTTACATCCATAGCTTTTAATTTGTCGGCAATGTGGCGGTTTTCAATTCGCTTGTGCTCTGTGGTGCAATGTAGGTGTGTAATACGGCTGATAATTGCATCACTACCCTGCACGCTCGCGTTTTGCGTTATTACCAGCGCGCCACGGAATATTGAATCGTTGGTTTGGTTGTCATTGGTTTTTACACCGCGACTCATGAGGATTCCGTCAAGGTCGAAGATTTTTTTAAATTCATCCCAATCAACACTCTTGCCAGGGCGACCACCTGACTTTCCTGTTGCAGCTTCGCGATCACTTTCAACCAGTACCAATGGCAAGTTGCTTAATTGCGATAGGACGCGGCCAGATGACGCAACTGAGGTTGATAAAATATCGATACCTTCATAGTTTTCGCGGCCAAACATTTTCCAAAGAAAACGAATTAGTGTTGATTTGCCGGCCTCCTTTTCGCCGGTGATTTCTAAAAACGTAAAAAACTGGTGGCGCTCTTTAATTTGTCGGGTAAATAAACTAGCTGTCCAAAATCCAAGTGCGGCAACGCCATTCAAATCAAATATTTTTATAAAGTCGTGAATGATTGTTGGATTAAATTTTTCAGAGTGCATGAAGTTAACTCCTTGCAAGGTGGTTTTTATTGAGGTTTTTGCGAGGGAAATGAAACCGTGCTTGTTGAGCTTTACGCATTTCCCGTCTTGATAACCAACACCGGGGAACACATAGGCGCGAGAGCCTTCATCAAAACCAATAAATGGCACTGTTTCTACTGTCGATATTTTTTGGCCAGACCACCGCTTTGTTAACCAATCCAATTCCTGCGCACCACCTTTGAAGTGGCCGAAATCGGTTTGGCTTAAAAGTGCATTTGAAATTGATTTTGAATCACCTAGGTTTGCCGGTGTGAATGCGACTAAGAAAGGCTTACGGTGAGCTGGCATAGAAACATCAAAAAGATATTTACGCTCTTGAGTGAATTTATCTTTTTCGATGTGCAAAAAACTCAACTCACAATTTGCTATGTGTTTTACAGCAACACATTTATTAAATAGGTCGCCATGCTGAGAAAAGCTAATTGGCTGGCCTTCAAGCTCCCTCAACAAAATAGATGTATCAATTTTTATTGAGTAGGTTTCCTTGCGGAAAGTAATGACTGTTTGGTGATATGGCTTCCAGCAGTAAAGAGCGAATGCTTTATTTTGAGCGCTGCGAGCTGATAACAAGCGACCACGCCAAGTGCAATCCTCTAGGTATTCTGCAGTCAACTCACCAGAACGATAGAGGTCATCCCAATCAATATCTGCTGAGTGCGGTAAAGTAATGCGTGCGGCTTCTTTTAAATCGTTAATTTCCTTTAAAAACTTAAGGCTTGCTGTTTCGCCGCCATTGCCTGCGTCATAGGCCAAACACCATGTAACTTGTTTTCCGGTGTTGGCTTTAATTAATTCGCGTGGAAGGTTTGTGCAACTGAATGCCGCTGCAACTTTATGGCCCAGCAAATGAAATGCGATTGCGTGGAAAATTCCTTCAACGATGTAAACAAAATCGCCCTTTTCAATTATTTGCCCCGGCGGTTGCCAGCATTTGTCTTTGTAGGTGGTGCCATATTTAAAATCTGCTTTTAATGGCTTATCACCGTGCTTTGTGTTTTCACGAATATCGCGCTCATTGATTAGGCGATCCCACCAAAAACCATCCCACAAATTAAAACGCACGGTTTCTGCGTAGCGCCCACTAAGCAACTTCATTGAACCTTGCTCAAACCATTGTTCAGTTTTGATTAAGGGAAATCCGCGCACTATCGACATGTAGGCTTTACATGTAGCGTTTGGGTCTTCTGGTGTGGACGGGTACTTATCAGCGAGATTTGACCAAAGGCTGCTGTATCTAGCGCGAGTGGATTCGGTGTATCCGCAATTATTAGTGCGGCTGCAGGCTAATTGGTGTGGTGCTGAAACGCTTATAAATAATTCGCGTTCGCCGCAACCTGGGCAAACTCCTTTTGTGAAAAACTTATTGCTAAGTTTTGCATTTTTAAAGTCGAGCGCATTGTCCTTTTGAAGCGCTTCGAGAATTTGCTGTTCTATTTGCATGGTCGGCTACCGGCAGGAATGTTGGTGTTATTTTTATTTAGCGGTGCTGCTAATTGATTCCAAACATTTGTGTGTAAGCGAGGCCAAATTGATCCAGCGGCGCTTTCCAATTTTTACTGTGTCGAGCGCTTTTGTATCGACCATGCCGCGAATGGTGTCGGTTGTTACGCCTACCTTTTCGGCAAACTTTTCTTGCGACATTACGGGTACATCGATGGTGAGGTTTTCTTTAAACATGTTTACTACTCCAAGTTGACTTGTATAAAAAGCATTTCATTTCGACTTGTAATTTATACATGCTAATTATGCTTGTCAATGGCGAGTATGGTTTTATTTGTATTAATGTGGTGCAATATGCACATGCATTTTTTACTAGCAGTATCTACCAACCCAAAACTGAGATGACTTAGGAGAAGGAACGTGAGCAATATTTATGGTGATCGAGTTAAGGCTGTGCGCCTATTGATGGGATTAACACGTGAGGCATTCGGGTCTGCCGTTGGAATTGGTTATTTACGTTTAACGAATATAGAGGTTGGTAGAGCAAAGCTATCCGCTGAGGATTTAACGTCACTTACAACCGTTTACCCTGAAATTACTGATTACCTTTTGCACGGTGTTGATTTAAACCCTGATCGCTTGGGCAACAGTAAAAGCCCTCAAGTTTTGGCTATGGCAAACCACATCCGAAAACACGGAATGGCAGGAATTGAGTAGTGGCAATAACGGCTAAGGATAAGGTTCGCCAAGTTGAACCTGGCATTTGGAAGCTTGTTGATGGCCGGTTTTATGTGGACATTCGACCCGCCGGAAAAGAAGGGAAAAAAGTTAGAGCAACCAAGCCGAAACTGGAAGAAGCGCGAGAGTTTAAGCGCGATGCGTTTGCCAAGGCCAGCATGGGCGAAGCCTATAAACCTGTAGCCAAAGATAAGCGGCGGTTATCTGAGCTTGTTGAGCAATGGCATGATTTGTATGGTCATTCCCTCAAAGATAAAGAGCGTAAATTGCAGCTGTTGGCAATATGTAAAGGATTGGGCGACCCAATCGCGCAAACTTTTACCGCTGAAGACTTTATGATTTATCGAAAAAGTAGGCTTGATACTGTGCAGCCAGGTAAGGGTGGAAAAACAATATCCGCGAATACGGTCAACCATGCGCATGCTTATCTGTCGTCTGTTTTTAATCGATTAAAACAGCTTGGGAAGTGGGACTACCCCAACCCGCTGGCTGGTATTCCTAAACTTTCTATTGATGAAGCTGCGCTCACCTTTTTGGATAAAATTCAGATTCGCTTGTTATTGGGCGAGCTTGAGCATTCGCAAAACAAAGACCTTTTAATCATTACCAAAATTTGCCTGTCGATTGGCTCCCGTTGGAGTGAGGCGGCAAATTTGGAAGTTCAGAATGTGCGCGCCGGTAAAATTCACCTTAGTAACACTAAAAATGGTCGGTCACGGTCTATCCCTATATCGCCTGAGCTTGAGCGGGAGATTCTTGAAGGTCGGCCAAAGCATGGAAAGTTGTTTAATACTGCCGACCCTAAGAAGGGTTTTTCCAATGCACTTAAGCGTGCGGGTATCCACTTGCCAGATGGTCAATTAACGCACGTTTTGCGCCATACGTTTGCCAGCCATTTCATGATGAACGATGGAAACATTTTGAAGCTGATGCATATCCTCGACCATAGTTCGCTGGATATGACTTTGCGCTACGCCAAGTTGGCTCCTGATCATCTTACACAGGCCGTCACCCACAATCCGCTAGCGACATTAAGTGAAAAATTCGCCTAAAAGTGGGCACCAAGTGGGCACCAATTTGTGTTTTATATTGGTAAATAGTGGAAAAATCGACCCGCAAACCCTTGTTGATGCTGGTTTTTGCTGGTTAAAACACTGATTTAGGGATTGTGATTCCTGTTGTCGCGGGTTCGATCCCCGTCAGCCACCCCAATTTCCCTTAGTCTTAACTCTCAGTATTTATATTACTCAATTTCTCTTAGCACTTGGATCATCACCATTGCTGTGTGAAAATGCGCGCATATTTTCTTTTCTATCTTTAACTTCTCCTGGAGATTTCTGTGTCTGCATTAGTATTGGACGGCAAAGCACTTGCCGCAAAAACTGAACAAGAATTATCGCAACGTGTTGAGCTATTAAAAGCTGCCACCAACGGGCAAGCTCCAATACTTGCCACCATTTTAGTTGGTGACGATCCAGCTTCCGCCACTTACGTAAAAATGAAAGGTAATGCGTGTTCACGCATAGGAATGGAATCTATCAAAGTGGAGTTGCCATCAAGTACTACCACTGAAGAGTTACTCGCAAAAATTCAGGAATTAAATAACAACCCAAACGTGCACGGCATTTTGTTGCAGCACCCTGTGCCAGAGCAAATTGATGAACGCTTGTGCTTCGATGCTATCAGCGCAGCAAAAGATGTTGATGGTGTAACCTGTTTGGGTTTTGGTCGCATGAGTATGGGCGAAGAAGCTTACGGTTGCGCAACACCAAAAGGTATTATGCGTTTGCTGGAAGCTTACAATATCGAATTCTCAGGTAAGCATGCTGTTGTTGTAGGTCGCAGCCCTATTTTAGGCAAGCCAATGGCAATGATGTTATTAAATGCAAACTGCACAGTAACTATTTGTCACTCACGCACAAAGAATCTTTCAGATTTAATTAAACAAGCTGACATTATTGTTGGCGCAGTAGGCAAGCCTGAGTTTATTAAAGCAGAATGGATTAAAGATGGCGCTGTCGTTGTAGATGCCGGCTATCACCCCGGTGGTGTTGGCGATATCGAATTGGCTCCATTAGCAGATCGCGTAGCGGCTTACACTCCTGTTCCCGGCGGCGTTGGCCCAATGACAATCAACACATTGATTTACCAAAGTGTTGATTCCGGTGAGAAAAAAATGAAAGCTGTCAAATAATTTATGCTGGCATTTTAAACAGGCGCTTTTATAGCGCCTGTTTTTATTTATAGCTATTGATGATATGAGCGAAATACTCGACATTATTTATCGCGATGATTTCTTGGTGGCGATTAACAAGCCCAGTGGTTTGTTGGTTCATCGCAGCATGATTGATCGTCATGAAACTCGTTTTGCTATGCAAATGCTGCGCGATCAAATCGGGCAACATGTTTTTCCCGTGCATCGATTGGATAAGCCAACCTCAGGCGTTTTAGTATTTGCACTCAACCCTGAAATTGCCGCACTTATGGGAAATATTTTTACGGAACATCGCTTACAAAAAACCTATATTGCGATTGTGCGTGGCATAGCGCCAGAGTATTTATTGCTTGATTATCCACTTGTCGAAGAGCTTGATAAGTACACCGATCAAAAAGCTCGTACACCTGAAGCCAAGCCTGCACTTACCGAGTTTTTCAGGCTTGCTGAAGTTGCCCTGCCCTATGCCATTGATAAGTACCCTGAGAGTCGTTATTCGCTGGTTAAATGTATTCCCCAAACCGGGCGTAAACATCAAATACGCCGGCACTTAAAACATATAAGTCATCCTATTATTGGCGACGCTAAACACGGCAAAGGTAACCATAACCGCTTTTTTCAACAAGCGTTTAATGCGCATCGTTTATTGCTGGCCGCAACCGAATTAAGTTTTACTCATCCCATTCTGCACGCCAAGCTCAAGCTAATCGCGCCACTTGATAAAACTATGAGTCAACTTATTCAAGAGTTTGGTTGGTATAATGCAGTACCCAGCGAATGGCTTGCGCCTCCAACACAGAATGACATCCATGCGTCTTGATAAATTTATTGGCAACAACGCCGAACTGAGTCGCACGCAAATTCACATTGCGATAAAACAAGGTTTGATTTTTGTTAACGACCAGCTCGTTAGCAAAACCAATACGCATATTAATAATGGCGACAAAATTATCTATGATGGCCAATTGATTGAAGAGCGCAAACTGCGCTATTTAATGCTGCATAAACCTGCGGGATACGTTTGCGCAAATTCTGATAGCGAACATCCCACCGTATTAGATTTAATTGATTTACCCTTTAAAAATGAATTGCAAATTGCTGGTCGCTTGGACTTGGACACAACAGGTTTGGTGTTGCTAACAGATGATGGACAATGGAACCACAAAATCACATCGCCTAAGCATCTGCATACCAAAAGCTATTTGGTAACTACAGCAAATGTAATTACGGAAAATACTATTACCATTTTCGCAGAAGGCCTTTTGCTTAACGGAGAAGCTAAACATACCTTGCCTGCTAAATTAGAGATTCTTGACTCTCACCTTGCAAGACTTATTATTTGCGAAGGAAAATATCACCAAGTTAAGCGCATGTTTGCAGCTGTTGGCAATCATGTTATTGCGTTGCATCGCGAATGTATTGGCGAAATTGATTTGGATGCAAGCCTTCAATCCGGACAATTCCGCGCTCTTACCGTCGATGAAATAAATAGTTTTGAGAAATGATTATGACCGACGCACCTACAGCTTGGCTTTTGCAACAAATTAATCAGCATTCAACCGAAAAAAGCATTTGGTTAAGCGATGAAAATGTTTTGCGCCAATTACCTGCAGTCAGCGATAGATCTCACAATCCTTTGCTTATCACCAATCGCTGGGATATTGCAGAGCAAGCAAAAAGCCTAGGATTTGAATCCAGATTCAATGACTTTGATCTAATAGACGTTGCAGATAGCAGCATAGATCATATTTTTTATCGTATCTCCAAAGAAAAGGCCGTTACTCATCATTTAATCAATCAGGCGCAACGCTTACTGCAACCTAGTGGCACCCTTTGGATAAGCGGCCACAAAAATGAAGGCATAAAAACCTATATTGACAAAGCCAGTACTCTGTTTGGATGCGAAAAAAATATTCAAAAAGACGGGGTAAGTTATTCAAGCCAACTTAAAAAAGGAAACAAGACGGGGGCTTTACTTAATGATGAAGACTATTCAAATTTGCGAGAATGCCTAGACATTAACGGAAAGATTTTGCTGAGCAAGCCTGGGCAATTTGGCTGGAATAAAGTTGATCAGGGCAGTGAGTTTTTAATTGCTGAAATTACCCCTTTAGTTGCCAAGCACAGCTTTGAGCATAGTCTCGACTTAGGGTGCGGCTATGGATTCCTCACCATTGCCAGCCAGCACTTCTCCATAAAAAAACGCACGCTTACTGATAATAATGCTGCTGCACTTTTAACTGCGGCAGCAAATTGTTCACGACTAAATATTGCCGCTGAGATAATTGCTGCTGATGCTGGCTCAGGGCTGAAAAATCAATTTGATTTAATGTTATGCAACCCGCCATTTCATCAAGGTTTTAATGTTGACGAAGACTTAACCGATAAGTTTTTGGCAAGCGCTGCAAATTTATTAACAGTAAATGGAGTCGCCTATTTTGTGGTCAATCAATTTATTGCGTTAGAGAAAAAAGCTCTGCCTTACTTCAAACAGATCAATTTAATTGCGCAAAACAAGAGTTTTAAAGTGATTGCGCTGCGCAAAAATTAGGACAAATCTGCACAATCTGTACGCTAGATTTACATGCTGAGGAGATATTAACCAACCCCTACTAAATTCATGATTTTTTTAGGAAAAAGGGTTGACCAAGTAAAGTCTCATCTATATTATGCGCACCACTTCCACAGAGGAAGTCACCGATCCGCCTTAGCTCAGTCGGTAGAGCAAATGACTGTTAATCATTGGGTCGCTGGTTCGAGTCCAGCAGGCGGAGCCAAATTTAACAAAAAAGGCTGCATGAAAATGCGGCCTTTTTTGTGTGTGCAAGAAGCGTATTGGCTGAATTAAATAGCCGACCTTATCCCTAACTATTAGGCGGAGATCTTCCATGTTTAAAGTTAACGAATACTTCAATGGTGCGGTTAAATCTATCGCCTTCCAAACTGAAACCTTGCCTGCCACTGTTGGCGTGATGGCTAAGGGTGACTACGAATTTGGTACCAGCCAAAAAGAATACATGACCGTAGTAAGCGGCAGCTTGACTGTTGTATTGCCAGGCAGCGACAAAGCAGAAACCTTTAAAGAAGGCAAAACCTTTATCGTTGAAGCCAACCAAAAGTTCAAAGTGACTGCAGACGTAGAAACTTCTTACCTCTGCAAATACGAATAAGAGTTTTATCGATTGCCAAATGCCCGCTTCATGCGGGCATTTTTCTAGCCCATTCTCTGCTTCAAATAACGAATTAATGCCGTCATACGATAAGCCTGGTACTTGCGCTCCTTATAGAGCAGGTAAACAGGTGAAGCTTGTCCGCGATAGCGCCCAGCCAAAAGCTCGACCAAAGCCCCTGTCGCAAGCTCTTCAGCTACATCCAATTCAGATTTATAGGCAATCCCTTTCGCAGCCAACGCCCAGCGCTTTACCAGCTCGCCATCATTCGCAGACCTATCGCCACTTACATTGAGCAGAACCAGCCCTTGGTCGCACTCAAACTGCCACTTGCTGTAGGGGCGGCCATTTAAATAGAACAGCAAGCAGTTATGTTCTGCCAAGTCATTTAGCTCATTGATAGGAGAGTGACGGGCAAGATAGTCAGGCGAAGCAACCAGCACGCGGCGATTGTCACACAACTTTGCTGCGATCAACCCTGAATCCTTAGGCTCGCCGTATCGAATAACAATATCCAAATCATCACGATACAAATCCTGAATTAAATCAGAGACATGTAAAATAAACTTAATATTCGGATTTAACTCCTGGAAATCATCAAGTAAACCTAGCAAGCGATGGCGGCCCAAATCTGAAGGCACACCAATGCGAATCTCACCAGCAACTTGTGTTTGGCGGTTGCGTAGTTCGTTTTCAGCGACATCAAGCGTGCCCAGTACTTGTTGGAGATGGGGAATAAAAGCTTCCCCAGCGGCGCTGAGGCGTAGGCTACGAGTCGTTCGCTCAAAGAGACTAACACCCAAAGCTGTTTCCAAACGCTTGATAGCCGCCGAAACAGCGGCGGTTGTCATATTTAGCTGCCGCCCTACCTCACTCATGCTGCCGCGCTCAGCCACCTGTAATAGCAGCTCTAAATCTTGCAGAGAATAAGCTCTTGCCATAGCACACCTTTATCAAATATTTTTTGATAGTTTTTCAACTATTTAAAACATTATCAAAATTTTAACTTGCGGGTAAGCTGTAAACTCAAACGCTAGATATGAACATACCAAGGAAATCAAAATCCCATGAGTACACCAGATTTTATGAAAGCCGTAGGCCTGAAAGCCTATCTGCCAATTAGCGATGAAAATTCCCTGATCGATATCAGCTTGCCAGTCCCAACGCCAAAAGAACGCGATTTACTGGTACGAGTTGAAGCGGTTTCCGTTAACCCCGTTGATGCCAAAGTCCGCAGCCCTAAAAGCAAAATTGAAGAACACTATCGAGTATTGGGTTGGGATGCAGTCGGTACAGTCGTAGCGCTTGGCAACAAAGTTGAGAGCTTTAAAGTAGGCGATGAGGTTTACTACGCGGGCGACATCACTCGCGCTGGTAGCAATAGCGAATTCCAACTGATTGATGAGCGAATTGTCGGACATAAACCCAAAAGCTTAAGTAATCCAGAAGCTGCCGCCCTTCCCTTAACGGCAATTACTGCGAGTGAAGGGCTGTTTGAGCAATTAGGAATTAGCGAACAAAACTCAGCGGGAAAAACCTTATTAATTATTGGTGGCGCTGGTGGCGTAGGCTCTATTGCCATTCAATTGGCCAAACAAATTAAAGGACTCACCATTATTGCCACTGCATCGCGTACAGAATCTGCTGAATGGTGTCGCGCTTTAGGTGCCGATGCAGTTATAAATCATCAGCAAGATTTAGTACAGGAATTTCGTACTCTGGGAAAACGCTTTGCTGATTATATTTTTTGTTTGAATACAACCGCTAAGCACTGGCAAGCTATGTGCGAACTAATTGCACCGCAAAGTATCATTTGCTCGATAGTAGAGCCGGAAGCATTGGTCGATTTAAATCTACTCAAATCAAAATCCGCCCATTTTGTTTGGGAATTTATGTTTACTCGATCTATGTATCAAACAGCGGACATGATTGAACAGCAAAAAATACTTAACGAAATCGCCAATTTAATTGATGCAGGAAAAATTAAAACTAGCCTCAACAATACGCTTAGCCCTATTAACGCCGAAAATTTACGCACCGCACACGCAGCAATAGAAAAGGGCAATACCATTGGAAAAATCGTATTGAGCGGATGGTGATCTAGAGATCGGAAAATAAAAAGCCCCGACAACAAAATAACTTGTTGCCGGGGTGGGAAACACCCAACTTAACTATTTTGTTAAGACCAGAGAAAAAAATGCAGGCCCATCCGAATTGGTTAGCCGAAACTTAAATTTATTTATCCCTGCTTTAAAATGTACTAAACGTTTAAACTCAGTTAGGTTCCAATTGTTACGATCCGAGTTGCTTTTTGCGTAGGCTAAATCGTTAAACTTCTTATTAAAAACCTCACTGCTCCAAACCGTTTTTTCATTTAATTCTAAATTTACATAGTCGTCAGCACCTACCCAAACCCATAAATCCTGTTCGCGGTCCAACGTAACTTCGGTATATCCAAAAAATACACCAGACTTATCTGCTTGCGGTAGAATTATCGGATATTGCGAGTTGCTCAGATATTGCCAGCTAACAGGCTTCTGATCCTTGCCGTAATAAACGCCATCCAAATCAATACCATAATCAGGTGGCATTTTATTACCTGAAATAGAAAATGGACCTATGATGTACCAGCTGTTAATAAATAAACGATCTGCATGTTGGCCATTAATTTTCAAAACCCGCCCCGCTACTTTTTTGGGAGTTTCTTGGTTTATTGGAGGAATATGATCCAACCACACATCCACAAAATCATTTTTACTATGTTGAGCAGCCTTGTCTCCGGTCACATTCACAGAAGAATCCAGGCCTTTAATTAAGTTATGATCCTTCTCTCCATTGCTGTAAGCAAGATTTAATTTATCGGTTTTCTTTACATCGAGCGCAGAATTACCCAAACCGCGTACTTTAATATCGTTTTGTCGATAGGCTAAAAACTCCTTTGCATGCTCTTCCATATCCTGAACTAATTTCACCTTGGTAGAGCCGGGAATTCTGTTGCCGGTATATTCAGGCACGGCAATTTCCAATGACATAACTCGCTTAAAAATATCATCGCGCGACATGTTCACCGCTTTTTGCAAATCCTGAACTTTTAATTCGCGTTCTATCTTGCGGATATTTTCAGAAATTTTACGAGCCAACTCTAACAGCTGCGATGTAGTTGCTTTTGAGTTTGCAATATCTTTCGCCTCAACAGCTTCAAGATGCAATTGCTTTTTTACCGGATCATCTAAACTATTTACCAATGTATTCTGGGTCTGCGCTAAATTTTGCACACTTTGCTGCATGCTCATCCGGTAAGTATTATTGACTGAAATTTTTACACGTTGATCAACTGCCTTATTAGCGACTACCGGTTTCATGGCAATTTGACTCAGCCCATAAATCAGAATTAGATGAAATATGATTGAGCACAATAAATAGCTATGAGATTTAAACAGCGAATTACTGATGTTTGTGTAAGATGATGTATTCATCTGCATGGCCACGCTATTTATTTCTGGTTTGTAAAGCGATATTGGTTAGCCCCTCAAATTGACACAAGTCAACAACGCTGACGATGTTTCTGTAGGGAACCGTTTCATCTCCTGCAATTTCGATTAAGGTTTGTTTATTTTCTGCTCCCACTGCTTTCAGGTAGTCCTGTAATTTTTTTATAGAGACTTGTTCGCCCTGCAAAAACAAACTGCCTGTTCTATCAATGCTTATGGCAACTATTTTTTCTGCAGTACTGCCTACATCTAAATTAGCGCTTGCTTCTGGTAAGACAACGGATAATTCGCGCTGGCCTTGGCTCGCTGTTTGTTGCGAAAAAGACGTTGAAACCATAAAGAACATCAGTAAAAAGAAGATGCAATCAATAAGTGCAATCAAACCAATTTCTGGTTGTTCGTCTTCACCTAGATTAATTCGCATGGGACACCATTTTTAAATTTGGAGTGCCATTTACAGAATGAGGGGCAATAAACCATTCGTTAATTCGTTGGTTAATTGCTTGTTCAAGCATCAAACCAAACATAACACTGCGGTGCTTAAAGAAATGATGTGCAGCTAATGAGGGCAAAGCAACACTTAAACCTGCAGCCGTATTGATCAAAGCTTTTGAAATACCCCCTGCCAATAAAGCCGGATTCCCCATGCCCTGTGAATAAGCAATAACATGGAATGCCTCAATCATACCAATCACAGTTCCGAGCAAACCGACAATGGGAGCAACGGTTGCCACTATCGCGAGGGCGTAAGCTTTTTGTTGTTGCTGCCGTAATTCCAGAGACGCAATTTCACTGGCACCAAGCGCAACAACCGGCGCATCCAAATGACGATTAGATACCATGTAATTAAGAATTCTACCCAAGGTATTTTTTTCATAAGCCAACACCTCATGGATCTTTTCAAAATCACCTGCTAACCATAAGGATCTAATATGTGCAATTAACTTTGAAGGAAAAATGTTTTTTGTGCGGAAATTTACTAAGCGCTCTATAGCAACCGCGATCATTAAAACTGACATGAGCAATATAACGATAAGGGCAAGTCCACCTTCTGCAAATTGTTCCCCGACATTTATACCATCGGCTCTTGCATAGATAGGTAAAATGAAAAATATAGCCGCGAGTATTTTCAACATAATTAACCTGCAATATTGTGATAAAGCATGAAACCAGACACACAGATTCTTGCGTTCAAGAATTGAAGGTTATTATTAAGAATAAAAATTTACAGGGGGGGATAAAGATGCCGAGTGGAGTTTTAGCGGGATAGGTGGGAGTTTTTGTAAAGGATTATATTGAACCTGCGAGGCTAGCAGCTTTTTTTACAACTCTAGCCCGATCAAGCATCAGAGCCATTTAAAAGCAGTTAATAGGTAAGTACTTGTTTTCAATATTAGTATCATTCACACCCACTGCAGTCATTCCAGCGGGCACTGGAGAATTACCGCACACCCAGGATATGGGGCTTTCCGGTGAATCTGTAACAACCATAGGGCGAATGCTGAGGATTTTCTTTTTAAGCACGCCATTGGCTTTGTTGCCAAAGGTAATATTAAAGCTTCCTGTTACATAATCTATACGCTCAACATAATTTCCAATTAAGGATTCGGGCTTGGGAATTCCTGCTTCAGCATTATTACGGGGGAATTTTTGCTGGGTATGATAAAAAAGCGTAACGCTATCCTTTAGCGTTTTAATTAAATCTACCGATTCAATAACTTGGGCTCGGGTATTTTTTGATTCAAAGCTGGGCATGGCCATTGCGGCGAGTATGCCAATAATCGCAAGCACCACCATGAGTTCAAGCAGAGTGAAGCCAGCATTCTTGTTTGCTTTCATTCAAGCTCCTTTTAAATTCTGTACGGATACATTCATTTTAACGAATAAATTTAGCGGCGTACCAACAGCTGGCATGAAGCTCATAGCCCTGCTCTTTTGCCCATTTGATACCGGCGCGCACTAATTTTTCTGCCAAACCTTTTCCTCTAAACTGCGGCGGGACAAAAGTACTATTGAAATCTATTGCAGTTACATCGTCCGAGCTTTTACTGAGTACATAATGTAATACTGCCTGCGCACCTTCGTAATCAATCACAAACATATTTTGCTCGGCTATATGGTGAACATCCATAAGCAACACTCAATTATTTAGGAGTTAAAAATCAGTAGAGTAATAACTTAAACCTCTAGCGTAAATATGGCCTCACTCGCTGAACATTGCTCTGCTTTTTCACAGCGGGCTTCAGAATTCAACAAAATGGTTTCGCTGGAAACACCCAGCTGCAAAATAAAATATTGCTTAACTGCCTGCGCTCTTTCGTGAGCTAATCTTATCAATCGTTCAGGGTCAACCGTTTCCACTGAAATTAGCGCTTGGTACTTTTCTTCTACCGCAAGCAGTGAGGCAGCATTTACAAAACCTTGTGCAGCATATTTTGCATTTACTGCCTGCGCCCATGCCTCGTTATGAGTTCCTAAGGCATCAATAGTTACACCGGCTTTCTGTAATGCACTTTTTACCTGCTCTTCTTTTAGTGCAATCAAATCGTTGGTTTGATCATAAGTGCCTTGAATACTTAAACGCATCTTGGGGCGTTTTTTTAATGCGTCAGTTAACAGCTGTAGTTTGCTTTTGGCTGTATCTGTTAGTTGCGATTCCCCTGCGGTAAATTGAATTTTACCTAAATCTTCTTTTGAGTTTAGCAAGCTACTAATAAACTTAAAGGGTGACGTGAGGATCTTTTTCAGAGTATTGCCCAGGGCGCGCATAATAATGTCGCGAATTTTAAATTGTGGATCACTGGGTGTGCCGGAGATTTCTGTGTCTAAGATCGCAACCCCATTTTCATCCGTCAACATTGCCAAACCTAAACGCAAGGGGATGTCTATTACGCGAGTGCCGCGAACCTTTTCACCAAACTCCAAATGATCTATAACAACATGATTTTTGCCCAGGATTTTTCCATCTTCATAATGGTAGTTTAAGTCGGCACTCAATAAACCTTTATTAATTTTCCAGCCCGCATATTCTGCCGAGTAAGGTGATAAAGCACCCATATCCATTTGCTTAAATGACAAAAGTGCATTCAGCTTAGGCACTTTTCTAAAGACATTCGCTTTGCCTTTAAGAGTTACTGGCGCATATCCATCAACATTACCGGCTAGCTCTATAGTCGCCAAGGTGTTTTCATCCGACGATATATCTAAAACATTTCCCGTGAAATTTTGGACGATAGTAGAAAAAGTAGGTACGAGTGACTGATCATAAAAACCTACAGCAGCCTTGTTAACTGCCAAACGATCAATTGCAAATTGCCATTTCTTTTCTTCAATATCAGGAGTGTTCGCAGTAGATGCTGATGTGCTAGGCGACGACTCTGGAGGCAGCGTTACAATCATTGCCTGCACATTAGTCTTTCTATTTTTATCAATAATAAACTGGCCATCCAATTCATTTAGTGTCACTAAAGGTATATGAATTGATTTTTCAGCCAATAAAATCTCTGCGTTTTCCCACTCAAGACTTTTCCACTTAACCGCATCCTGCTCCATAGTTGTTGGGCGAAGTTTTAAATCTGTCAGCTTGCCTTTACCGGTAATTTTTTGCGGTACGCCAGCCACCAAATCTATATGCTTATGGAATTCAAACGCACCTCTAACTACCTCAAGAGTTACATAAGGCTCAAGTAAACTGTTAAACCAAACAAAAGGGATATTCTGTGCATCCACCTCTAGACTGCCAGTCAACGACGATATATCTATATTTCCTGACAAGGCAATTTGTGTGGATTTATTCAAATCTGTTTTTAACGAAAAGCCAGAAGGTTTGTGTGCACGAAAATCCACATTAGAAATGGTGAAGCTTAGAGGCGTTGCATCTAAGGGAATATTTTTTAAGGCGAGCACACTCGAATGTACAAATGAATTTGTGATCGCTATTTTTTTAATGACAACAGGAGCACCAGATTCATGAGTTTGCTTGGGTTTTGACTTGGCAATAGCTTTTTGATGTTTTAATACATCATCAAAATTCCACAGGCCATTTTCCTGTTGGGTCGCAGATGCTTTTAATTGACGAATACTAATATCGTTAATAACCAAACTGCGCTCACGCAAAGATTGCATGCAAGCCAGATCAATATGAATATCTTCCGCTTGCCACAGGCTTGCTGAATCTTTTAAATGACCAACGCTGAGATTACATTTGAAAAGCTGAAGATTAATTTTATCGTGCTGTAATTGATGCCCCGTTTGCAGGAAATAATTTTCCGAAATGGCACGATTAATCCAAGGCAATACCAGTGTGTAGTAAGCAATAAAAATTAATGAGGCAAGAATCAACAGAATGCGCAGCGCAATTGAACGATAAAGGCGAGAGACAAAACGCAGAGGAAGAGAACGCAGAGACAAGTTACATAAACTCCTGTTTGAAATGTGAGCGCCAGTTTCTGTAACAGAAACCAGCGGCTCTCTAACTGCTAGTAACTTTTAATTGCTGAGTAAAGCACACAATTAATCGACTTTAGTGCCCCACAGGTCGTACTCATCAGAATGCTCAATGAGTACATTGACCAAATCACCGGGCTTAACATTTTCTTCGCCGTTCAAATACACACAGCCATCAATTTCTGGGGCATCCGCAAAGCTGCGGCCAATTGCACCTTCATCATCTACTTCATCAATCAAAACTTGTAAGGTCTGCCCTACTTTTAATTTTAAACGCTCAGTAGAAATTTCTTGCTGCAACTGCATGAAGCGGTCGTAGCGTTGCTGTTTGATGTCATCTGGAACGTGATCGGGTAAATCATTCGCTTTGGCACCTTCAACCGGTGAATACTGGAAGCAACCAACACGATCCAATTGTGCCTCTTTTAAGAAATCCAAAAGTTGTTCAAAGTCATCTTCTGTCTCACCGGGGAACCCAACAATAAAGGTTGAGCGAATAGTGAGGTTCGGCACCTGCTCGCGCCAACTCTTAATGCGTTCCAAGGTTCTTTCAACTTGGCCTGGGCGACGCATTTTGCGCAGCAAGGTTGGGCTCGCGTGTTGGAACGGAATATCCAAATATGGCAGAACCTTGCCCTGCGCCATCAACGGAATCACGTTATCCACATGGAGATAAGGATAAACATAATGCAAACGTACCCACACACCCAACTCACCCAAGGCAGCAGCCAATTGGTACATATCGGTTTTGAGTGGGCGACCATCCCAGAAATCGGTACGGTTTTTAATATCTACGCCATAGGCAGAAGTATCTTGCGAAATCACCAACAATTCTTTCACGCCGGCCTTCACCAAACGCTCTGCTTCGCTCATCACCTGACCAATTGGGCGGCTCACGAGCTTGCCGCGCATATCGGGAATAATGCAGAAGCTGCAGGAATGGTTACAGCCTTCAGAAATTTTCAAATAGGCATAGTGACGCGGCGTAAGTTTTATACCTTGTGGCGGCACCAAATCTAAAAATGGATCGTGTTTAGGGTTTGGCGGTAAATGTTCGTGAACTTGGCTTAAAACTTCTTCGTAAGCATGAGCGCCCGTAATACCCAACACATTAGGGTGAATCTGGATAATTTCGTCTTTCTTGGCGCCTAAGCAACCTGTCACCAACACTTTGCCGTTTTCAGCTAAGGCTTCACCAATCGCCCCTAAAGATTCCTGTACGGCGCTATCGATAAAACCACAGGTGTTCACGATCACCATATCAGCATCGCTATAGCTGGGCACAATGTTGTAGCCTTCGGTACGCAATTGGGTGAGGATTCGCTCTGAATCTACCAGGTTTTTGGGGCAACCAAGCGACACAAACCCAATGGTATTGCCCTTGTTGTTACCTGCTTGGGCTTGGCTTGCCAAGGTTTTGGCTGGCGTATCAAGGGTTGTGGTTTGCGATGGATCGAAAGTATTTACGGTCATAGATTCTCGTGTGCCGGATAAGGCCTAGGGCAAGCTGAAAAAGGCGGCTATTGTAGGCGTTTAGGCATTTTTTTGCATTGGAGTTCGCTCCTCTCTGCAAAAAATTCCAAATAACATCTCGCTTAGACCCAGTCACTTTAAGCAATTTTTTGTGGAACACACGTCAAATGCCAATCACTTTAGGTTTTAACGTCAAGTGGGGAGCATTTTTTACCTGTAACCCCTAGCCTCCGTGCGCTCAATGGCAGCTCAAGCCATGCAAACCATAACAACAAAGAACGGAGATTTTCCCTATGACTCACCTCAAAATCGGCAGCCTTTTAATAAGCCTGTGTATGCTCAGCGCATGCGGCGGTGGCGGTTCATCCAACGGTAAAAGCGACTTGCCTAGCTCGGCATCCAGCTCCAGCGCTAGTTCAGTCAGTAGTGTAGCAAGTAGTTCAAGCTCATCCGCAGCCGCAGCGGCTGCAAGCCTGAAACTTGAGGCCGAAGATTACATAGATTATTACGATACAAATGCGGCCAACCAAGCTGGTGCCGATTACCGCAAGGGCGATGGTGTCGATATAGAAACGACTACCGACGCTGGCGGCGGATATGATGTTGGCTATATAGATAGCGGTGAATGGCTAGAATTTGCCATTAATGTTGTGACCACAGGAAGTTTCGATGCGAATGCCCGCGTTGCGTCAGCACAAAGTAGCGGCAAACTTTACTTCGAAATAGATGGAACCAAAACCGGTGATGAGGTGAGCGCGCCCAATACTGGTGGCTGGCAAAATTGGCAGACAGCCGGTACAAGCCTTGGAAAACTGACCGCTGGCACTCACAGCCTCTGCGTACAAATGAAAAGTGGTCCATTCAACCTCAATTGGATTGAATTGAAATCTGCTGACGGCGGCACCCTCGAAACAATAAAACCTACCAAAACCGGCAAATCAGTTTGTGATCATCCAGTTGCACCTCCAACTACTACAGTCCCAACAAAAATTCGAATCAACCAACTGGGCTATTTGCCTGCATCACAAAAAATTGCAGTTGTCCCTGGGGTAGCGGCAACAAGCTTTACAGTAGTCGATAGCAACAACGCCGAGGTGTTGAGTGGCGCATTGACGGACGCAAAAACTTGGGAGCCCGCATTGGAATCTGTGAAGCTTGCTGACTTTTCTACATTAACAAAAGCTGGCACTTACAAAATTCGCGTTGCTGGAGTAGATGACCAGCCTAGTTTTAGTATTTCCGCCACAGCCTATGATGGCGTAAATGCTGCAGCAATTAAGGCCTTTTATTTTAATCGTGCAAGTACTGCGTTGCTTGCCGCCAATGCAGGCATTTATGCGCGCGCTGCTGGCCACCCAGATAACATTGTGAAAATTCATGCTTCCGCCGCAACCGCAACTCGTCCAGAAGGAACAATTATATCTGCACCGAAAGGTTGGTATGACGCGGGCGATTACAATAAATATATTGTGAATTCGGGCATCACCACTTACACCCTACTCGCTGCTTATGAAAAATTTCCTGAATATTTCAAAACACAAAATTTAAATATTCCCGAAAGCGGCAATGCAATTCCTGATGTGCTCAATGAAACACTATGGAATTTAGAGTGGATGCTTGCCATGCAGGATCCAAATGATGGCGGTGTTTATCACAAATTAACCAGCAAGGGATTCTCTGGGTTTGTTATGCCAGACCAAGATACATCCGAGCGTTTTGTTGTACAAAAAACTACAGCCGCAACCTTAGATTTTGCGGCAGTTATGGCGGCAGCCAGCCGCGTGTACGCCAACTACGAAAGCAAAAATCCTGGGCTTTCTGCAAAAATGCTTACAGCAGCAAAAAATGCTTATGCCTGGGCTAAAGCAAATCCTGCCATTTATTATTCACAACCTAGCGATGTACAAACCGGGGCATACGGTGACGGCAACGTGACTGATGAATTTGCATGGGCTGCGGCAGAACTTTATATCAGCACTAAAGACGATGCTTATTACACAGCATTAAATGCAACCACATTGGATGCCAATATCCCCGGCTGGGGTAGCGTGCAAAGTCTTGGCTGGATTTCGCTCGCGCATAATATAAATAATTTAACTGCCGCGGCGGATAAAACGCTCATCAAAAATAAACTCGATGCGCTTGCAGCAAGCATAGCTACAAAAAAACAAACCTCTGCATTTGCAGTTCCTCTGGAAAAAGGTGACTTTGTATGGGGGAGCAACTCAGGTGCAATGAATCAGGCGATGATGTTGTTAGAGGCCTATCAACTTGATACCAGCAAACACGACTATTTAAATGCCGCGCAATCATTATTTGATTACGTATTGGGGCGCAACCCAACGGATTACTCTTTCGTAACAGGGTTCGGTACTAAATCGCCAATGTTTATTCATCATCGCCCATCTGCGGCAGATGGAATTGCTGCTCCAGTTCCTGGATTTCTTGCTGGCGGTGCTAATCTAGATTATCCAGCCGATTGCGGTGCATCTAATTATCCATCACCGTTGATTGCAAAATCTTATTTGGATAACGAGTGTAGTTATTCAACCAATGAAATTGCTATTAACTGGAATGCACCTTTAGTTTATGTATCTGCAGGCATTCAAGCTTTAACGGGGAAATAAATAAAAAATCCAGCAAGGACGCTGGATTTTTACATTATCTTTAATAAAAAAACATTTATTG
>JAGKXD010000089.1 GCA_021151525.1 Cellvibrionaceae bacterium | reverse complement strand
ATGCGGGAAAAAATGAAGTGTATTGGTGCGATCAGAACTGTGTAGTTAGCGCCAAAACAACCAACAAATTGATGAGCTAGCACCAAAATAGTTACCTACCTCTTATTACCCAAATAGCTTAAAGAACTATGCAGAGACGAAAATGTTATTAAGATTATTGAATTTCACCTTGATATTTATCTTCAAAGAGTCAATATTGAAGTTGAGGGTCGGGAATTTTTACGGGCTTCTCCAGTCGCAAGAAGCCCTAAAGTTGAATCGGCCCTCTAACATAAACGTTAAGGAGCTTTATGATGAAACCTGCTGTCGATGTTTTATATCGTGATTTGGATTTCTCTGCTTCACTCAACGAAGTTATTTCGAAAAAACTTGAAAAACTAAACCGCTTCTCAGATCAGATTATGCACAGCCGCGTAGTACTAGATACCCCCCACAACCACAAGCACAAAGGCAAACAATTCCGTGCCTCTATTGAGATTGATATCAAAGGGCACCCTATAGCCGTTACCCAAGACAACGAATCAATTCATCTTGCCGTACGCGATGCTTTTAACAGTGCCGAGCGCAAAGTTAAACAAATTGCCGCACGACAAAGAACGCTGCAATAGGCAGCTTAGCTAGGTGCTTACAAGCACCCATAAAAAAAGCCGGAACCTCTTACGAGATCCCGGCTTTTTTCTAGTTCGCATTAATTATTCAGCAGCAAGCTTGGCAGACATAATATCAATCAAACGATTGAAGTTAGCCAACGATTGAATGTGAGCATAGATCAACTCCAAACCATCCTTCTTAAACAAGTCCAAGATTTCTTCATCACTAATCGTTTTTAACTTTTCGCGTTTCACAACAAAGAAACCGCCCAAGTTTAGATTCACATCTTCTTTCGCTTTGAAAGAAATATTGGCCGACATGGGCTCCAATAAACCCAAGTCATGTAGCTTTTTAGTGAAAGTGCGCGTTAATTCTGCGCGATATTGATAGTCTTTCAGGAAGTCAACGATATCCGTTAAAACCTCCGAGTGAGAACCATCTTCCTTAAACAGAGGCGCGCCTCTGCTGCCATCTTGCACTAATGCTTTGCTGTCCTCATCAATACACAAAGCCATCATATCGGAATCTTTGCTGCCACCCAGAACGAACGGGTAACGACGAATGAATGCAGGCACATAGCGGGTAGTAAGGATGTTTTTCTCATCAAGCAAGAGGTTTTGACCATCTTTCAGGCCCATTACAGCCAACGGCAGATACTCACCTTCGGTACCCGTAGCGGAGAAAATTACCGGAAACTCTGAAGCAGCAAATGCAATTTCAGTCGCCAAAACAGGAACGGAATTTAAGTGGTTGATAAATTCGTGGTTTTCAACACTCACAGACCATTTTGCGTGCTTTTCAGTCAGGGGTTGGATATTGTCGTAAATCATCAATTGCTTTGACACAGGAATACCTCTTTTTATTTTTTACGCACGGAGTGCACTGGAAAAATTAAGCGTTTTTAAACAAAGGCGCATGGTAGCACTTTGGTTGAGAGGTGCCACTAGCCACAAATTGAAACGCTTAGAACAAATAATGCAAAAACTTCAGACAATAAAAAAGGCGCTTATAAAAGCGCCTTTTTTCAAAAAATGGTCGGAACGGCGGGATTTGAACCCACGACCCCCACACCCCCAGTATGGTGCGCTACCGAGCTGCGCTACGCTCCGACGGTAAAAACTTTGCACGCTATTGCGTGCGCAACACGGCGTGAGCCTGTGCTGCAAGGGACGGGCATAATACCTTAATTCATTGGGATTGCAACAAACTATTAGGATTAATCCGCTCGGAATTAATAGGATTTTCCATGAAGTTCGCGAGGCTTTTGTCAAACCTCACCGAGACTTTAAGACCTTCAAAACCTGCTCCAACTCGCCAATCATTTGATTGACCAATTGCGAGAATTGATTGATATCGGTCTGAGAGGTTTCGCTGCTCATTTGCAAGCGAGCACCACCAATCGTAAAACCTTGATCATAGAGCAATGAGCGAATCTGGCGAATCGTCATTACATCCTGACGCTGGTAATAGCGACGGTTACCGCGGCGTTTTACGGGCTTTAATTGGGGGAATTCCTGCTCCCAATAGCGCAGCACGTGCGGTTTAACCGCACACAACTCACTGACTTCACCAATAGTGAAATAGCGCTTCCCGGGGATGACCGGGAGTTCGTCGTTATGACTGGGTTCCAACATAAGCTTCTACTCGAGCCTTAAGTTTTTGTCCGGGACGGAAGGTAACTACCCTGCGTGCGCTGATTGGTATTTCTTCACCAGTTTTCGGGTTGCGACCCGGGCGCTGGCTCTTATCGCGCAGTTCAAAGTTACCAAATCCGGATAACTTAACCTGTTCATTATTTTCAAGCGCGTGGCGAATCTCCTCAAAGAAGAGTTCAACCAGCTCCTTGGCTTCACGTTTGTTTAAACCTAGATCTTCATACAGCTTTTCAGCTAAATCCGCTTTGGTTAAAGCACCATCCGACATAGTTATTTTTCCTATTAAGGGCTGTCATAGGGCTATCTGAGGGTAGCAGCGAAATTGGCCTCCAGCGATTTAATTACCGCATCTATGGAAGCGTTCACTTCATCCTCGTTAAGAGTGCGTGATGGATGCTGAAAGGTCAAGCCCAAAGCAACACTTTTTCTATGTGGATCAATGCCTTTGCCCATATATACGTCAAACACCTTTAAGTCTGTAACGTGCTCGCCCGCTGCTGCAGATACAGTATCCATCAGGGCTTTAGCTGCCACTTGGCGATCGATCAGGATCGCAAGATCGCGGCGAACCTCTGGGAAGCGCGATAGGCTTGAGAAGGACGGCACACGCGCCTGAGTTACCGCAGACAGCTTTAACTCGAACAAAAAGACGTTTTTAGGGATATCTAATTGCTGTTGCAAGGTTGGATGCAATGCGCCCACATAACCCTGTAATTCGCCATTGAGAAAGATAGCTGCCGTTTGACCGGGATGTAAAGCAGAATGCTCGCCCGCTTGGAAAGTAAATTCCTTAGCATTGCCAGTAACAGCCAACACAGATTCGAGATCACCCTTAATATCAAAGAAATCAACTGCTTCCGCAAGGTTAGACCAAGCTTCTGGCAAGCGATTTCCATACACCAAGCCAGCTAACATAGCCTCTTGCTGCAAACCATCAACTCCGCCCTTCTCGCTCGGCACAAAGCGCAAGCCAGTTTCAAACAGGCGCACGCGATCTTGCTGGCGATTGAGATTATTGCGCAGCACCGTCACCAAACCGGGCAATAAGCTGGTACGCATAGCCGCTAAATCAGCACTAATTGGATTGCGCAGCACTACAGGCTCACACACGGGATCAAACAACGCAGACAGTTTTGGTTCGATAAAGCTGAAAGTAATCGCCTCTTGATAGCCACGTGCCACCAACTGGCGACGCACTGCAGAAACGCCTAATACCGATTCTGGGCGCACATCAATTTGAATTGGAGTCGCCAAAGCACGTGTTGGAAGACGGTTATAACCATAAACGCGCGCTAATTCTTCCAACAAATCAGCCTCGATAGAGATATCGAAACGGTAGCTTGGAACATTGAAAGTCCAGCCTTCGGCATTTTGGGAAACCAGACTCAAACCGAGACGAGTGAGGATATCCACCACTTCGCCATCAGCCATATCTAAGCTTAAACCGCTGATAATACGGGCTTTACGCAAGGTCACTTGACGCTCTTTCGGCAAATGCTCATTGGTCACATGGGTTAAAGGGCCAGCTTCACCACCCACAATGTCAAGCAAAAGCGCGGTTGCACGTTCAATCGCTTCTACTTGTAAGTTGTAATCTACGCCACGCTCAAAGCGATGCGATGAGTCAGTGTGCAAACCGTATGAACGCGCACGACCTGCAACCGCCAATGGATTGAAGAAAGCGCTTTCAAGAAAAATATCGCGAGTCTCAGTAGTTACTGAACTTGGTTTGCCACCAAATACGCCGGCAATTGCCAAAGCACCCTGCTGATCAGCAATGACCATGGTATCGGCATTGAGCTTAATTTCTTGCCCATCCAACAGAGTCAATGGTTCGCCTTGGTTAGCAAGACGCACATCAATGCCGCCAGACAGTTTTGCCAAATCAAAAGCATGCATTGGCTGACCTAACTCAACCAAAATATAATTGGTCACATCCACAACTGCATCAATGCTACGCAAGCCAGCGCGAGCGAGTTTATCTTGCAACCATGAAGGGCTTGGCTTGGTGATGTCGATATTGCGAATTACACGGCCAACATAACGGCTGCAAGCTGCATCGGCAGAAAGTGTTACGGGAAAGGTATCTGCAATAGTTGCCGCTACAGAATTAATCAATGGCGATTGAACCGGAACGCGAAAGAGAACACCTACTTCGCGCGCAATGCCTTTAACGCTCAAACAGTCGGAGCGGTTTGGGGTTAAATCCACCTCGATGAGCTTATCGTTCAAGTTCAGGTATTCACGGATATCCGCACCTACTGGAGCATCAGCTGCCAGCTCCCACAGACCCGTATCATCATCACCCGCTTTTAATTCGGTTTGGCCACAGAGCATACCGAAGGATTCAACTCCGCGGAGTTTGGCTTTTTTGATGTGGAAGTCACCCGGCAACTCGGCGCCGATAGTAGCAAATGGGATTTTTATACCTATGCGCGCATTAGCCGCGCCGCACACCACTTGGGTTGGGCCATCAGGCAAACCGGCAACTTGGGTTACGCGTAATTTGTCTGCATCTGGATGCTGCTCACAGCCGACAATTTCACCCACGATAACGCCGGTAAAATCGCCTGCGACCGATTCAATCGCATCCACTTCCAAGCCAGCCATCGTCAGCTGAGCTACCAATTCGTCTGTGCCAACTGCGGGGTTTACCCACTCACGCAACCAGGATTCACTTACTTTCATAGCTTTATCTCTGTAGCCCGTATGGAGTGCAACGCATTACGGGACTGAAGTCTAATTATCGAACCTTTCCCGTATTGCGCTTTGCTTCATACGGGCTACGTATTCATTAAAACTGTTTTAAGAAGCGCAGATCGTTCTCAAAGAACAAGCGCAAATCATTTACGCCGTAGCGCAGCATCGCCAAGCGTTCTACGCCCATACCGAAGGCAAAGCCGGTATAGGTTTCAGGATCAACGCCGCTAGCTTTAAATACTTCTGGATGCACCATTCCACAACCACCAACTTCCAACCAACCGCTGTTTTTGCACATACGGCAGCCTTTACCACGGCATTGGGTACACTGGATGTCCATCTCCGCCGAAGGTTCGGTAAACGGGAAATAAGATGGGCGGAAACGCACTGGTACATCGGCCTCAAAGAAAGTTTTGAGGAATTGATCCATGGTGCCTTTCAAATCGGCGAAGCTAATATCTTTATCGACTACCAAGCCTTCAACCTGATGAAACATAGGAGAATGGGTCACATCTGAATCGCAACGGTACACACGACCGGGACAAATTACGCGAATCGGCGGTGTTTTGTTTTCCATAGTGCGCACTTGTACGGGCGATGTATGGGTACGCAATACGTGAGTATCATCCACGTAAAAAGTATCGTGCATGGCGCGCGCTGGGTGGTGCGAAGGAATATTGAGCGCTTCAAAGTTGTGGTAGTCGTCCTCAATCTCCGGGCCGACTTCAACGGTGTAACCCACCGCCGAAAAAATATCTTCAATACGCTGCAAGGTACGCGTTACGGGATGCAAACCGCCAGTGTGCTGGCCACGCCCCGGCAAGGTCACATCGACAACTTCACCCGCCAACTTGGCAGCAATAGCAGCTTGTTCAAGTGTCGCTTTGCGAATATCCAAAGCAGCTTGCACAGCGTCTTTCGCTTTATTAATTTCTGCACCAGCAGCAGGACGCTCTTCTGGCGATAATTTGCCAAGGGTTTTCATCAAGGCGGTAATGCTGCCGCTTTTACCAAGATATTCCACACGCACTGAATCCAGCGCGGCAAGATCCTGAGCTTCGTTAACGACTTTGAGCGCTTCTTCAGTAAGCGCGGCGAGATTTTCCATCTGCAATTCCACTAGTTTTTAAGATTTTTCGATAAGTATTCTTGGGCGATTAACTCGTGATTTTGTACTACACGATCAATCACTTTAACTAATAATTCTTTGGCAAACTCAGGATCTAGCCCGTAATGATTCGCCAATTCACCAATGCGATTAAATTGGACTGTTTCACGCTGAATATCTTTTGCTGGCAATCCGTGTTTCGCCTTGTAGTGACCGACTTTTGTCGTCACTTTAAAGCGCTCAGCAAACATTGCCACTATGGCGTTATCAATGTTATCGATACTTTTACGCAGCTCTTCGAGACCTTCAACACTATCCATTTTAAGCCCTCACTTACCGGTAAGACCTCTGGCATACGACCGCCACACGAACGGCGGGAGTGCAGAAAACGTAGGAGCACTTTTCTGCCTGTACATCCTGTACATAAAAAAAGGGAAGGAACCAAAGCTCCTCCCCTTTCATCGCGTTCACAGCGGTGATGATTGCTCAGCACCTGAAGTCGTTGGACGATTAAGCAGCCAGAGCTGATTTAGCCTTCGCAACAACAGCAGCAAATGCCGCTTTATCATGTACAGCCAAGTCAGCCAATACACGACGATCCAATACGATGTTGGCTTTCTTCAAGCCAGCGATCAATTGGCTGTAAGTCATGCCTTCAGCGCGAGATTGTGCATTGATACGAGTGATCCACAAAGCGCGGAAGTTACGCTTCTTAACGCGACGATCGCGGTAAGCGTACTGACCAGCTTTGATAACAGCTTGCTTGGCAACACGGAATGTACGCGAACGTGCACCGTAATAACCTTTAGCTGCTTTTAATACTTTCTTGTGACGACGACGCGCCTCTACACCACGTTTTACACGAGCCATTTTCTAAACCTCTTAATGATTACTGTTGAGCCAGATTAAATGGCACGGAACATACGCTTAACGCGTGGTACATCAGTAGCATCAACGATGCTGGTACCGCGCAATTGGCGCTTACGTTTAGTAGTCATTTTGGTCAAGATGTGACTCTTGTTGGCGTGTTTGAACTTGTAGCCTGCGCCAGTTTTTTTGAAGCGCTTAGACGCTCCGCTGTGTACTTTAGCTTTGGTTGCCATGGGGTAAAACTCCACACATATAAATAAACAAATTAAATAATCAAGGCAGCTAAAAGCCCGACTATTTTCTCTTTTTAGGAGCGATCACCATAGTCAATTGCTTACCTTCCATCTTGGCAGCTTGCTCTACGGTGCCCAACTCGAGCAGGTCTTTCTCGATGCGTTGCATCATTTCCATCCCCAACTCTTGGTGGGCGAGTTCGCGGCCGCGGAACTTGAGGGTTACCTTGGCTTTGTCTCCGCTCTCAAGGAAACGTATCAGGGCTTTTAATTTCACCTGATAGTCACCCTCTTCCGTCCCTGGTCGAAATTTCATTTCTTTAATTTGCTGTTGCTTTTGTTTCTTTTTAGCAGCAGCTTTGGTCTTCTTGATCTCAAACAGATGTTTACCGTAATCCATAATCTTGCAGACTATAGGATCGCTATCAGCAACGATTTCCACCAAGTCCAAAGTGGCTGCTTGCGCTTGGGCAAGTGCATCACTCAAGGGAACAATACCAACTTGTTCACCTTCGGCATTGATTAAACGAACTTGTTTAGCTTCGATCTGGTCGTTGATCCGCGCTTTCTTGGAATTTCCTTTAGCGGCGGGGGCGTTATCTCGTTTGATAGTTGTATCTCCAATTCATTAATAGAAACAAATCTTACTGGCCTGTTTTACGCGGCTGGGGTTTCTTCAGTAGAAAAAACTCTGCCTCGACGCGCGATATCGGCGGTCAAGTGCTCGATGAAGGCTTCCAGATTCATTACACCCAAGTCTTTTCCGTCTCTTGTGCGAACTGCTACAGAGTTGTTTTCAACCTCTTTGTCGCCAATGACGAGCAGGTAGGGAACCCGCTGAATTGTGTGCTCGCGGATTTTAAAGCCGATCTTCTCATTTCTCAAGTCCGAAATGGCGCGGAAGCCCTTATCACGCAAGGTTTTTTCTACTTTCTTAACAAAATCAGCCTGATTATCGGTGATATTGGCAACAACAGCCTGTACCGGCGACAACCATACTGGGAATGAACCCTCATAATGCTCGATCAAAATTCCGAGGAAACGCTCAAACGAACCGAGAATGGCGCGGTGCAGCATCACCGGACGTTTACGAGCGTTATCTTCTGCCACATATTCGGCATCCAAGCGCTCAGGCAACACATAATCCAACTGGATAGTGCCGCACTGCCATGAACGACCAAGGGCATCTTTTATTTGGTATTCGATTTTTGGGCCGTAGAACGCACCCTCACCCGGCAATTCTTCCCATTCCAAACCAGCAGCACGCAGGGCTGTACGCAAACCATTTTCGGCCTTTTCCCAAGTTTCCAAGCTGCCAGCATATTTCTCTGGGCGCAGAGACAACTTCACCGCGATATCGGTAAAGCCGAAATCGTCGTAAACCTCTTTCAACATAGTGTTAAAAGCGGACACTTCGGCTTCAACCATATCCTCAGTACAGAAAATATGGGCATCGTCCTGCACAAAACCACGCACACGCATAATGCCGTGTAAGGCACCAGACGCCTCGTTACGGTGACATGAACCAAACTCAGCCAAGCGCAAGGGCAAATCTTTATGCGAGCGCAAGCCGTGATTGAAAATCTGGATATGACCAGGGCAGTTCATTGGCTTAACGGCGAAATCACGCTTTTCCGACTCAGTGGTAAACATATTGTCGCGATAGTTTTCCCAGTGACCGGACTTTTCCCACAGGGTGCGATCCATAATCAGCGGAGTCTTAACTTCGTCGTAACCCCAATCGATTTGCTTGGCGCGCATGTATTGCTCGATTTGCTGCCACAACGTCCAGCCTTTTGGATGCCAGAACACCATGCCCGGTGCTTCATCTTGCAAGTGGAACAGGTCAAATTTCTTCGCGAGCTTGCGGTGGTCGCGCTTGGCCGCCTCTTCCAACAGATTCAAATAAGCCGCCAATTGCTTTTTATCAGCAAAGGCGGTGCCGTAAATGCGCTGCAGCATTTTGTTGTTGGAGTCGCCGCGCCAATAGGCACCAGATGTGCGCATCAGTTTGAAGTTCAAGCAGAAACGCATATTGGGCACGTGTGGGCCACGGCACATATCTACGTATTCCTCGTGGTGATACAGACCCGGCGTCGCATCTTTAGGCACGTCGCGATCCAAAATCTCCAATTTATAAGTCTCTCCGCGCGCGGTGAAAACGTCGTAGGCTTCTTGCCATGAGACTTGTTTTTTCACAACGTCGTATTCGGTTTTAGCCAGTTCCAGCATGCGCACTTCAAGCGCCGCAATGTCTTCATCGGTCAGCTTTTGCTCAAGGTCGATGTCGTAATAGAAACCGTTGTCGATGGTCGGGCCAATCGCCATTTTCACATTGGGGTACAGTTGCTTGATCGCATGACCGAGCAAGTGCGCGCAGGAGTGGCGGATAATCTCAAGACCGTCATCATCTTTAGGGGTGAATATCACCAAATTAGCATCTTGAGTGATGAGATCGTGAGCATCTACACGTTGACCCGTTTTATCGCCATTTAAAAAGACGCGACCACCCAGAGTTACCTTGGCCAAACCAGGGCCAATATCGGCAGCAACTTGGTATACGGACACGGGAGCATCGAATTGACGTTTGGAACCGTCGGGGAGAGTAATAATAGGCATAGCTTTTCCTTCTCAGTGGTGACCCCTACCAAAGGTCACTTGATGTTTAGTAATCCAGCTGAACCGGCTGCTAGGCATTAGGGCGTTAAAGTCATGCGTAAAAATGCTCACTTATTGCAATAAGCTGCGCTTTTTTCACATGACTTTGCCTACTACTGCCGTCGCTGTGCCACATTCAACAGGAGATCTTAATGTGCAATCTTTAAAAGCTGCCGTTTAAGGCAGGTCGGCGAGTATAAAAAGCGGAGCCCTTGATAGCCAGCAAAATTTCAATTCATCCCAAAACTGTAACAAATCCGTGTCCCGCATCTCTAATACTCAGGGGATGTCTTATGGTAATCTGCGCCCACCTTAAGGCTGAGCCAGAATAATGACGATGTCGCCACCACCAAATTACACGGATGAGCAAGCATTCATTGCCGCACTGATTGCCGGAGATGATCGCGCATTTTGTGAAATCATTTCCCGTTTTCAACATACGATGCTCTGCATTGCCCGCGCGATTTGCGGTGATACTTTTGCAGATGATGTGGTGCAAGATGCATGGGTTGCCATTCACAAAAACATTGGAAAATTTGAGCAGCGTTCATCGCTCAAAACCTGGGTAATTACGATTGTGAGCAATGAAGCAAAAGCGCGCTTAAGGCGCGAATCGCGCAAGGTATCACTGGAAGAGCTGGATGGCGAAGTACCCGGCAGTTATTTGGATAGCAACAAATTTAAAAGTGACGGACACTGGCAATCATCGACACCCACTTGGGGTTGCGAATCACCCGATGAATTATTAGAAGAAAAGCAGTTGCAATGCTGCATCAATAAAACCCTTGAACTGCTGCCGCCCGCGCAAAAGGCAGCCTTTATTTTGCGCGACATTGAGCAGCAATCTTTTGAAGAAATTTGCGAAATTTTGCATGTGAGCGCCGCCAACGTTCGCGTACTCGTCCACCGTGCTCGCTTGATGCTTATGCAAGTGATCGACCGTTATCAGGAGACTGGCACATGTTAAAGTTCAAGTTGTTGACATGCCAGCAGGTGGCAACTCTGGCGAGCGATTATCTCGATCAGCAAGCAGATGGAAAACTCACGTTCAAAATTCGCGTGCATTTAATGATGTGCGCTAATTGCCGTCGCTTTGTGAAGCATCTAAAAATCACTACCCAAGTAGTGCCGCAGCTTTCTCAAGGATTTAGGCACGCAGAAGTGGATGCTGAGGCCGTATTAAAGCGAATTAAAGCTCGTCAATAATTTATACACTTAACTCATCCAGCTCTACCAAGGTAATTTGATTTCGACCATTGGCTTTAGATTTGTAAAGTGCTTCATCAATTTGACGATAAATAAATTCTGGCGCCTTTGGCTGCGTGCAAATACCAAAGCCGCCAGAAATAGTCACACAATCAAACGGCGGATTTGCGCGATGAGGAATTGCCAACTGCTCCACCGCACAGCGGATGTTGTTGATAAAATCAATGGCGTCTTCACGAGAACGACTGTGATACTGCAAGAAAAATTCTTCTCCGCCCACGCGGTAACCCACATCTGACGTACGCTGCAAATGAGTCAGCAAAACCTTACCCACTTTGCGCAATACATCATCCCCGGCGGCGTGCCCGTAGGTATCATTAAATAATTTAAAATGATCGAGATCAAAGAGCGCTATTCCCACCACCGAATGAGAACTGGCGGCCACACTCAATGATGAAAAATGGCGTTCAAACTTGTTGCGATTTAACAAGCCCGTCAGCGCATCTATGTGACTATAGGTAATTGAGGTTACATCGGTAAAAATCCAGATACGCGATTGTCCTAAATCCTGATCCTGAAAGGCAACGCTACGCCTTCTGAATACGCGCCCATCGCGCAAACGAATTTCATCCTCAAATGACTGAAGAGTCTGATGCAGTGACTCTATGATTCGCAAAAAGCCTTCGGGATCAACCAACTGCGACAAGGCGTATTGCATAATCGCTCGCCCCTCATCATCGAGATGAGTATCCAGAGGAATATTCCACAGCTCGCGGAAACGAATATTGGTGTAAGCCATTTGACGGCCACCACTGACAATAAGAATGCCATCTGGCAATGCATCAAATACATTTTTAAGAAGGTCTACGTTGAGGGGCTTAAAATCCATGTTGCTGCCTAATATATTATTAGTGTGTAATGATTAAGCTATACCTGCGAGGGGCACGCTCTCCGCCGGCGGTTTATACCAAAGATTCATTATGTTTTGCTGTATAGTGTTAACTATAAGCCAACTTTTTAGCGTTTGGATTTCATACTACCGAAATAATGTCTCACTCACACACAAAGCTATTCAAGTTTCCTGCCAAAGTTACTATCTGCCTCATTTTCGGGGCTATCATTGTGATTTTTGCCACACTGCCTGATACTTTTTTTCCACTCTTAAGTCTTGAGCGAAAATACGTAGCGCAAGGCGAACTTTGGCGTTTAATTACAAGCAGTACAGTGCACTTTGGCTGGGCACATACACTGATGAATCTTGCTGCTTTTGCCATTTTTGCAACTGCGCTCAGCTCATCCTTCACCCAATACAGCCTACTAGGGATAATTGTTTTTTGCTGTACTCTAGTCGGTGTAGGCGTGTATTGGCTAAATCCCGAATACGAAACCTACGCTGGATTATCTGGCGCCATACATGGATTTTTTGTGGCGGGTTTAATTTTGAATAAACGCCACGCCTATTGGCTGAACGGCCTTATGATTGCGGCACTCTTCACTAAAATTGCGGTGGAACATCAACCAAACTATCAGGCCACTGAAATACAATCGCTACTACCTGTGGCCGTAGCATACGATGCTCATTTATACGGCGCAATTGCCGGCGCCATGTTCGGATTTGGTAACTTATTGCTGAATAGATACTTTAGAGTTCAACTCCACTAATCGTTTGCATCTTCGTCGCCCAATACCATGTTGCCTCCAGCTTCTTTTGCCAAACGCAATAAATGAGTGGCGCTTTTAATCTGAGCATCAACGCCATCTTTCATAACATTGCAAACCCCGGCACTAAAGCAAAAATGCTTAGACTCACCACGAACAACACAAGCCTCTGCTGACAACAATTGGCGCACGCGACTAATGAGCGCAATAGCTTTTTCGTTATCAAAACCGGGCAACAGCACAAAAAAATCAT
The DNA here is from genome assembly GCA_021151525.1 of Cellvibrionaceae bacterium. Taxonomy (GTDB): domain Bacteria; phylum Pseudomonadota; class Gammaproteobacteria; order Pseudomonadales; family Cellvibrionaceae; genus Cellvibrio. The sequence goes on along the minus strand of JAGKXD010000089.1, from coordinate 3,526 downwards.
CGGCATCCGCACGACAAATTAAAAATCGATCCAACATATTATTTAAAGATTGTGCAATATGCTTAAGTGCAACATCTCCCCATTCATGACCATAAGTTTCATTGAACTCGCGAAAGCGATCCACGTTAATCACAGCTAAGGCCAAGGGTGTCGCCTTATCTAAAGCACTGCGATAAACCTCTCGAGCCGCATTGAAAAAATGGTGTCGATGAAACAGGCCTGTTAAATGATCGCGCTGGGCATTGCTAGTGATTTGCTCAACCAACTCTAAATATTCAATGTTATGGATAATGCGGCAATAAAACTCTTCGGGATGAAATGGTTTACGCAAAAAATCATTAGCGCCATGCTTAATAAATTTTGCTGACAAGGCTTCAGTACTCTCGCCCGAAACACCAATCATAATCAAATCGGTTTTATCGTATTTGTAACGGAGATTTTTCACTAATTCAAAACCATCCATCCGTGGCATATTGTAATCAGTGATGAGCAACTTAATATCAGGATTTTCGAGCATGAGCTTAATAGCATCCACACCATCCTTCGCTTCAAAGACGTTAAACAAATGACGGCGAAATAGATTGCTGACATGCTTGCGCGACATATCAGAATCATCAACCACCAACACATTTATTTGCTGATTTTTTTCCAAGCGCTGAATGAGGGCAACCGCTTTGTTGTACGCGTAACGCCCTTCCTTGGTAACGTAATCCACTATACCTTTGGCAAAGAGCTGCTCGCGCTTTTTTTCGTCGTAACTACCGGTGAGAACAATGGCTGGGATTTTTTGTTGAAGCACATAATCAACCACTTCACCGTTTGGGGCATCAGGTAAATTCAAATCAACCAAAGCGGCAAAAATGTCAGGATTTTGGTCAATAAGCTCTTTTGCTTGCAACATATTGGCCGCAAAGAGCGCCTGATAAGCGGCATATGGCGCGATCAAATGACGCAATACTTTGATCACCATATCGCTATCTTCAACGACCAAGACTTTTTTCATTTGCATCTACACTCAAATTTTCACGAATAACTCTGAGTGTAGTCAAACTTTAAGTAAGTGGCGCTAAATCAATAGATTTGCACACTTCAAGACCACAAAAACGCGGATATTTTTGTATCAAACAGAAAGCCACTAAAGATTTTTGCCGCAGCCGGCGAAGCAGCTGAAGCCGCACCAAAGCACACATGTAAAGGCAACAAATGCTCTTCACGCGGATGACAGAAGCGCGCCTCAGGTGCATTTTGCCAATCAATCATGCGCGCATTCTTTTCACTTTGAGCGAGATTTGCATCAGTTAACGTCTCTGTCAGCCAGACATCAAAACGCTCGCTTCGCGCGGGCGTGGCTGGGTTCCCCGAAAAAAATGCCTGCATATTATGGAAAGACATTCCCGAGCCCAAAATCAAAACACCTTGCTCACGTAGAGGCGCGAGTGCCCTGCCCAAGGCTATATGCGCCTCGGGGTTCAGGCTTTTAAGCAGCGATAATTGCACAACCGGAATATCTGCTTGCGGGTACATCAGCATCAGCGGCACAAAACTACCGTGATCAAAATCCCGCCCGGCATCCAATTGCGATTTAATGCCCTGCTCCGCCAGCAAATCTGCAATCTCTTGAGCCAAGGCCGGGCTGCCCGCAGCAGGATAAGTAAACTTATAAGACTCAGGAGGGAAGCCATAATAGTCATACAACATACCCGGTGCAGGGCTGCTGGAAATGGTGGCAACTGACTCTTCCCAATGCGCTGTAATCACCAAAATCGCTTTTGGATGCGGCAAATCAGCACTTACGGATTGCATAAAGGCTGTAAGTTCGCGGTGATTGGGCTCACCCAATAGAGGCATGGGTCCACCACCGTGGGGGACAAAAAGGACGGGCATGATTTTATCGCTCATAAACACCTCGCTCAGATTAAGTGTTCACAGGATAATCAATATCAAAATAGAAATGGGTAGAATTTAATGATGGATTACAACGAAAAAACGAATCAATCCGTCAGCGTCATAGCCGCTTTATTGTGTTCGCGCAGGGATTCGTAGGCAGAGTAGGAGCAAGCTATTAAATGAGCATTAAAAAAAGGGTTACAGAAAAGTAACCCTTTAAAGGAAGATTATTTACAAAAACTACTTTTTAGGTTTCATAAAATCATCTAGATACGTAAAAAAACGATCTGCTTCAACAGGCCTAGAATTATCAAATTCCCCCAGACCCAGTTCTTTTCGAGCTGCTAGGAGTTCGTTATAAATTTCTTGCGAACGTTGAGCAATACGCTCACGATCGAGATCAGTTAAAACCACACCTGAGCTATCCAAATCAGTCTTTCCCACATTATTCCATGTCATATCACCTCGAAGAGCAGCAGTATTTTTCCACGCCAGAACCTCCACGAGATCATCATATGCTAACTTTTGAGATGTGAAAGCATGTTTGGCATTTTCATAAAGCACAGAATACATTTGCAAAGCATCTATTGACCCATAGGCGGCAGCAAATTTAGAAAGCTGCATCGCCTTAACCCCACCATCAGCTCCCGAGTATCTTTCGGAAAGATAAAAGCGGGTTAAAACGCTCATCGCCTTCAAATCACCAGACGCAACAAGTTTTTTCAGGGTTTCGATATCATATGATTCATAGCCTGTCAGAGATTCAGACGTAAATCGCCCTCTAGATTCAAACCACTTTTCCAATGTATTTTTGTCTGCTGGAGTTCCGCCCGCAGTTCTAGTTTGACTTAAACCAGAAGGTTCCTCTATAACCACAGAAGAGCCTATCTTCTGAGCGGTCACATCATGTGACGCATCCAAACTCATCACTGAATTTTTATTCACCACGGAACTTTTCGGGATTATTTCTTGTGTAAAACTTGTATGGTCATTGCGATCTAAAAAAAAACTTTTAACAACAAATACACAACAAAGAAGTATTAAAGCAAATCCCCATACAAGGGAAGATTTATAGTTCATCCGATTTATAACCATTTTTAACATCCTAGCTATTAGCAATAAGAACCATAATTACTGTACAAAAAATTACTGCTGAGGACGAGGACAATAAGAAGGCAAAGCATTTATTGCTTGTGTAAATTTACTTTCAGCCGCATCAATGGCTGCCGTTTTCAACGCAGCCAGCCCGTTTTCACAAGTTTTGTATGGAGTGTAGGTAACCACACTCCCATCTGACTGTTTGACCTCCTTTGATATCTCAAGAGGACATTTAAGAAGTTCACGAGCGTAATCGTCCGATGCTGTTGCACGAGCCTGCCCCCTTGCATTATATGCCGCACCCAGTTTATCGCCACACTCTTTGCTCCTCATAGCCTCAGCTGATGGTGTACTGCCTTGTGTTGCAGCCGTTGGTGGTGGTGTATACGCCCCCAAACTTCCACCACTACTTTGCTGATAACCCGTAGTTCCCGTGTGCAACACACCATCCTGATCTACATAATCAGCCATAACAAAACTTGGCAAAAAAGCACATACAAACAAAATAGATTTAGCTAAAAGTTGTTGCATTTCCTAATCC
>JAGKXD010000199.1 GCA_021151525.1 Cellvibrionaceae bacterium | reverse complement strand
CCAAACCCTGCGCCTGCCGAACGTAGCGCGCACGGAGCACAACAACTCCACCACCTTTAAACCCTACAACCCGCAAGAAATTATCGGGGACACCACCCCAAGCCCTACCCCACCACCACCGCCATCGAAGAGCTGTAATGCGTTGGCGATGATCGCGATTATTGTGGTGGCGGTGATCCTGACCGTGGTGACGGCGGGTGCGGCGGCGGGTGCCATGGGCGCGACAATCGCGTCAACCGGTGCCACTGCGGCTTCCGCCGGGGTTTGGGCGGCGGGAACTGCAGCTCTATCAGGGGGGCTAGCAGCTACGGGTGCGGCCATAGCAGGTGTTGCAGTTAGTGGTACGGTTGCGTCTATGGCGGCAGCGGCAGTTGGTGGATTTGTTGGCAGCCTTGGTTCCCAAATGGTGGGGGTTGCCACTGGTATGCAAGAAAAAATCAGCTTGCGTAGTGCATTCGCCAGTGGCCTAACCTCAGCCTTTAGTGCGGGTGCTGCATCCTATTTAAAGGGAACATCTGAAGCGGCGGGTTTAATTGATAAAGCGGGTAAGTTCACAACAACAGGTAGCTTTGTCCAAGGTGCAGTCGGATATGTGTCCGCTTATGCAGCGAACAAAATTGCTGGCGTTAATACTTCTTTCAGTTGGAAATCTGTAGCTGCTTCTTCTCTCAGTGCAGGGCTAAGTTCACTAGCAGGTGGGTCTGGTTCTATCCTGGAAGGTGCTGATTTGGGAATGGGTACTTTCGGTTCGCAACTGATCAGTTCGGCGACCGGCAAAATAATTGGTTCTACCGTTAATCGCTTGATGGGTGTTGGAGGCAAGCAAGACTGGGCTCAAATTGCTGTTGATGTGTTCGGGAATGCCACCGCAAATAGTTTGGTTGCAGCGGGCGTTAAGTCTGATATCTATCTGTACGAGAAACAAAAGTTAGTGAACAAAGAAGCGCCTGCCCAAGCTGCGGTAGTAAAAGCCAAATATGATGCTTTGGCTGCAGCGACAGAAAATATGTCAGAAGAGGAAAAAGCTGCTTTCTTAAAGAAACAACAAATTGTGCTGTTTGATGGGACGGGGAATCGCAAAGCCGAGGCAGCATTGGGAATTGATGGAGATGGTTCAAATATTCAAAAACTTAATACTATGTTTAGGGAAATGTATGACAAAGCCGGTTTAAACGCTGACAATCATGTTGTCTATGTGCCGGGAGAAGGCACAACTGCCTGGAAAGAAATACTCAAGGGGAGTGATATTTTTAGCCGCACCGAATTAGCTGGTGACATGCTTTTTAATACAGCAGCTGGACTGGGTGTCGACGAAAGAACGGCCTACGCTATGCGCGAGTTGCAAAAGAATTTTGATGCGGTAGGCTCTAATGCAAGTAACTCAGAATTAATAGTTTCGGGGTTTAGCCGCGGAGGAGCTACTGCGATCAATTTCCTAAATGAGCTGGCTGACAGTGGAAAATATGCTGATACAAAAATATCCACGTTATTGTTCGACCCAGTAGCTTCCACGGGTATTCCAGGTAACGATATAAATCTTAACCTTAATATGCGTGTGCCGATTGATAAACTTAACAACTTGAAAGTCGTCAGTTTGGTTTCAGATAGCGAGCACAGGTTAACGTTTCCGTCGAGTAGTATTCATGCGAAAGGAGATTCAGTAAGCACTTCTGTGGGGTACGATGGTATGGAGCGGGTGTCTAGTCACAATGGGCGTTTAGTTGAGATCAATAGCTATGGTGCGCATTCTGACGTAGGGGGTGGTTACACTGATAATGACAGCCTTGCCACATTAAACTTTGTTCGTTCACTGAATGAGTTGTCAGATAATGTTGGATCAGGTTTGCCCTTATTGAAGATGGGCGCGATGAGCACTTTAAAAATTGATTATGTTGGAGCTGCAACCAATTCATCAAAGACAAATTACGACGATGGTGCACCCAAAACGCTCACGGGAAATTTTATGTCGGACAATTATAAGGTTCATGACTCATCCACTTTATTTGCCAAGACAGGATTCGAATATCCCATTCGATTAATTCGCTCTGCCGTGACGGGTGATGTGGGGAATGAGTTAAGAAATATATTTAAGCAAAAACAATAAGAACTAAGGTTCACGGATGAACCTTGGTTTTTTGATGTTATGTCATCTCCTTATTGAGTAAGCCGATGAAAATATTTTTATTTATTACGTTTGTTGTACTTGCTGGAGCCAACTCGGCCTTAGCAACGTGCTACGGATTAATTATGTTAACTAGCGAACCTCACGCTCGAGGAATTGCGTCATTCAGTGATGGGACACTTGTAGGCGGAAATGAAACGCCAATTAGTTTTTGCAAAAAGCTACCTGAATATGTGGAGTTCTCTTATACCCTCGAAACACCCGGCCCGAATGTCCAAGTGTATAAGTTACCTCCCGTGACTGTCAGAGAGAAAACGCCTAAAAAATTTATGTCTAATCCAGCGAGAATACTTTATCTGGAAATTGCTGAAAACTATCAGCCACTTGTTCTTTTCAATATGAAATTGAGCGAAGTAACAACCAAGCTTATTCCTCACGATGAAACTCTGGCAGAAAAGCAGCAACGATTGAAAGATGAGCGTCTATATCTCGGCATCAAAAATAATAATTCAACCGAGGTGAAGGCTGCGCTGGCATCAGGAGCCTCTGTAATACAACCATGGATTGAGCATATCGGTGATGTTGAGGATCGTCGAAATGTATGGGCTATTTATGATTTTGCGATGGGTACCAATAATCCGGAAATAATTGACGCGGTACTGGATTACAAAGCGCCCTTCAGAGAGCGACCTGATAAGTCCGCTGTTTATCATGATTATCGAAAATTAGTGCCAAAAAAATTCAAATACTATGATGGATATGACTATGATCCAAAATATGTAACTCCCGAAATTGCGGATATTTTATTGTCCCATGGCGCCAATCCTAACTACGGTCTGAGCATCTATTTTAACTGGAATAAAGATCCTGAACTGGAAAAACGACCCGACATGCCGAGGTTCGCGCGTTATAAAGATGCACCTATAGACAGGCTGATATACACAGCAGTGTCACAAAATAATATCGAACTCGTAAAGGTACTGCTCAAGCACAACGTGGAAACTCACTACAAACTTCCAGCCACACGAACCCCGCCCGACTGGTGGAAAGAAGGCGAATGGTTTCTGGATTGGGCTAAGCGTGAAGCTTCGCCAGAAATAAAAGCAATATTGTTCAGCAAAAAATAACGCGTGCAATCAAAGCCAAAACGTTGAAGCAGAATGTCAAAGGTCAAATTCAGTAACTGATATTAACCTTTTTTATTTTATATACATCTCTTTTTATTTAATCAACATTGCAGCAACGGCAATCAAGTGGCGCAGCTGGGCAAAAACGTCCGGTTCGACATGGGGGTAACGGGCGCAACAGGGAACAGCGCGATTACCGGTAGCGAGATCAAAAACGACATCGCCGCGGCCTCTGGCCAGTACATGGTAAACACGGGCGATACCCTGTTCAGCGTTGCGCAAACCGTATGGGGCGATACCAGCCTCTGGTACCTGATTGCGGATGCC
>JAGKXD010000018.1 GCA_021151525.1 Cellvibrionaceae bacterium | reverse complement strand
GTATTTTATTGTGTGAGTACAATCTCTCGTATGAAGTTTTTCCGTTAGATCCATAATTTTTTAAGGGGTCAGCCGTCAATATGCTATGAAAATTTTCTTTGTAATAACGTAGATCAAAAGATGACTTGCCACATTTACAAAAAAAATTATCCGGTATTTCGCTATACCAAATGCATCCTGTGCTTTCGCGTTTTACATTTTTTTGAATTCCAGTGTAAATTTTTATGGTGTCTTTACATTCTTCACAGCTGATAAGTAGTTCAGCTTCGCGACAAGAAAGTAATTTTGACTTTATTCCATACAACTCATCTGCCGTATATTCGGGGGTCTTAATGTAATTAAAGAAAATATTTGAAATTTTATGCTTTTCATTAAATATATGAACATTTACAGGGTATATGCCTGGCTGGGGCAAAAAGAAATTGGTTCCCGATATGACAATAGGTATCCAATCTGGATATTTAAAATATCCGGCCTCACCAAGATCAAACCCTTGAGGTATCTCGATAGTAAAGTTTGCGTTAAATAATTCATTTCCATTAGGGTGGTCGAGACTAACGTATGCGCTATGATTATTAAATTCACAAATGATAGATTTGTGAATTAAAAAGATAAAAGAAACATGATTTAGAGGGGCAGGGTACAGGCTATAATTTTTTACTAAGCTAATTCCCATTAAGTCGGAAGTCCCTAGTGGGAAACTATTTTCATCTCTTTCAATTAATTGATCGGCTAATCCTAAAAACGTTATTGGGATAGTTTTATATTGATCCATGATTTACCAAGGCTAAATTATTAGAGATCTGCATTAATTATAAGTCAGCTGCCAAAACTTCAATTTTTGCGCGAATTTTATCGGCGTAGCGATCGTACTGAATGCCTAATAATCCGCGCAGTTCTTTGTCCGTCACATAATTAATTTGCTTACGATAAGCGCTTTTACTGGCTTGCCCTTTGACCCAGCGTTTTTCCATTCCTTCAAGGTCTAAAGATTGAATAGGAATCGCGCGAGGATGATCATCTTTGTATTGCGCAAGGCGTTCGCGGTGGCGTAGCACTACTTCTGTGGCTGATTCAGTGGCGAGTTTTTCGATGTAAAGCGGCGCCCCATATTCAAATGGAGAAATGCTCGCAAATTGAGTGCTGAGATAATCGCCATTTACAAACTGGCTTAGGCACTCCACCATTTTATTTTCTTTGGAAAACGAGGCGAGTAGTTTCCATTTTCCGGTGAAGAATAATTTTAATCGTGTTGGAAAATTAATTTGTTTCGGGCGCATGCAAAAGCAGGATACGCCGGTATCGCCAGTGTCATCTGCAAAAAAACTCATCATCACGCGTTTGCCTAGCATCAATCGCAAGCCTTCTGCTTCGGCATCGCCAATATGAAGTAATCCTAATGCGGCTAAATCGCGCTTGCAGTTCGCCAGAAATTTTTGTTGGTAGGCTGGAAAATCTTTCGGGTTAACCGCCGTCAATTCAGGTTTTGGTTCGTGAACCAAATTGATAATTTGTGTTGCAATTTTGGTGACGGTGCTTTCGACCGGGTCATCTGAAATACGATGTTCCAGAGCTTCGCTAACAGATTTGCCTGCGCGAACTGCTTGTGCTGCGCCGAGCATAGCTTGAGCAACATTATCTTCTTCTAAAGTGCGATCTTTGCCATCCATAGCGATGGTGGATTCCAACATTTTTGCCATGCGCTCGCGCTCACCACCGCCATCATTTTCTGAGCGTGAACGGCGCTCCAAAATAATCGATCTATAAGGATCATCGATAGCGACATTGGCGAGCACTTTATCGTAAGCGGCGAGCGCTTCATCGAAGCGACCTAAGTCATGCAAAATTGACGCAACGCGCAAACCAAAACGATGTTCGCCGGTGAGTTGGTAGCAACTGTGAAAATCCGACAATGCCAATTCCATTTGATCGCGTTTGTAACGCATACCAGAAAAAGTGCTGACAATATTAATTGAAGTGGTGGTATCGCCCTCTTGAACAATAGCGCTGCCGAGTAAACTGTTACCGCGATCTTCTAATAAATCTACACGCGCAGGCGCAAGACTAATGGCGCGATTCAGCAACTGATTTGCTTTGGTGACGTGGGCGTCACCTTCGTGACCGCGCAGTAATCCCGACAGCATGTGCAGTGCATCAACCGCATTGGGATCTATGCTCAAAATTTTGTAGAGGCGCTGTTCAATTAAATTAAAACGCGCGTGCTCGCTGAGTCTGGGTTCGTCATCGTAGTCGGCATTTTCGCTATCGTCTTCGTCGTTACGCTCATGAAAATCCAATTGCACTTGCAGAATAAGCGCTGGAATAAATTCAGCACGCATTGAAAGCACTTTATCAATGGCGCGGCGTGCTTCAGAAAAACGCTCAAGTTTTTCCAACACCTTGGCTTGATGCCAGTGCAGCGCAAATGAATGTGGGTAGCTGGCAAGAAGTTTTTTTAAACTATGCAGCGCATAATTAAAATTGCCCTCTTGATAGGCTTGCTTGAATTTATCGAACTCTGGGTCTTGCAAAGACATGATGTAACGCCCTTAAACACTGTATAAATTTATTGTGCTGGTAGATCTTTTGGGGCGTCATCCTCGCTGCGTGAGGATGACGATTTCCTGTTTAATGTTGTTCTGCTTTTAACCTAACGAATTACTGAGTTTACCCCCAGAAAATGCTGGGTCAGTTTTCTCTCGTCAGTTCAATGCCATCCACAGTCATTTTCCATTTGCCTTCATCGGGATGCGGCTTTTTTGAAACAAAAAAGGTGGTGCTAATGGACGCAACGCCGACTTCAATATCGTCGCCATGGAAATCTTTAATGGGACTATCAAGTTTTTTTGTCAGCGTGCGGCCGTCTTTAACGTCTACACGCTCATAAATAATTCGTCCTTCTTGGGTGATCTCGAGTGACATGTTGGGTGAGCGCCAATGTCCTACATAAGATGCTTTTTCAGGTGGTACAGGATTGGCGCACGCGCTTAATACGAATGCGAGTGCGGCCACGCAAACACCTTTTAACCCTCGCATAGAATATCCTTTTAGCGATGCGTCCACCCCGAATGGTGGACGCGTTTTTGTTAAGGTTTCACAATTTTAAACTTACTTGCCTTGCTGCGGGCAAATAAGTTGGGTTGGTACATGGCTTCGGCGTAGGCGGCCGGGGTTTGGTACAAACCTGCGTTGGTGGCGCGCACGCGGTAGGTGAAGGTCACCATATCTTTGGTGAGGTAGCCGTAAATCACTACGCGATCATCGCGCAAATCGGCAAATTCCGCCTGCCATGTCGATTGCCCTGGTTCGCCGCTAAAGCCCGGAATGAAGGGCACGGTTGGCGCTGGCTCGTTATTGCCTGCGGGTGCTTCAGCCTCTCCTTCACCTTCGCCCTCGTTTTCAGCGCCTTCTTCGCCACCTTCACCTTCAGTAGCCTCTTCGTTCTCGCTGGCTTCAGGCTCGCTATTTTCCTCGCTTGCTTGCACAGGTGTTGGCAAGACTACGCGATTGATCACGGGTTCTACACCGCCGGGCAGTAAATCCACCACGGCAACTTGGTTGAGGTAGCTCTTATCAACCGTGCGTAGACGCAGGCGGACGAGGAATTCTTCGCCGACTTTGATTTGTTCCAGCGGTTTACCGGTGAGATCCAGATACTCGCGCTGGATTTCCAATCCTTGTTTTACCTCCGGCAAGCTGGCGCTTTGCTGGTCAAAGCCACGTTCTACCAAGCTGTAGAAGAGCGGCAGTTTGGTGTCTTGATTCAGCTGTACGCCTTTGCTGTTGAGCGGTATATCGGCTTTCTGCAGCAAGTTGGCCGAGCCTGCCAGCGCTTGCAGGGCATCGTTCGCGAGTATGGTGCTGAGCTTCACCGGCGCTTTGGCTTGGCCAGTGGCTACTTCGCCGTATTGGGTTAAGGCCAGCAGCGTATAGGCTGCGCTCAAGCTGGAATACTCGCGATTGCTGATGCGCTGGCTCATATCATCCAGGGTGGTGGCGGGTACTTTATCCAGCAATTCCGGGAAGTGCTTGGCGTAGATGTACAAGAGCTGGGCTTGGTGCCCAAGCGCATCGTAGTAGCCATCGCTGTCGTAGCTGCTGTTTTTCCACGGAATAGTTTTCAGGGTTTTCTGCGCGAGATCTGTCTGTTGCAGTAAACGCTGGCTGGCAGCCACATAAGCGGCGGTGATGTCCGTTGGCCATGCATCCTGATAACGAGCTTTTAGCTCTTGCTGCAAGCTGCTCAGCTGGCTACCGGTCTGCACACCCAAGCGGCTTAGCAGGTAGATGGCGTAAGCGCGCATGCGCATATCGTCCATGCTATTGCCCCAAGATCCTGCCATGCGGTTCAGCCATTGTTGCGAGCGGCTGAAGAGTTCGCTCGGGATCTGCTGGTTGCGATCGCGCGCCTCAATCATGTACTGGATTGCCCAGAGCGATGGCCAATTGGCAACGCGCGTGCTGGCCGACCAGAGACCGAAAGCACCTTCCTCATTTTGACGGCCTTGCAGCAGCTGAAGCACGCCGTTCACGGAGCCATTGCCTTTGAGTTGGCCTAAGTCCGGATGCTGGCTGTAGAGCAGCGCGGGCAAGCCCATACTCACCAATTGCTCGGTACAGGAGTAGGGGTAATCGTCCAAGTACTGCTGCAAACCACTCGCCCACGCCAGCGGCGTGTAGGCTGCCGTCACGTTGACCGTGCGGAAGGGTTCGTAGAGTTTGCGCGTGAGCAGCAGTTGCTTCTTGTCGCTCTCGGTGCGGCCAGTGGTGATCGCCGTGCGATAAGGCGCGGCGGGGCGCACACTCAAACCTTCTTCCAATTGCGCTTTGGCGGCACCGCTGCTGGCGACAAACACCAAGCTCGCTGCTCCGGGTGTGTCTTTGGCGCGCACGTGGAAACTGCCTTGGCCTTCTTTGCCTGCGGCTATATCCAAACTCTGTTTGGCATCGCCCACCACTTCGATATTGGCCGAGGTTTTCAGGCTGATATCGACTTTGCCGCTGCTGGTTTTGAGGTTGTTGGCAAGGCCGAAACTCACGTCCACTTCATCGCCCGGTGCCAGCATTACCGGCACATTGGGGGTGATGATCAAGTCACCGCGCACTTCCGCGCCGCCTTCGCTCACGCCTATGGATTCGTGATCTACCGAGACCGCAAACAGGTGTAACTTGCCGTTGAAGTAGTCCGGCACTTTGTAGCTGACTTTGGTGCCGGAGGGTGAAACATCCACTAAACCAGACCAGTAAACCGCCGGTGCTTTGCGCTTGTTTTTGAAGGGGTTTAGGTTGCGGCCAAGCGCACCATCGCCATCGCCACCGGGGGCGGAGGCTTTCAGCAGTTGGCTGAATTCCGGCAGGATCAAATCCAGAATTTGGCTGGAATCCACTTCCAAACGGCTCTTCTGGAAGAAGAAGCTGAGCGGGTCGGGCGCTTTGTAGCGCGCGACTTGCAGAATGCCTTCATCCACCGCGTAGATTACCGCTTGACTGGCGGTTGGTGCCTGCAGCTCCAAGTCCAAAGTCTCGCCCGGTTTAATCAGCTCTGGCGCTTTAAGTGTAAGCACTTGGGTACGCGGTGCGAGCGACATTTTGAACGGCAAAGCGCCGTAGGAAAGCGGGCTGGTAAAGACCTCCTCCGAGTTGAGCGAGCGCACGAATTGCACGGTCACATAGCCATTGCCTTCAAAATTGGCGGGCACGGTGATGTGCTGCACCGAGCTGGTGGTGTCGGTTTTGAACCACTGGTGGGCGTAGACTTTGTCGCGCTCAAGGGTGATCAAACCCGCGCCTGTGTAAGGTGCTTGAATGGAAACTTCAATGCTATCGCCAGGCGAGTACTCAGTTTTGTTGAGCTTGAGCTGCAGCTCAGCGCTGCGTTCCAGCGAGCGGCTGAGGTTGCCCTGGCCAATCACTGAATAGCTTAGGCGGTTGAGCTCCTGTCCTTCGGCATTGCGCAACACCAAGGCGAAATCGCCCGGTTCATCGGTCGGTAAACTGATATCCGAGCCTTTGGCCGCAAGGCTTTGCGGGTGCGAATCGCGCAGGGTTTCTTTCAAGCGCGATTGGTATCTGTAGGTGCCATCGTTCTGTTTCAGCAAGACCGAAACGTATTTGCTTTGAATCCATTCCAGCGTCAAACCATCTACTTGTTGGCCTTTGAGCTCAGGGTTAAGCGCTATCCATTGGCTGGATTGTTTGCTGGCTTTGGTGATGAATTTTAGGTCGGCATCCGTCTTTTTCACGCCCACAAGGTAGGCAGAGCTGGACACCAGCACATCGCTCACTGCTGCCACATTGCGCCCACCTTCTGGCTCAAACACACGTGCCAGAATCGATAGGCGATAGGTCGCTTTGGCGAAGCGGGCGAGGCCTAAATCAAAGCTGGCTTGGCCTTTGTCATCGGTGGTGGCATCGGGCAGGGCTTGTTGCGAGCCTTCGTTAAACTTGTTGGGGTCGTAGAATTTGTAGTCCGCATAGCCCGCAAAGCTGGGCACGGCGGGCGACAAGGTCATCTGCGCGGTTACGCGGCGGTTAGTCGCCGGTGTGCCAAAGAGGTTCATGGCTTGGACTTTGGCGCTGACTTTATCTGGGTTGAGCCAGCCGGTGACGGGCTGGTCGGACAAGCTGGCGCTCACCTTCAGGCGATCTGGCTCAAACTCCTGCACTTTGATGGTAGTGCTGCCCAGCATGCGGTCACGATGGCCGCTTTTCACCAAATAAATCATGGCGCTGTAGGTGCCGGTCGGCGCGCTCACTGAGGGCTTCCAGCTGAATTCGTTGAAGCCGGTGGCCTTGGCGTTAAAGGCTTGGCGATAGGCCTGCATGCCGCGCGGATCAGTAATTTCCAACTCCAGCGGAACGCCTTCGAGACCACTTTTCCAATCCTGAGTGCGCACAATATTGCCTAAATGCACTTCCTCGCCGGGGCGATACAAACCGCGGTCGCTGAACACATAGCTGCTTAAGCTATTAGGGTCTACGTCAGTCTCCACACCACCGGTATCAAAGCGCGAGAAGTTCAGGCGGCGGCTGTAGTTGTTGTAGGGCAGGAACGACATGTCATCGCCGTAGTGCGCCAATATCAACAATGGGGTTTTCTCGCGGCGATATTGCTCAGAGAGTTTGGGCAATTCGATTTTGCCGCTGGCATCGGTGGTGCGTGTTTCCAGCGCCAAGCCATTGCGACCAATTAATTCTACCCGCGCACCAGCAACGGGTTCGCCTTTGGCGATAGATTGCACGTAGACGTTTTGGCTGCCGTCTTTATTGGTTTTCACCAAAATGCCGAGATCGGTCACCAGTAAGAGGCGGCTATCGCTGTTTCTACTGGTGTTGTAATCCTTGCGCTCTTGCGAGCCCTGCTTGTCTTTATTGCCGAGCGTTAAACCCGTTGCGCGCACGAGGAATACGCCCAGCTTAGAGTGGCCGGGGCTATCGGCTTTGAAGTAGCCGCTCAGGTCGAGGTTGTCGTACACGGGCTTGCCCGGTGTGTTGCTGAGTGTGGGGTGAATTTCAGAGAAGCGCTCTACCACGCGATCCTCCTGCCAGCCTTCATATTCGCTGGGTACTACGAAGTCGCCATTGGTCATGGCCAATAATTGATGCAATTGGTTGGGCAACAAGCGGCCCACTTCCAATTCCACACCATCCAATGCGCGGCTGACCAGGCCGAGTTTGCGCTCGCCGTTTAAGCCGAGAATCACGCCATCGCCCAATATTTTCAGCGAGCTTTCGTAAGGCTTAACGCGAATGACCGCAACCGTTGTTTGTGCCGATTGAGTGCCACCCACGGCCATAATGCCCGGCGCAATTTCGAGGTAAATGTAACGCCCCACGGGCGCTTTGAATTGGTAACTGTGCAGCGATTGTTGTGAGTCGTCGCTCGGCAATAAATTCAATGCGAGTGGTTCAGATGCGGCGAGAATTTTTTGATCCACATAGTCAGTGTTCCACCCATAAGGGTAGTTGTGCGAAGCCTGTTTTTTTTCATCGGGATGAAATTCCGGCAACACCCAGGCTTTGATTTTTTTATCCAAGCTGCTGTCGGTTACCGGCGCATTGCTGTTAAAAATTAAGACTTGTTCCGGCTCCAGCTTTTCGTTGTCCGCCAAAATCATCCCGAAGCTGCTGAAGCGCAAACTGTAGCGACCGGGAATGGTGATATTGCTGCTCAGATCTTGCGCTGTACCATCGCCACCGCGACTCGCATGAATACCTTTTTTCAACAGCAAGGTCATGGGGGTGTCTTCGCGCGGCAAACTTAAACTGTGCGAGTGAATGTAGGCGTTAAGTTTGAGTTTGTCGTAATTCACGGTGAAGCCGGTTGAATCGCTGTTCAAACCTAAAAAGGCAGCGTCTTTGGCGAGCGACAATTGAATATGTTTTTCAAATTCCTCGGCATTCACGCTGTGGCTGAAATGCACAGTCGCCACTAATTTTTTCTGCGCGGGGTCGGTCGGGTCTTGGTAAAACTGGTTCTCGGAAATTTGCGCGACGAAAGGTGCAGTTTTAAATTCAAAATCGTATTTTTCCAAACGCACTTGCGAGGCCAATAATTTTTCTTTGGCGAGGTTGAGCTCAAAAGCTTGGCCAACGGGCCAATCGGCCGCAGGCGTAAACACCAACTTGCGGTCGTTCTCCCACTGCCATTGTCCGGCGATTTTCGGCTTTAAGGTGAGACCTTTGGTTGCCGGTTTTCCAACGGCTTCGAGCGGTGCAACAGATTCATTGCACTTGAGAATCAGCGGATGAATTTTTTGTTTGTCATCGGGATAGGTAGTCAGCGCAGGCGCGGTAACTTCACATTGCGGGTAAACGGGTTTGGGGAGGTGTTTGTACCAATGATAGCCAAACAGGCCGCCTGCGCTGAGTAGAACTAAACCGGCGAAGCTCGCCATGCTGGCTTTGGGTTTGCGCTTTACCAAGTCCGTAAAACGCGCAAGCTGCTTGCCACTCCAACGCATCCAGGGCGGCAAGTTCCATTGCATTTCACCAAACAGGCCGCGCGCTAGCCATTGCAAAGCTGCACCACCTTTTTTCAATCCCTTGCCAATCAAAGCACCTACTGCCGCCACTCTTGCCGCCACCATAAAACCCACCCTGGATATTGAAGTTGAGCGGCGATTGTAGCAGGCAGCATTTTTAAAAATGAGTGGTGGCAAGTCGCAAACTGCAAATATATTTTTGCGCCTATTCGTCGGCTTTTACAGCATCAAAACCAAAGCCTTCTATGCGATAACCCTTCGCGTGCATTTTTGCCATCACGCTTTCGCTTTTCAGCATTTCCGCTGTTGGCACCAAGGCGAAGCTAGAGGCGTTATTGGTGAGCGCTTCGTCAATTCGCGCATACCATTCTGCCTCCACTTTTGCGGGAATATCTTGCATGCCTTCCTGTTCGGCAAAAGATGATTTCATAATGGCATCCCAACATTCACTGCCGGGGTCTGTAATGGGCAAACCGGCAAGTGCAGCAAGATCCCCTGTCGCCCAAGCATTAGCGCGCAGGCGCATATTGTCCAGATCGGTCGCCATGTGATCGACCATTTTGGTAAAACAAGCCACATCATCCATTTCAGCTTGCTTGAAGTGCTTAAGCGTTTGGCGCGGTTGTTCCAAGGTAAATTCGTAGGTGGGGGTGGTTACTTTGATCTTGTGTTTTTTCGCGATCTCTTGCACACGTTTGACGATCATATTGTCATTATCGAAGCCAGATTTTTTCTGCGCCGTTTCAAGCAGTTCATGCCCAGCAAAAATGGGGCGATATTTTTCTATGCTTCTGTCTTTGCCAATATATTTTTCTTTAAGCACAAGCCAGCGCGCATAAACATCTGCAGGAACTTTTTCCTGCAGTGTTGAACCATCGGGGCTGTTTTTAAGCCCAATCACAGAAGGCAATAATGCCAATTGTTGAAAAAACCCAATTTCTGCGTGGGCAACCGGAAGCATGAAAACTTCTTGGGAGTGGATGATGGCGTCTTCCGCTTGTTGCGAGCGCCAGTGTAATTTTGTGGGCAGAGGGCCAAAGGTTCCCAGAATCCAAAGTACATGGTCGCCCTTAAAGACTTTCCATAAAGTAGGCCCCGGTTGTTCGCCAACAATAACAATTTCGTCCACCTTTTCCGCGGCGCCATCAGTTAGTGCTTGGGTGTTTTCAGGTGTGTCGGCTTGGGCAAAGCACACGGAGGAAAATGCTAGGCTGTAAACGAGAGGAAAAAGTAGTTTGCGCATTAGAGTCCCTTAAATCAAAAATTCATTGGTAGCCTTGGATGCGGTTACGAGGTGAATAGTTGCATGTGATGCAAATTATTTTGTATGAGTGTGTAACAAATGGAAGGCGAGTCATTCTATTTAGGGGGAACCTTGGGCAACACGGAGAAGAGCAGAATGACCGGTATCAACGAAACATCAGCGAGTATTAACGGTTACCAAAGTCAGATTGCAGATTTACAGCGACAATGCGCTGATTGGCGCGGCTGCGCGACCACACCTGCTGCGGAAAAAGAAAAGCAAATTTCGGTGCTGCAAACGCAGATTCAAACCTTGCAGCACAAGATTGAACACGTGCAGCAAGTTCCCGCTGCCAGCGCCACTTATGATGTGGCAGATAAGATTCAACAGACGCAAATCCTACACGCGGCAGACGGTGTTAACCGGCCGGATGCAGATCCCTTTGCGGTGAGTGGAATTGTAGTTAATGTAAAAATTTGAATTCCAAACGCGGTTAACGATCCAATCGAGAATTCTTGAGTTCTTCATAGCGCTCACGAATTTCTTTTATGCTCATATTTTGAATGTCGCGTTCATGGGGTGTGATAAAAGACTGCAAGCGTGTTTGCAAACGCATGGTGTTATATTCCTGACCAATTAGCGTTACACCTTCTGCAATCAATTTATGAATCAGCAATTCTTCCTGTGTGCGCGAGTGAATATTTTCGGCAATGGGAATACACACAAAATACGCGAGAATAATTCCGTAGAGTGTTGATGTAAGAGCCACAGGAATTGTACGTAAAATAACGCCGGTATCGCCAATGCCAGCGAGCATTCCCACCAAACCAATCACACCACCGGCGACACCAAATGCAGGTGCGAGAATAGCCATGTGGCGGAATACGCGCTCTTGTAATGCGCGGCGCTGTTGAAAAAAATGGATCTCGGTATAAAGCGTATCGCGCAACTCATCCACACTGAAACCGTCCACCAACATTGAAAGTGCTCGGCGCAAAAATAAAACACTTGCGCGGTCTCCGCCGTCTTCAAGCGCTAGCAAGCCATCAATTTTGGAGAGCATAGATAAATGCAGTAACGAATCGACAATTTCTTTTGCCGTAGGTACGCGGGTTCGGTAGGAATTTACGGCGACACGCAATGCAACCCGCAAGGCGTGGTAAGGGTAACTGATAAAGGTTGCGCCCAGTGTGCCGGCAATGACTACCACTAACCCCTCAAGGTTAAACATAAGTGTGCGGCCATCGCCAATAACCATGCTACCTAATAACAGCAAGCTACAGAGTACGATGCCAATGATGGAATGATTTTTATTCATGCTGTCCTCTTAGGGGCGCTCAAGGTTTGTATTCAAGGCGAGTGATAATAATTTCAACACGACGATTTTTAGCTTTGTTGGCGAGTGAATCCATAGCGACTGTCGGTTGATAAAATGAATGACCGATAACGGTAAAACGCCCCGGTTCCAATTTGCCAAATTGAATTAAATAACGTGCAACACGTGCGGCGCGTGCAGAGGATAATTCCCAGTTGGTGGGGTAGGCTGGATTACTAACGGGAAAATTATCGGTGTGGCCGGCAACTTCAATTTGATAATTATTAGCGGCAATAATTGTTGATAAATTTTGCAGAAATGAAATGGCTTCAGGTTTTAAATCGGCCTTACCTAAATCGAATAATAAATTGCCGCGCACACTGACTTTCACCGATTGGTTATCCGTTAAGACTACGTCTATATCCTCTAAGTTTGCTTCGGTCACCAAATGTTTACTGAGCCGCAAAATGTCTTGAATAGGAATTGCGCCTTGCTCAGTTTTTGCTAAAGCGGCAGGTTTGGCTTCAAAATTTTCCGATTGCTCTTTTGTGTTGTCTACCTTGGGTTGCGTGGGAGTTGTTTGATCTGAGTGCAAATCGGTTTGCGGTTGTGGCTGGGTTAAGCTGGTTTTTGGTGGCGGTGGTTGTACATGCTCTTTGGGTTGTGGATTGGTATCTTTCTTAAAAAGTTCTGACACATCGCGCTCGGCCAAATGGGTGGCGAGCATGACCGCAAACATCACCATCATCACCATCATTAAATCTGACCAAGGCACTGCCCAATGCGATGGCATTTCAATGTTGCTTAAATCTTCGTTGCTAAATTTTCCATTGAGACCATCCATAACGCCACGAGCACGCACCCTTTTGTAGGGGCTAGCCGTTTGTTGCGATTCTGTTTCGCCAGTGGGATTAAAATCGGGCGTCATGCTAATTCCTAGTTTGCGTGCGTTAAGCTAAGCACAAGTCAGGTGCAAGAACAAATGAACTCTAGCCGATGTTGATTTAGAAGTCAGTTGCATTCTGGCAAATCCGAGCCAAACAGCTACACTAAGTACTATAGACAACGGATTACCTATGAATCGTTTGGTGAGCATAATCCATTTGCTAGTGGCCAGTTTGGTGTTGAATGCCGTGCTCGCGCTCGTTGCTAATAAATCGGCAGCAAATGAAAATTCTGAACCCATGCGAGTGAGTTATTTGAAGTTAAAGGATTTTGATGCTCACTATGCCTATCGCTACCAACTTATCGACCGAGCTCTTGAGCTTACACGCCCTGAGTTTGGTGACTTTCGCTATCAACCCTTCGGTTCGCAAATTACGTCTACTCGCTACGCGCAATTGCTTAATGAGGGTGTGTATTTAAAATGCTAAGCGCCCAGCGCTTTGATTGTATTCCGTTGGGAATTGATGAAATAGAGCGGGTCTATTCAAATCAAAAAAAAGAATTATCCCTTTCTTGTTATAGACTCGCATTTGCTAATTTATTATCACTATCCTGTGTATTTATATGTGAGCAAAAAATTCCCTAAGCTTGCTGAACGGCTAAAAATTGGCTTGCAAAGAATGCAAGCCAGTGGCGAATTTAACCAGCTATTTGTGAAATATCATGTTGAAGATTTGCTTCGGCTCAATTTAAAGAATCGTAAGCTAATTTGCATCACATCTCCATTTACAACTGAACAGGGCGAGTGCGCATTGCCTTGAGTGGTGCGAGCGCTACATCTTTTGCTTTTTTAAAACTGATAAGCAACTCCAATAGTTTTGGAGGCAATATCTGTGCTATCGAATTTAATATAATCGGCACGTAATGAAATTTTCTCATTAATTTTTAGATCGGCACCTATTCCATAAATTGCCTTGTTTTCAGATGTTGAATTTGTAGTGGCTAAGCGCTCTTGGGTAAGTTTATCGTACGAGAAGAAAACGGAATCGCCTTTTATTTGTGAGTAACCCAAGCGGGCACGTAACGCAAATATTTCTGTTATAGGCAATATTGCGATAGCACTTAACTGAATTGCGTGTGCATCAAAAAAGCCCGCTGCACCGTGAACACCTGGGTAATAAGTAAACTCAGAAGTGGTAAGTTTACCAAGATCCTGATAGCCCAACTCAATGTTAATATGGCTCGTGAGTGTGTAGCCAAGACCCATTGCTAAGGTTTGTTCGGATTGGTCCTCAATTTTAGCCACGCTACTGCGCCCGCTATCTGCATATAAATAAACATTATTTGCAGCTGCTGGGAATGCTGTAGCACCTAACAAACCCAATACTAAAACGTACTTTTTCATGAAAGCCCCTTCGTTAAAAATCCTTTACTAAAAACACGGTTCCTGTGTCACTGTTTGGCATTCTAGGTAGTCATTGGTTATAAATCTATGACGCCGCGCTTAGTTTAACGCTTTCTCTGCGCGCAATCTTTCTACCATTAAATCCACAAAGCTGCGAATTTTTGCGGAGGCGTAACGGCCTTCGCGGTGAACAACATGAATAGGGATTTTATTTTTTTCAAATTCAGGAAATAGTATCCTCAAGCGGCCGGCTGTTAATTGCGGTGCAATTTGGTAGGACAATAAACGTGTTATGCCAAAGCCCGCGATTGCGGCTTCCATGGCGGCGTCATTCGTCGCAAAACTTAAGCGTGGTTTTACGCGAATATTAAACCCATCGTTAAATTTCCAATCCGTGCTCGCGTTTAACCCGTTTGCTGTGATGATAGTGTGTTGAGGTAATTCATTGGGATGTTGCGGTGTCCCCATGTGCGCTAAATAATCGGGTGATGCGCAGACTACGCGCTGCACTGAGCCCACGCGAATTGCGCGCATGCTGGAATCGGCGAGTTCGCCAATGCGAATACCTACATCCAATCCCTCTTCCAATAAATTAACCACACGATCTAAAAACAAGGCGTTCACTTCCATGCGCGGATAGCGATTCAAAAAATCAATGACGCCCGGCAGTACAAACATTTTGCCAAACAAAACCGGTGCGGTTACGGCGAGATGTCCACTGGGTTCGCCATTAATTCCGGTGGCGGCTTCATCAGCCTCAGCAATTTCTAACAGGATGCGCTTTGCGTCATCCCAATAGCGCTTGCCGGCATCGGTCAGCCTTACGTGACGTGTGCTGCGAGTTAAAAGCTTTATCCCCAAGCGCGCTTCAAGGTCGGCGACAGCGCGGGTTGCGACCGGCGGTGAGATGCCCAACTTGCGCGCTCCAGCGGCAAAGCCTTCGCATTCGGCAACGCTCACAAAGACCTGAAGTTCGGTGTATCTATCCATTGATTATTCCTGTTTTGGAAACAATTAATTGCTTTTGGTAAGTATTCTTCATTTTTACGGTTGTTGGCAATATGGCATCACTCGCCGAGCAAACAAATCCTAACCCCTTATTGAGAGAGTAAATACTATGAGCCGTTTACATGTACCAAGCATCGAATCTTCACCAGCCGCTTCATTGCCGTTGCTGGATGCTGTGAAAAAACAACTGGGTGTAGTTCCCAACCTAATGAAGTTAGTGGGAAACAGCCCAGCTGCTTTGGAAGGTTATTTAAGCTTGAATGGTGCACTGGGCAAGGCAAGTCTTGGTGCGAAGACTGGTGAGCGTATTGCCTTGGCTATTGCGGAATTTAATGGCTGCGACTATTGCTTGTCTGCCCACACTTATTTGGCAACGCATGTGGTGAAGTTAGATGCAGCTGAAATCACGTCAAATC
Source organism: Cellvibrionaceae bacterium (assembly GCA_021151525.1). GTDB lineage: Bacteria > Pseudomonadota > Gammaproteobacteria > Pseudomonadales > Cellvibrionaceae > Cellvibrio. The sequence goes on along the minus strand of JAGKXD010000018.1, from coordinate 35,923 downwards.
GAAAAGGCTTCTCGGGTGATGCAAAAGCAGACGCTGCAGTTCGTTTCGCCGTGAGTGTTGCCCAAGCGCGCGGTCATGTTTCCAACGATGCAATCAATGCTGTAAAGGCTGCCGGCTTTAAAGATGCCGAAATTGTTGAGATTGTTTTACATGTTGCGCTAAACACGCTAACGAATTATGTAAATTCAGTAGCTCAAACGGAAATTGATTTTCCGGTAGTTAACGCATTTGCAAAATAAGTTTTTATTCAGGAGTTTATTATGCCACGCGCCTTTGCCGATATAGCGTTTACTGAAAGCGTAAAAATAGCGCAACAGCGTTATGGTAGTCGTGAGCATAATAAACGCTTCGAGCAATCGCCGGATCAGCGCAATAGGTTGAGCGAGCTTGATGCAGAATTTATTAGCAGTCGCGATAGTTTTTACCAAGCGTCTGTTGGCGAAAATGGGTGGCCTTATGTGCAACATCGCGGTGGTGCAAAAGGCTTTCTAAAAGTGCTAGATGAACGAACCTTGGGCTACGCGGATTATCGCGGCAATCGTCAATACATTAGTGTAGGAAATATCAACGCCAATGACCGTGTGTGCTTATTTTTAATGGACTATGCGGGTCGTCATCGTTTAAAAATTTGGGCGCGCGCGCAAGTGATTCATGCAAATGAAAATGCGGAGTTATATGAGCGCTTGATTGATGCAGAATCAAAGAGTTTAGTAGAGCGCGTCATTCTTATTCATGTGGAGGCGCTGGAATGGAATTGTTCAAAACATATTACTCCACGCTTTACCCAAGACGAAATTAGAATTGCGGTGCAGCCACTTGTTGATGAAATTGAACAACTTAAAGCGCGACTTGCGCACTATGAAACTAACACTTGAGGTTTAGCCATGATTGAGCTTTACGAATTTGATATTTCTGGCAATTGTCATAAAGTGCGGTTGCTGCTTTCTCTGTTAAATATTTCTTATCAACGCATTGAAATAAATCGCTCGGAGCGTGAACAAAAGTCACCAGCGTTTTTGGCCAAAAATTCATTTGGGCAAGTTCCCGTGTTAAAAGATGGCGAGATCATTATTCGCGATAGCCAAGCCATTTTAGTTTATTTGGCGCGCGCTTACGGCGGCGATAATTGGTTTCCTGCCGATGCAATAAAAGCCGCTGAAATAACCCAGTGGCTATCGACAGCGGCAAATGAAGTGGCGCAGGGGCCTGCAGCCTTGCGCGCACACTATTCATTTGGGCGTGCGCTTAATTTAGAGCTTGCGGAGCAGGTTACTAAAAATTTATTGAACATTTTAAATGACCGTTTGCAAACGCATGAGTGGCTGGCGACTGATGTAATTACAATTGCGGATATTGCGGTTTATCCCTACATAGCTTTGGCGCATCAAGGTAAGGTTGACTTATTGCCTTATGGATATGTCCGTAAGTGGTTGGCGAGAATTGAGCGCTTGGAAGGGTTTGTTTCTATGGCAGGGATTGAGTTGTAGTAGTTGGATTTTTTCGCCTGTTGGCGAGTTACTTTTCGTTGCTTGTCCAACGAAAAGTAACCAAAAGAAAGGACACCCCAATCGTTCCTGTTTCCGGCGTGCTTCATAAATTTGCTGTCGTTCCGACGCGACATCCTTGTCGCGACGTCACTCAAGCGCACCTCCTGTGCGCTTGCCACCAAATTTCTTCCAGTACTCGGGGAACTCACAGGGGCCCCGGTTGGTGTCACATTTGTATTTTGTTGAAAAGTAAATATTTGCAAAAGAGGATCAAAAAATGTCTGAATCACGCCCACCATTTCCGCCCTTCACACGCGAAACTGCCATCCAAAAAGTACGCGCTGCAGAAGATGGTTGGAATAATCGCGATCCTTATAAAGTATCGTTTGCTTACACCGCCGATAGCCAATGGCGTAACCGCAATGAATTTTTAACAGGTCGCGCGCAAATTGTTGAGTTTCTTTCGCGCAAATGGGCGCAAGAAAATGAATATCGTTTAACTAAGGAATTGTGGGCGTTTGAACATAATCGCATCGCAGTGCGTTTTGCTTATGAGTGGCGCAATGAAAAAGGTGAATGGTTTCGTTCTTATGGGAATGAGAACTGGGAATTTAATGAGCAGGGCTTGATGCAAAAGCGTTATGCGAGCATTAATGATCTTGCTATTACTGAAAACGAAAGAAAATTTCACTGGCCGCAAGGTCGCAGGCCAGATGATCACCCGGGGTTGAGTGAGTTGGGTTTGTAGTGAATTCTAAATCGGTATGGGAATCGTCATCCCCGCTACGCGAGCATGACGACTCCCTTCTTAGTAAGTTTGCGCTAAATGCTTCAAATAATGAGGGGTTATCAATCGAACAACTCAAGCCGCAATATGTTTATGCAGCACATTTGCTTTTGCTTTGCGCACCAACTGATGCAGCTGAGTTATACCTTCTTGCCACAAGCCTAAATTAGATTGGCTATTAATGTGGCCGACATTTTTTATCCGCAAATAATCTGCACCCCACACTAATGCCCAGTAAGCGGCTTTGGTTTCCGTCATCCAGGGGTCATCGCTGCTCGCAATAATTTTGGCGCTTACGGGCAAAAAATCTTGTGGCAACTCATTAGCTATCCCAAATTTATTGGGATCGGCTGGGGCAACCAAAAACAAGGCCGCAATTTTTTCTGGAAATTCCGCCGCTATAGACGCACTTGCCAGAGTGCCGAAGCTGTGGGCAATCAATACTGCTGGGCGATCCAGCTTGTCCAACTCTGCTTTTATACCCGCTCGCCACGCGGCGAGGTTCGGGGTATCCCAATCATCCACATGAATACGTTTGCTGTTGGGCAGGCGCGCTTGCCACAGGCTTTGCCAGTGATACTTATCGCTATTGCGCAAGCCGGGCACTATGAGTACCGGAAAATTTTCAACCGCACGCGGTAGATAGGAAGGCTGTGAAAAGGACATAGGCAAGGCTCCAAAAAATGATGGAGTCGAGCTTAATAAGATTTTATGTGGATGAAAAATACTCGTTTTTTATGAGCTTATTCCAAAATCCATCGCTTTTTGAAAGTTATAAGCTAATGAATAAACGGTATTTTTAGTTTTAAACCTCCCTGATTAGTATGGCGACCGTCGCTGAGCAACTTATTGGATTTATGTAATTCAATCCTAAAGAGCAGAGCTTGGTTTTATTTATTGCGAGGTAGAGATGGCTCATCATCACCATGAAGTTCCGTCAATCCATGACGCCAATCGCGAACTTAAAGTGGATGAAGAAGTGCTCGCCGAAATTAAACGGCAGCTGGCACATATCCAATACGGTTCGCTGGAAATATCTGTTCACAACGGTCAGATAGTGCAATTGGAGCGACGAGAAAAAAAGCGTTGGGGCAAAGGAGAAAACTCCAAATAACCAAACGCAGTTTTATAGAAAACGAGTAAACAAATCACATACAGATTAAAAGCACTGACCGGACCACCGGAAGTGATATGACTATATTTTTGGAGATTAGCATGTCATTTCAAACCGATTTATTCACACAAAATGGATCAACTAACCGATCAGTAAAAATTGTAAAAAAATTATTGCCCTTGACCGTGGGTCTCTTGGTTTCTGCAACAGCCTCCGCAGGCTTCCCTACCTTGTACGGCAAAATTGATGTAACGCTAAATAACTATGATCTTGAAAAAAGCGCGTTTCCGTTAACCGCTGCAAATGCCACAACGTTTAAAAATGTTGGCGCTGTAGGAAACGCTACTGAATTAAATAATGTCTCTCTTGAAAGCAATGCTTCGCGTTTCGGAATTCGAGGTGATGTTGATATTACTGCGGATTTAAAAGCAGTTTATAGAGTTGAATACGGCATTGATGTCGATAACGGCACTAACAGTAACGGCCGTGAATTGACTCAGCGCAACATTACCGGTGGCCTGCAAGGTTCTTGGGGTACTGTGTTGGTGGGTAAAAATGATACTCCGTTGAAAACTATCCAAACCAATAGCGTTTACCAATCGGATATAGATCGCTTTAACGATATTCCACTCGCCGATATAGGTACTTATTTGGTTGGCGAAAACCGTGCAGATAACACCGTTCAATACGTGTCACCTATTTTATTTGGCGGTTTGGAAATTAATGCCGCCGCCATTCAAAGCGAAGAAACTGGCGTCGCGGTAAGTGCAATCAACCCACAAAATGACAACCGCTTCGCTGCAGGCAAATCTATTTCTGCGGTTTATGGAAAATCAAAATGGTATGTCGGTATTGCCGTGGATGACAACGTAGCGTCTACCGATGCAGTGCGTGCTGTTGGTGAGGTTACCATTGGCCCAGTCAAACTAGGTGCAATTTATCAAACCGCAGAGCGCCATGAAACCTTTGATGTAATTGGCCCTTTCTCAACTTTTGTTAACTCTGCAACAACCAGCGTTGGTGCGCAAAACGGTTTAAACCCAATTTCTGAATGGGATGGCGTTGCGAACAGTTCCTTTAAAAAGCAAAAAGGTTATGTGTTGAATGCTTTGTGGAAAATTGATGGCCCATGGTCAGCAAAAGTTCAATACGGTTCATCAACCAGTACACCAACGCCAACCCCTAGCGCTACTTTAGTGGTTCCAACACCAGTTCAGTATGACGACGTTGATGTTCATGCCTTGGCTTTAGGCATTGATTACAAACTGAATGATGCGACAAAACTTTTTACCTATTACGCAACTGTAGATGCAAGTGGCGACAAGCGCATTAACACCGAAACAGTGACGGATAAAACCTTTGCAGTTGGTGTGGATTTCAAATTCTAAGTTGTACTTTTTATAAGTTGTATTTGCCAAATGGCCACAGCTTCCGGCGACCACATAAATGGCCAGAAGCTGTGACAACTTTAGCCAACACATAAATGTCATTCTCTAGGAACTAAAACCATGAATGCAATTAAGAAAATAGCGATTCTTGCGAGTGCTTTGTTGCTCTCTGCAGGCACATTCGCAAAAGATGTAAAACTGCTAAACGTATCTTACGATCCAACACGCGAACTCTATCGCGAATACAACACCGCATTTGCTAAATATTGGTTGGCAAAAACCGGTGACAAAGTCACTGTTGAACAATCTCACGGTGGTTCTGGTGCACAGTCACGCTCAGTAATTGATGGCTTGCAAGCAGACGTTGTAACTTTCGCGCTCGCTGGTGATATTGACCCTCTGTATAAATTTGCAAAATTGATTCCAGAAAATTGGCAAACTCGCTTACCGGATAGCAGCGCTCCTTATACATCAACCATCGTATTTTTGGTGCGCAAGGGCAATCCGAAAAAAATCAAAGACTGGGATGATTTAATTAAGAAAAACGTGGAAGTTATTACGCCTAATCCAAAAACATCGGGCGGTGCACGCTGGAACTATTTGGCAGCGTGGGGTTTTGCCAAAAAGAAATTTGGATCTGATCAAGCTGCACAAGATTTTGTAAAAAATCTCTACAAAAATGTACCTGTACTGGATTCTGGTGCGCGTGGAGCGACTACGACTTTTGTTCAACGTCAAATTGGAGATGTGTTATTAACTTGGGAAAATGAAGCTTTCCTCGCGGTTAATGAGTTAGGTCCGGATAAAGTTGAGATTGTTGTTCCATCGATTTCGATTCTGGCTGAAGCATCAATCACCTTAGTAGATAAATATGCTGATGCACACGGCACGCGTGCAGTGGCAGAAGAATATTTGAAATACCTCTACACCAAAGAAGGCCAAAACATTATTGCGAAAAACTACTATCGCCCACGCGATAAAGACGTATTGGCTGCTTACAGTAACAAGTTCCCTAAAATTGAATTGTTCACTATTGAAGATTTTGGTGGCTGGAAAAAGGCACAGCCAGAACACTTCGGTGATGGTGGAATTTTTGACAAGATTTATCAGTAACCAGAAAGCGTCGCGTGCACAAACTGCACGCGACCTTGCTTTTTGAGTTATCTAGATATCTTCAATAAGAGCTTTACCTTAAGAGTTACCTGACCACAGGTACTGATGAGAGTTTTCTGATGAGCGCTTCAACTATAGCTGTACCGCTACCATTATCAGCGGTTCAAAAAAAACAACCTTGGGTACAAAAATCTGTACTTCCCGGTTTTGGTTTATCTTTAGGTTTTGGAACTCTTTACGCAAGCTTGTTGGTGTTTATACCGCTTGCAGCGTTGATCGTAAAAAGTTTTGAATTACCGCTCGATCAATTGTGGGATGTGATTACTAATCGCCGCGCCTTGGCGAGTTATCGTTTAACTTTTGGCGCATCGCTTATTGGTGCCACAATCAATTTAGTATTTGGGTTGATTGTAGCCTGGGTGTTGGTGCGCTATTCATTTCCCGGCAAACGCATTGTTGATGCCATTGTTGATTTGCCTTTCGCGTTACCCACGGCGGTAGCCGGTATTGCGCTTACGGCAATTTATGCGCCCAGCGGTTTGATTGGAAAATATTTTTCCCTGTTGGATATTAAAATTGCTTACACATGGATTGGTGTAACCATTGCGCTTACCTTCATCGGCTTGCCGTTTGTAGTTCGAACTGTGCAGCCAGTACTTGCAGATCTTGAAGCTGAAGTGGAAGAAGCTGCTGCAAGTTTGGGTGCAAACCGCTGGCAAACCTTTCAACGGATTATTTTTCCTGCACTTCTGCCTTCGCTCTTAACGGGCTTTGCACTTTCATTTGCGCGTGCTATTGGCGAATACGGTTCGGTGGTTTTTATCAGCGGCAACATGCCATATCGCACTGAAATTACTCCGCTGTTAATTATGACCAAGTTGGAACAATTTGATTACGCCGGCGCAGCTGCGTTGGGTAGTGTGATGCTCTTGTTCTCGTTTATTTTGTTGTTGTTAATTAACGTGCTCCAACACTGGAGCCATAAGAGAACAGGAGGCTAATTTATGGGCGGTATTGTTTCTAATTTGCATAGCAGCAGTGCTGCGCGCGTGCAGGGCGCAACCACAGAAGCGCGTTGGATTCGCTACACATTAATTAGCACATCGCTAATCTTTTTATCGCTATTTTTGATTTTGCCGCTGATCGTTGTATTTACTGAAGCCTTTAGTAAAGGCATTCATGTTTACTTCGCTACGATTACTGAACCTGCAGCAGCTCACGCCATTAAATTAACCTTGATTGCAGCGGGCATTGCAGTGCCGCTCAATGTGATTTTCGGTTTGGCAGCAAGTTGGGCGATTGCGAAATTCCAATTTCGCGGCAAGCAACTAGCGATTACATTGATTGATTTACCTTTTGCAGTTTCTCCGGTGATTGCGGGTTTAATTTACATGTTGCTGTTCGGTGCCCAAGGATTATTTGGTCACTGGTTAATGGATCACAATATTCGCATTATGTTTGCGGTGCCGGGAATTGTGTTGGCAACGGTATTTATTACCTTCCCGTTTATTGCACGCGAATTAATTCCGTTAATGCAAGAGCAGGGTAAAGAGCAAGAGGAAGCGGCAATTACTTTGGGCGCAAGCGGTTGGAAAATGTTTTTCCGCGTGACCTTGCCCTCCATTAAATGGGGTTTACTCTACGGAATTATTTTGTGTAACGCGCGGGCTATGGGTGAGTTTGGTGCGGTGAGTGTAGTGAGCGGAAAAATTCGCGGACAAACCAACACCATGCCACTGCATATTGAAATTTTGTACAACGAATATCAATTCGCCGCTGCTTTTGCTGTTGCATCTTTGTTGGCGTTATTGGCGCTAGTGACTTTGGTGTTGAAGAGTGCGCTTGAGTGGAAAGCTGCGCGTGAGCATGAATTGGCTGTGAGAACTGCGCAGGCACAGTAGTTTTATTTATAGATAGGTTTCGCCTGTTGGCGAGTTACCTACTAATCACTTGCTATTGGCACCAAAGGGCCCCCTGCGAGCTCCCCGAGCACTGGAAGAAAATAGGTGTAAAACAAACAGGATGTTTGTTTTAGTGACTACGCGACAAGGATGTCGCGTCGGAACGACAGCTATTTTCTGAAGCGCGCAGGAAACAGGAGCGAGAGTGGTGTACTTTCTTTTGCTTACTTTTCTTTGTACAAGCAAAGAAAAGTGAGGCCAGCGGCAGGCTAGAAAATTTAAATTAGAGCTGTATCTCTTCTTTCGCGAAGATGACGACTCCCTACTTAACCCAATTTAAGTTAGCAAAAAATTTGCGAGAAAAATTATGAGCATCGAAGTTCGTAACCTACACAAAACCTTCGGCAACTTTACCGCGCTGAACAACGTATCCTTGGATTTTCCGACGGGCGAATTAGTCGCTTTGCTTGGCCCTTCTGGCTGCGGAAAAACAACACTGCTGCGCATTATTGCCGGATTGGAAAATCCCGATAACGGCAGCGTTCTTTTCCACGGCGAAGACGCAACCGATGTTCACGTGCGCGAGCGTAATGTTGGTTTCGTGTTTCAACACTACGCGTTGTTCCGTCACATGACGGTGTTTGATAACGTGGCTTTTGGTTTGAGTGTGCGCCCAAAAGAGACTCGTCCATCGAAAGAGGAAATTAAACGTCGCGTGCATGAATTATTGGAATTGGTGCAATTGGATTGGTTGGCTGATCGCTATCCGCATCAATTGTCTGGCGGTCAACGTCAACGTATCGCTTTGGCGCGCGCGCTTGCCGTTGAGCCAAAAGTGTTGTTATTGGATGAACCTTTCGGTGCGCTCGATGCAAAAGTGCGTAAGGATTTGCGCCGCTGGTTGCGTCGTTTGCATGACGAGTTGCACATCACTTCTATTTTTGTAACCCACGATCAAGAAGAAGCTATGGAAGTTGCGGATCGCATTGTGGTACTCAATAAAGGCAAGATCGAACAAATTGGTTCGCCGGATGATATTTACAACAATCCAGCAAGTCCGTTTGTGTATGACTTTATCGGCCAGGTAAATTTATTTCACAGCCGTGTCGAAAATGGTTGGGCGCATATCGGCGATTACAAATTGCCAGCGCCAGAATTTAATGGGGTGAATAACCAAACCGCTGTTGCCTATGTAAGGCCGCACGATATTGAATTGACGCAAGACCAGAGTGACGGTTCTATTCCAGCAACAATTTCCCACGTAAGTACTGCCGGATCAGTTCTGCGTATAGAGTTAAAAAATAGTCTTAGCAATGACGTTATTCATGTGGAGTTGCCACGTTCACATGAACGCTCGCTGGATTTAAGTGTTGGTGCACATGTATTTGCGCGGCCAACCAGCTCTAAGGTTTTTTTGCAGGGATAAAATTTTCGCTTTTGTAGGGATGATATCTATGGCCCGCACTTGTTAACTGGTGCGGGCTTTTTTTTAGCGCTTTAATTTTTGCAGATGTTCGCGCATAAGCGCTAAGAATCGCGGTGTATAACCATCGTCTTCATAAATGGGGTTGCCCATTTCATCTTCACTAATTTGCTTTTTTCCTCTCACATAAGGAAAGGCTTCCTGAACTTCGTCTAGGGCAGAATGGAGTAATTCAGCAAGTACATTTTCAGATTTTATGGCGGGAAATAAATCGGCAAGAGCAGCGAGGCGTGCAGCATCGTGAATAGGTATTTCAACTTGTAGCTTAACTCTGGGTGAATCTGTTTCTACAGTCGTTTGCCAGTGATGAACGAGTTGACGAATTTTCATGATCTTGTCCCTCAGTAGGATTCATTTAAGCATAGCCCTAGCGGTAACCCTTGTCGAAAAAATTCGAGTGTTTATAACAAAGCTGACCAAGTAACACTTTGGGAAGATGTAATTCGTCTATCACAAAAATAAAAAAGCCGTTTACATAAATTATGTAAACGGCAAAGGGAGAACAACAGCGAAAACCTTAGCAGATTTCACATAATTTCCGTGCCTGCACGCACGAAAATTATGTGTAGAGAACTGCTGCTACGAGTAAAACAACAACGAAAAATTAGTACACCAGAGTTTGAATTGCGTGTGCCGGAATTTTCACCACAGATTTGTCGGTGCCTACAAACAAGTTGTAAGTGACTTCAGCGTCTGTTGGGTTCATCACGACGGTCGCCATTTTGTTATCCGCATTCAGGAATGATGTGGTTAACAAATTACTTCTGCTGGCAACAGCGCTCACACGTTGTGCTTTAGGTTGCACAAACTTAGAAATGTGACCGATGTAGTAGTAAGGTGGCGTATAAACCAATTCGCCAGTTTTGCTAATGACATGCAATGGCGAGAAGCAGAAATTGCCAACGTGATTTGGGCCGCCGGTTTCATCTAACAAAATATTCCAGTCAGTCCAGGCAACTGTACCGTTGTTTAAATCGTTAATAATGGAATCGCCGTAGCGTTCGCCATTTGGCCAGTATTGCAAACGATCGAATGAATATTTTTCGATAGACGCTTCAGTCAAAATTAATGGCTTGTTGGGATAAGCTGAACGAACATCCGCAACGTTTTTATACATGGGTTGACCACCGGCCCAAGTTTCATACCAGTGATAGCCGATACCCCACACATATTGCGCGGCTTCAGGGTCGCCCAAAATGGTGTTCACGCGCTGATTAATTAAATCGCGGTTGTGATCCCATACCAGAATTGGTTTATCACCAAAGCCTTCTTTTTTCATGATGGGGCCGAGATGGTTTTTCAAGAAATCGCGCTCTTGTTCAGCGCTATAAATTGTCGATTCCCAAGTTTGTTTTGCCATGGGTTCGTTTTGTACGGTGATACCCCAAATTGGAATGCCTTCTTTTTCGTAGGCTTTAATAAATTTGGTGTAGTAGGTTGCCCAAGTGTCAGCATACTCTGGAAGCAAATTGCCACCTTGCAACATATTGTTGTTGGTCTTCATGAACGCTGGTGGGCTCCATGGGCTTGCCAACATAGGTAATTTTCCACCAGCAGCTTCAATGGCTTTTTTGATCAATGGGATACGATATTTTTGATCGTGCTTAATGCTAAAACTTTTCAGGCTCTTATCGCCTTCTTTAACGTAGGTGTAACTGCTGCTACTAAAGTCTGAGCTGTGGATGGTGGTGCGCGCCCAGGTGTAACCAATACCTTTGTCTTTGCTGTAGTAAGCGTTCAAAAATTCTTGTTGCTTGGCAGGTTTTAATTTTGCAAAAGATTCTGCCGCCGCATCAGTAATGGCGCCGCCAATACCAATCATGGTTTGGTAGCGAATGTTGGGGTTAACAAAAACGGAAATATCAGTTTCTGGCGGTTGGGTACCGGGAGCAAAACGTAAAGTATCTGTTAAGGTTAAGCGCTTATCCGTATCTTTTGCAGTAGTGTAAACGCTAATGCTTTTACCACTGGTAGAAAAAGCGGCTTGTTGATCATCTGCAAATGCGTTTAACGACGCTGCCGTTAATGCGCTTAGCAGCGATACGGTAAAGATATTTTTCTTCATCGTTTTGCTCTCTGTGTTGTTAAATAAAATGGAGAAAAGGGATGGGTCAAATGCCCCCATCCCAATGGGGTTTTCTTATAAAGCTTTTACTTCAAAATAATTAATGTTCCATTCTTTGCCGATCGACTTGAAGCGCAACGTATGGTTGCCTGCGGTCATCGCAAAGCTTGCACCTGTGTAGGTTTTCCATGATTGCCAGCCGCCTGTTACAGGCACAGACATACCATCAACTCGTACACCATCAATTAATACATCGAAGCCAGTGCTGCCATTTGCAGTAGCAAGGCGATAATCAATTGCAAAATTTCCTGCAGTCGCAACACTTACTTTGAATTCAATGTAATCATCTGGATCAAAGTGGCCAACGTCTTTACCGCCGCCGGTATCAGTGCAATCTTCTAACTGAATGCCTGACATTGAGGTGTAAAGCTCCGCTTCAACTTTAGCGGGCAAGGCGGTGTAGTTAATTTTGTTGGCGGCTTCATCGCTGCGATAGCTCTCATCTTCTGCATCAGTCGCGCTGACTGTGTAGTAATAGGTAGTGCCATCAACTGCGGTTAAGTCTGTGTAAGTATTGGTTTTCACACCATCAGCCAACAAGGTGCCAGAGCCGGGAGTGTTGCCACGATAAACTTTGTAGCCGGTAAGGTCGCTTTCAGAGTTAGCTGTCCAATTGAGTGCCACGCTGCCAGTACCTTGAACCAACGTCAGACCTGTTGGGCGTTTAGGTAAAGTGTAGATGGTAGTTTTAGTCGTGGTGAGGTATTTGAGCAAACCTGAATGCACGTCATAGGCTTGTGTCGCAAAACCTTTGAAGAGGTTTTCGATGTCGGTAACAGATGCGGTGGTGAAATCCACTTTACCGGTCATGTCGATAACATCTTTACCTGCCACTGGTGCTTGGTCGATCAAGTACATTTCAGCCCAAGTGTTTACGCTGCCGTTATCTTTAAAGGTGCCGCTAAAGGTATAGCTTTGGCCGCCTTCAAGAGTGATGGCTTGGTAGATGCCGCCATTGATTTCGCCAGTCACGCCATCAGGACGAGTGATACGCAGAACGGGGCCTTCACTGCCAACTGGGGTTTTACCCGCTACGTTGTAATTGAAATCCAAGTTCTCGCTGCCGCTGATGGTCAGCGTGGTCCAGCCAGTGTTTGCACCGAAGTTACCGTTGTTGATGACTTCTGCTTTAGTTGCGTCGTTAACGATACTGATTTTGTCGAACACAACATCCGGGTTAGCGCCTGAGTTAGCGCCGCTTTTAATCACGAAGTAATAGGTTTTGGAACCCGTGCCGCCCACTTTGATGGTACCCGCTTTCTTGGCGCAAGCGTCCGCAAAAGTAGAGTTCCAGTTGGCGCAATCCCACGTGCTCGCCTTGGCCACCAAGCCTACACCGCTGTCGTTGTTGGTGTTGATGGCGTTGGTCACCATGCCCCAAGTACCTTTACCTTGACCGCCCGCCGCGCTCACGAGTTTGTAAGCCCAGCTGGTCGCAGCCCAACCATATTTTGCGTAGGTGTCATAAGTTGCGCCGCCAATTTTGCCGCCCAACTCCAAGCCCGCTGATTGCCAAGGTTGGAACTCGCCCATGAGGAATGGGGTTTTTAAGTTGGTGATCTTGGTATTCCAATCACACACACCACCAGTACCTGTAACGCCACAGCGCAGCCAGTCGCGGTGAATATCGTAAGCGGTGTCGTTAGGACGATCGCCAAACAAACCAGGATAAGGGTGCAACTGGAAGGCAACGTTGGTCATGCCTTTAGCAGCTGGGTCACCGTAAACTTCGATGTTGCCGTAGTGGCTTGGCAGAATAACGATATGTTTGTCGTCAATCTTGCGAATGGTGTTATACAACTCAGTGATACGAGTTGCCATGTCTTCCGCCGTTGAACCCCAAGGCTCATTGAGCGGATCAAAAGCGGCTACCACGGGCTCATCTTTATACTTGGTCGCAATTTGTTCCCACAGCCACTTGGTGCGGTCTTGGTACTCGGTGCTCGTCCAGTACTTGTTTTGGCCAGCACAGCCGGTGTGGTCGTTAGGTGTTTGACCGCCTACAGCACCGTGCAAATCGAGAATGACGTAAATGCCGCGTTTCTTGGCTTCGGCGATACTCCAATCCAAATATTGCCACGCATCGGCACGCAGTGTTTTAGGGTTTTTCTCGTCTTCGATCACGCTCCACAAAATGGGCAGACGAACGATGTTGAAACCAAAAGCTTGCAGTTGATCCCAATCGCGCGTGGTGATCCAGCTGTCGCGATAGAGTTTAATCAGGCGCTCTTTTTCGGCATAGCCGAAGCGCTCGGTGAGTTTGTTTTCAAGGGTGCATTGGTCGGTAACGCCGTTGCCGCCTTGACCCATCATCCAGAATTCTTGTACCAACCAGTTACCGAGGTTGGTACCTTTTAAGTTGACGGCTTTACCGCTGGCTTTTGCCCATTTGGCGCCATCGGCGTGCAATTGGGTTAGGCCCTCGTTATCAACTGACGATGACGACGAAGAGCTGCTGGATGCAATACTGCTAACCACGCTGGAGCTGGCTTCGCTGCTGGCAGAACTTTTACTTCCACCAGACGAACCGCCGCCGCAGGCGACCAGACCGAGAATGCTAAAGGTTGATATAAGACTAAACGCGCTAAGCCTTAGGCCGCGCTTGGCTATGTTATGCATGGTGAGACTCCGCTTTTTTATTTGTTGCCGTTGGAAGGCATTGTCATTATTTACGTTTGGGCATTTCTTATAATTTGGTCATTCGCTCATTGCTGGCAGCTGTTTCTATGCACCACTTGCAGGTGCTATTTATTGGTGGCAGCTCTGAGTAGATGCATTCTTTGTCGAAACTTAAAAGCCTGCGCCCGAATAAACGTATTCGAACCCAAATGCCCAAGGTGGGAATTGGGACGGCGTTTGAGTGGATGTATTCGAACCCAAAAAAGCCCCGTGCGAACACGGGGCAAAGCGGATGGAGAACATAAGGGAAACACATCCAAAACAGTAACAACTGCGGTCCTCCCTAACCGCAGCTTTTTCCTCACTTAAAAGTGATAGTTGGCACGCACGCCGTAGAAGCGCGGCATGGAGACCGGGCCTTTCAAGGTGCCATCGCCGCCGCCAGCCCAGTAGAAATCAATGGTGTTGGTAGCGTTGTTGACGAAGGCTTCCACATTCCACTTGTCGCCTGGCGCGGTGTATTTCAGGCCGAGATTGACGTTGGATGAGGATGGACGAACGTCTGAATAGGCATCAGGTGTGGTGGTTTTGAACATGCTTTCGTGTTTATCCACATTGAAGAAGCTGTAGTAGCTCTTGGTGCGATAGTTAGCGCCAATCCAAGGCACTATGCTTGCGCCGCTATCCAACTTGAAGGTGTGGGTGTAGTTCAGGTTGAGTGTGAACTTGGGCGATGAGGGTAACTCACTGCCTTTCAAGTTAACCGCCAATGCCTTGTTGGCTGGGTTGGTCGCTGTGGCGTTATCAACTTGGAACAAGTCGGTTGCCGCGAATGCCCATTGCTGTTGGAAGTCGCTTACGATTTCGGTATCCAAGAAGGTTGCGAAGCCGTTGATGCGGTCGTTGGCGGTAGCAGCCCAGTCAAACTCAACTTCCAAACCTTTAATCGCTGCTTTACCGATGTTGTCGGTCACGGTTGAGTAAACCGCGTTGCTCACGATCTTGCCGGTTGGCTGTTGGGTTTTAGGGTCCATCTCTTTCACGTAGGTCGCGAACAAAGGCTTGGACGAGCTCACCTGCATGTCGGTGTAGTTGCTGTAGAACAAGCTGGCGGTTAAGCGCAGGGTGTGGTCAAGCAAATCGGTTTTGATGCCGGTTTCCCAAGTAACCACTTCTTCCGGGTCGTATTTGGTCGCCCAGCGTTTTTCTAAAGCTGGCTTACCATCGGCGCCCAAAATGGTTTCGGTGGTGAGCGGGTCTTGTTTGTATTGCAGGATTACGTCGCCAATACCGCCCGACTTGGTGCCGTTAGCGACATAGCCAAATACCATGGTTTGTGGGTCGATTTGGTAATCCAAACCTAAACGGTAGTTGTCGTAACCCCAAGTACCTTTGTTGTCGTTATTACCGGTAACTGTATAGATGGCTTCGTTTTCAAAGTAATCCACTGGCAATTTGTTGAAGGCATCGTGATCCCACGCTGGGAAGCACTTGCCGCCGTTAGCACTTGGGTCAGCTTGGTTTGGTGCCCAATCCGCGCACTGTTCGCCGTGGCCGCCCACGTCTTCTTTGGTGTCTTTGGTGTGTCTGTAGCCTAGGGTCAGGGAGAGATCATCGGTCAGCTTGTAAGTGCCTTGGGCAAAGGCCGCTTCTGATTTCAGGGTGCGATTTTGCTGGTTCCAGTAGTCAGAGAACATGGACGAGTGGGTCATACCGCCCTGCATGTTGTTGTCTTCTTTGAACAAGAACACGCCAGTAATCCATTGCAGTTTGGAGTCGCCGGTAGATTCCAGTTGAATCTCGTGGGATTGGGATTTGTAGGTCGCGCCATCAAAGAACATGGTCATATCCCACCATGTAGTGCCGCGGTCGAGATCTGATAATTGCGATTGGGTTTGCTTGGCGATACCCGCGTTGTAAACCAAATCCATATCTTGAGTTACTGACCAGCGAATATTGGAGCGCACGCTGTCGATAGTTTGGTCGAGCATACCGGGCACGTTAACGGCAACGGTATATTCGTTGGCACCTGGGCCGTAAATGTTCTCACAACCCTGTAGTGGCGCGGGTTTGCCATCTTGCATAAAGACTTGTTTACGGGCTTTTTTACAGTCAACGGTATCGGTAGTGCCTGCGCCTGAATTTTGGAATTTCTCGTAGGTCAGCAACCATGAGAAATCGTCGGAAGGCTTCCACAAGCCTGCGATACGGAACGCGTATTGATCTACGTTGTTGTAGAAATCTTTAGGATCAGCCTTAACGGTGTTGAGGTTACTCCACCAGTTTTCGCGCTGAACCTTGTTTTTGTCTGCCGCTGAGCCTGTGTAAGCGCCAGTGTTTTTGGCGTAGTCCGGCAGCATACGGGTGTTCCATTGGTTAGGATCGTAGATGCCGTTCAGGTAAGAATCGCGGGTTTCTTTTTGGAAAGAGGCACGTAAAGCAAAGGTGTCGCTCACGGGAATATTGACCATACCGTGAACTTGCTGCTCATTCCAGCGGCCAACTTCAAGACCGAGGTTTGCATCAAAGCTATCCATTTCTGGGCGCTTGTTGATGATGTTGATACTGCCCACGGTAGAGTTACGGCCAAACAAAGTACCTTGCGGGCCGCGCAGAGCTTCGACGCGTTCGGTATCAAACATCAAGGCCATTGCACCTTGTGGCCGTGGCGAGTAAACGCCATCCAAGTGCAGGCCAACGGCTGGGTCGCCCAGTTCGGTGTTGTTGGTAGAGCGCACGCCACGCATAGAAATCACTGGCGCGTTGCGCGATGAATCAATCGCCAAATCCATGTTAGGTACTAAGCGAGTGATGTCTTTAGCGCTGGTAATACCCTGGCGCTCAAGGGTTTTGTCATCAATGACGGTTACGGCGATAGGCGTTTGCATTAAGTTGGTTTCGCGTTTGGTCGCGGTAATCACAACTTCGTCTAACTGCCAATCTTCTGCTTTCTTTTCGGTTTTGGCGGGAGCATCGGCTGCCATAGCGGGTAACACTATGCTTGCGTTGATCAATGCAATGGCGAATGCGAGCGGAGCTTTACGGGTGATTTGTGCTCTAGTTTTCATCTCATTTCCTCGGGATGTTGTTATTGGTTTGTTGGCAATCCCAAAGAAGCGAGGGGCAAATCAGGACTGCTGAGGAAAATACTAAGTGGCGTCAAACACAGCGGCGTCCGATCTATAGGATCGAACCTTTTATTTTTTTACGGGTAAGTGTTCGCTTGGAAAAAATCAGGTGTACGAAAAAAATCCTAATCCAATCAGATAATTAGCTGTTCAGATAAAAATTGGCGTGGGGGTGCGGTAAGCAGCGGTAAGGCAAAAATCAGCGGTTCGTTTGGCGGGAAATATTATTCAAACCTGCGAGGGCGGAAAGTGAACTGGCACAGACAAAAGTGCACAAGCAAGTTGATGCGTAGCCCGTAAGGAGCGCAGCGCATTACGGGATTTTCAATCCCCCGTATTACGCGCTGCTCCATAGGGGCTTACGCTGCTTGTTTCTGACGGAACTCAGAAGGCGTTTGCCCAACAATTTTCTTAAAGAACGTATTGAACACCGACTTACTGTTAAAACCCACCTCCAAATAAATCTGGGTAATGGTTTTGTCTTTTTGCTTTGGGTCAACCAGCATTTGTTTGGCTTCTGCAATGCGGTAGCCGTTAATAAATTCGTAAAAATTACTGTTGAAATGGCGGTTAAAAATGAGCGATAAATCCTTAGAGGGAATGTGCAGGGTTTCAGAAAGTACATCTAAAGTGAGGTCGGGCGAGAGATACAATTTCTGCGTGCGCATGGCGGCATCCACCTTTTCAGCGAATGCGATATTCACGAGTTTGGTTTCTGCCGGTTGCTTGGGCTCCTTTTGGATTGGCTCAAACGTTGCGAAGTAGCGCATGCTGCTGAACACTAAAATCAATACCAAAAAGAAGACAGAGTAGTAACTGGTCAGCCCCATAATTTGGAATAAATTGGGGTGGAAGCTAATCCAGATATGCACAATTTTGGCGAGCGCTAAGGCAGCGGTAATGGATGTAACAATCAAGAAGCCAGCAACCAGAAGGTTGAGCCAAAAAATATCAACGCGCTCAATATTGGAGTGCGTGGTTTTCAATTGGTCTTTGTATTTAATGATCAATAATATGCAGGCGATGCAATAAAAAATCCGGCCGAGTTTGCCGAAGAAATCAATCGTTAAATAGGGGGTGCTGTAAACATAAACATCGTGCTCAATCAGTTGCACGCGCTCGGGCAAGCTGTGGCTGTAGAAGGTCGCAATTAAAAATATCACGTAGGCGATGACCGGCAAAAGATGCAGCACATCTTTGCGGTGCTCGCTCATATCGCGGTACACCAGTGATTTCACGTAAAAATACAGAAGCGCACCATCCATAAAATAGGCGAAGCCCATCCAGAAAAACAGACGCGGGTAATTTTCTAGTACCAAGCCGCGAATATCCGTACCCCAGAGCACCAGCTCGTGCATAGGAATAAAGGCTTGGGTAATCAGGAATGCCACAAGCCAATAATTGCTTCTATTATTGGGGGGATTGGTAATCAGCAATAAAAGTACGAAACAAACGCACTGAACGCTGGTCATCATTAAAACGAGGTCGTGAATATTAAAAATAGTCTCGCGCATGATTCTTATAATGCTCTCTGACTGCGGTGGAGATTGGCTGTCCCACATGATTTGGTTGAATGTGAGAAGCTTTGGTCGGTTCTTATTGTATTTTCAAACTTAAGCTAGCGGCGTTCGAATAAGCATTCACCGTTGCTCACCTTACTCGAACGACACTTAAAATTCTATTTTATAAGATTAGTGCTTTGTTGAAGTCTTTGCACCTGCCGCGCTGCACATTTTTAAGTGAAGGTTCGGTGGGTTAAGTATCACCACATCATAATCAATAAAGGAGCGATTCCCGTGGGTAAGTACAGGTTTATCATGTCATGTTGTTTGAGCTTATTAATATCGACCGGTGCACAGGCGGCCAGCTATTTAAAAGCGGATGGACAATACATAGTCAATGAGCAAGGCGAAAAAGTCTTGCTGCGCGGTATGGGTTTGGGCGGTTGGATGTTGCAAGAAGGTTACATGCTCAAGCTGAATGAAGTAGGGCAGCAGCATCGCATCCAACAAAAAATTGAAGACTTGATTGGCCCAGAAGCCACCCAAGAATTCTACCGCGCATGGCGCGCGAACCACACCACCAAGGCTGATATAGATGCAATGGCGAAGTGGGGCTTTAATTCCGTGCGCCTGCCCATGCACTACAACCTCTACACCTTGCCGGTAGAAAAAGAACCCAAACCCGGTAAGCAGACTTGGTTGAAAGAAGGTTTTGAAATGACCGATGCACTGCTCGCATGGTGCAAGGCTAACAATATGTATTTAATTTTGGATTTGCACGCAACACCGGGCGGCCAAGGTAATGACAATGCGATTTCAGACCGCGACCCCAGCAAACCTTCGCTGTGGGAAAGCAAAGCTAATCAAGAAAAAATGATCGCACTCTGGCGCAAACTCGCCGAGCGTTACGCTAACGAACCTATGGTTGCTGCCTACGATATTATCAACGAACCCAACTGGGGTTTTGAATCGACCGATGATAAAAACGGCTGCAAAGAAAAAACCAACAAACCGCTGCGCGACTTAATGGTAAATATCACCAAAGCCATTCGCGAAGTAGACAATAAACATATCGTTATTGCCGAAGGCAATTGCTGGGGCAACAACTACCAAGGCGTTATGCCCGCGTGGGACAACAACCTTGTACTCAGCTTCCACAAATATTGGAACAACAATAATGACGCTGAACTCGGCGGCATTTTAAAATTGCGCAGTGAAAATAATATTCCAGTGTGGTTGGGCGAGTCAGGCGAGAACTCAAATCTGTGGTTTGCCGATGCAATTCGTTTAGTGGAATCTCACGGAATCGGCTGGGCATTCTGGCCGCTGAAAAAAATTGGCTTCAATAATCCACTGCAGGTGCAACCTAATGAAGCTTACTGGCCAGTATTAAATTATTTTAAAGGCCAAGGCGAGCGCCCCAACAAAGAGGATGCAACAAAAGCATTGTTGCAATTAGCGCAGCACGATATTCGCTTTGAAAATAATTTGTATCACCCGGATGTGATCGATGCCATGTTCCGTCAACCTTACTCCAACACATCAGTTCCTTTTGCATCTAATTCAACCGCAAAAGCAGGCGGTGCAATTAAAGCCGTCGATTATGATATGGGTACCAATACTTATTTCGATAAAGACTCCGCTAATTACTACATCTCCACCGGTGGCGAACGCCAACCATGGAATCGCGGTAATATCTATCGCAACGATGGTGTCGATATTTACGCCGACAAAAATGCACCCGAGCAGTATGTGATTGGAAATATTGAAGCGGGCGAGTGGCTGGAATACACCGTCAACGTAGAGCAAGCGGGAAAATATAATCTAAGTGTGCTGGTAGCTGGTGATGAGAAAAATGCAAAGCTGGAATTAGTTGTTAATAACGCTTCATCAAAACCTGTTGCAGTGGCGCTAGATAAAAATTGGCAAGAACAAAAGCTGCAAGAAGTTAATTTACAGCAGGGTACTAATAAACTGCGTGTTAAATTTGTTTCAGGAAATTATCAGTTGGCGCGTATGAGTTTTGTTGCTGTGAAATGATTTAATTTATATCGGCTTTATTCACTTCTGCTTCTGTTTGATAGATGCAGAAGTGAATTGCCTGCGCACTCGCTGTTTTTTGAATGGCACTCAAAAAATTCGGTTCATGTGGTGAGAATGGACTTATTTGCACACGACTTTGGTGGAGTATCGAATATACAAAACCAATTCATCCACCGCGGTTCTATCCCAGGCCACTCTTCCTGAAAGCCCTTCATTTTCTGTGTAACAACCACTACCTAGTGATTCCTTGAGCTTGGTGTTTTCTTTCGCGATTAGAGACAATATTTCAGCGCGGTATTGTTCCGGTCTTACAATGCTTAAGCCAATATCACCTCTGTTTTCGATTTCTGTGCGCCCTACTAAATTGGCATTTTTAAGGAATTTTTTCAGCTCGTCTATTTTGGACTTGGCGGACTCCTTCTCGGCTATTGCGATTTTTATCGAAAATTTAATGCGGCTGGTATCGCTTGATTTTTTGTCATCTAAAATTTTCAGCGATTCATCGTCAAGATTTACCGGGGTTAAGAATCCTTCGCCGTAAGACAGTTCTATGCCACGGATTTTCTTAGAGGCAGCAATTAGGTTTTTAATTGTTTGGAAAATCTCGCTTCTGCGTAAATCTGGTGATCTACTGTCATTGATCAGTTCAACCTGTTGTACTAAGAAGTCTGCCTTCTTGCTAAAGGTTACCGCCGGTAGCTCGTTATAGTCATTTGCCCTTAGCCCAGTAACCACAATTTCTTCTGCCTCTTGTGCAGATGCCAAAGATGTTAAAGACAAAAGACTTGCAGCAATTAACAGGTTTTTCGTTGGTTTCATTTCAGTATCCTTTAGTAATGATTTATCAGGGGTGTTGCAGTTAATACGGTTTTTGGGTTTTTACGCTTGTGCCATCATTTAAAAAAAGCTCTTCAATCCACCATTGAAAGCTATCCTCTTCAATAAAACGTAGGTGCGAAGCCATTTCTAACAAGCGGCTTGGGTCAGGGTTGAGTAGAGCCTTAATACAGGATTCGATATTTTCAGCAATAAAAATAAAATCAAAACCGTCGTGTTCAAATTCGTATATGTGACCGGCGTGCTCGCCGGCAGTTATCATTAATAAATAATTTCCAGAACGTGGAATTTCGCCAATAACTTCATAGTGTGCAATCCAGTCCGGCAATAGATCTTGTTCGTCTTCATCAAGATCAATCCATGGTTCGAAATAATCTTTCAGTTGAGCCCATTCGCTTGGCTTGGCAAAATAAAAAGCAGAATCTTCGCTGCGTGGGTCAAAGTAAAGCAATAGGGAATCCCAGGTTGCGTAAAAATCTACCAAATGAGGAATATGGCCAAAGTCTGCATTAAGGTTTTCCAATTCGTCTTTAGCTAAGGGCTCACCAATAAGGTGCTTGAACTCTACGGTCTTTTGCTCTTTTTTATTATGAATCATTGAGCAATGAAATTTACCGAAATGATTTTTTAGCGTTTCAGATAATTCCTTCAGCATAAATTAATTCCTGTACATTCAAGTAGGGTGGGTTAGCTGCGTAGCCGCATAATCTACGAGAAGGGCTATAAAAATAATTCGCGGGTTACGTCACTTTGTGACTAACCCGCCCTACATGGCTTGTTAATAAAAACCTTCAGAGCGCTGATAATTTTCCCAGCTGTTTGCTTTCTTAGTCTTAACCTCAGTAACTGAAACGTCAGACATTGTTTTACCGGATGGCTGAAGTATTGAGAGTGTTGTTGGATTAGCCAAGTTTGTAGTGTTTTCTAATATGGCAATGTCTGCATTGTCATGAGAAACAAATAGTTTGTTTTCGTAGGTGTTTGCTATGAGTGTAACTTTATTTTTTTGTTGCTTCCAAATACCTTCGATGCAGTAATAATTTCCATTGCCTGGGTGTTCTTTTTCATGATCAGGAGTGGATGTACAAATCATGTAAGTCCCACTCTTATGTATAGTTAATTTTGAAACCAAATTAAGGCCATGATTTTTACTTTCGTAGAAGCCATGAAGGTTATAGTTTGTCTGGGTGGCGCACCCAACGCCAAAAGATAGAATAAACACACCGATGAATATGTTCTTTCTCTTAATTACTCCATTAACTATTTATTAGATGAGGGCTGACTATATCTCCCCCAGCTAAAAAATCCAACAAATCCCCAAAAGCAAAGAAAAGCCAGCGCATTTCTGCGCTGGCTTTTCTTTTATCAAACTACTTTAAAACTTACTGTGCGTTCAACTGCCACCAGTTGATGTTCCAACCGCCTTTTCTGACGAAAATTGAGAGGTCTTGTTGGCCCGCTTGCAAATTCACAGTGATAGAAACGGTTTGCCAGTTTTGCCAGCCGCCGGTATTTGGCACGTTAACTACACCAACGTCAGCGCCGTTTTTGCTGAGTACCAACACGCCGCCAGAGTAGGGCGATGCAACACGTACTTGGAAAGTGTAATTGCCGCTGGTTGGAATGTTGATGGGGTAACTCATCCAATCGTTGTCATCGGTGCTGCCTGCATTGAAGCCGCCGCCGGTGTCGGTGGTGGTTTCCATGCGAATGCCTTTATGGTTGTTAAACATTTCGGCTTCAACACGGTTGCCCACGGTTGGTTTCCAGTTCATCCAGTAAGCGATGTTTTCGTTGCGCACTAATGGTTGTGTTGCGAATTGACGGAACCAGCTTTCGATTTGGGTATTGCTTGCCGTGTTCACGTCGATATTGCTCATGGTGCCGCCGTTGCTGCTGTTGGTCACCATGCCCCAGCCCCATGAACTGGTATCGCCATTTGAACCAGCGTTAGACGTGGTTTTGTAAGCCCAGTTGGTCGCGGCCCAGCCGTACATGTTGTAGATGTCGTAGGCTTTACGCGTCATTTGGCCGCCATAGGTGCCCATGAGTGTCCAAGGTTGGAATTCGCCTACGAGGAACGGCGTTTTCAGGTTGTTGATTTTGTCGCGCCAGGTGCAAGATTCACCGGTGCCGTCTTGATTGCAGTGCAACCAGTTGGCGTACATGTTGGCTTGACCTGCGCCGTAAGTGGCGGTGTCGTTCCAGCCCCACAAACCTGGGTAGAAGTGCATCCACAAAGAGTTGTTGGTCAAACCGCGACTGTTGGGGTTGCCGTAAGCGTCAATGCCGCTGTTGTGGCCGGGCAACAGAATTACGTGGTCTGGGTCTTTTGCGCGCACTACGTTAAACAATTCGTATGAGCGGGTTGCGAGTGTGGTCGCGTCTGTGCCCCATGGCTCGTTCAACAAATCGTAAGCGGCAACGGCGGTACGGCCACGGTAGTGTTGGGCAATCATGTCCCACAACCACTTGGTGCGATCCCAATAAGTTGAGTTGGTCCACATATCGGCAGAGCCAATGCAACCGTCATGTTGCTCGCTGGATGCCGCTTGGCCGCCAACAGCGCCGTGCAAGTCCAGAATTACGTACATGCCGCGTTTTTCAGCTTCGTTTACCGCCCAATCCAAATACTGCCATGCATCTGAGCGCAGGGTGTAAGGCGTGTACTCGTTTTCAACCAAGCTATATAAGAAGGGGATGCGCACAACGTTCATGCCCAAGCCTTTCATATAATCAAAGTCGCGCGAAGTGATGAAGCTGTCGCGGAAGACTTTCATCAAGCGTTCTTTTTCGGTGGTGCCGAAACGTTGTGAAAGTTTGGATTCTAACGAGCATTGGTCGTTGATGCCGGTCATGGAGCCGCCCATCATCCAGAATTCCTGGATCAACCAGTTGCCGATGTTAGTACCGCGCAGGTTTACGCGATTGCCGCTGGCATCAACCCAGTATTGGCCGCTTTGTTTAATGGCAGGCAAGCTGCTGGTTTGCACCGCGCTGATTTTGAACCAGTTGATATTGAAGCCGCCGGTTGCCGCCACTAAACCAAAGGTGTGATTGCCTGCGCTGAGGGTGACGCGTTGGGTAATGGTGGTCCAAGTTTGCCAGCCGCTGGTGCTGGGAACCGTAATGGTGCCGTAATTGGTGGCGCCGCCAGATTCTTCTAAACGGATGCTACCGCCGCCGCTGGCGCTGGCTACGCGGTATTGCACATCGTAAGAGCCGGTGCTGGGAATGGATACTACTTGGTTGGAGTAAGCCATCCAATCGCCAGTGTCTATGTAACCTACGTTTTGTCCGCCGCCGGTGTCGGTGGTGGTTTCGAGCTGAACGCCGCTCATGTAGTTGTAGCTTTCAGCTTGGATGGTGGCTGGCAAGCCAACTTGAGCGAAGCTGCTGGATGCAAATAACAACCCGGTCATGCCCAGGAGTGTTTTTGGAAAACGGGCGAGCATGCCCGCAGTGGAACTGTTTTTCATAATGAGTACCTGTAGATTTATTGTTATTACAGAGTACGAAAGCCGGTGCGAACCCCCAAACTAGCGAATAAGGGGCCTCCCTGTAGTACAGCTATCCGGTATCGATTGATCAATTGAGGTGGAGTAACTCAGTTGATAATACACAAGCGCTGGTTTCGTCTTATCAACATTAGGCCTGAGGGCAAGCGCTGTCGTTCTGGGGAAAACAAAGTGCAACAAAAAATTCCCAAGCGAACGCGTTTGGTTGCGTGCAATTTGCTCGAACTCTTCCCAATTCGTGCATGTCTCGCGGCAAGTGCCGGTTTAATCGACAATTTTTTTTAATAAACCGGATTTTTAGCCTAGGCTGTAATAACTGATAGAGAAGTCCAACCGAATAATTCTTTCGATATTCGACGTTCTATTGATTTCACGGCTTGGGAGAAGGCACGAACATGTTCAGAGTTATAGCAATCGCCAGCTTGTGTTTGGGCTTGATGGCGTGTGGCGGGGGCGGTAGTAGCAAAGACAATGCGCCTGAGCGCTACCAAATCACCACCAATGCAACCAAAGGTGGCAGCGTGAAAGTCGCTACCACATCGGTGATGAAAGGGTATACGACTACAGCATCCATAGTGCCTGATGCTCATTACGACATAGGAACTGTATCTGGCTGTGGGGGCAAGTTATTTGATAACACCTATCAAACCGGCTCGATCTTGTTGGATTGCACCATCAGCGCCACCTTTGTACCCAAGTCTTATAAAGTGACTGTGGCCAGCGCGGTAGGTGGCGCGCCTAACGTCTACAACACTGAAGTGGTGTACGGCGACTTAGCCAAATTCGTTTTTACCGCAGACCTTGGCTATCACATAGTGTCAGTCTCATCAGACTGTGGTGGGTCGTTGGCGGCTATGACATTCACCTCCGAGCCCATTAGCGCAAATTGCACCTTAAAACCGCTATTTGAATTAGATTCGGCAACCGACCAAACCCAAACCTATCTTGTTACCGTTATGAGTAGCGTGGGCGGAACCCCTAGCCCCACGAGTTTAGCGGTCACCAAAAACGATTACGCCAAATTCGATTTGCTGGCAGATAACGGCTATCACATAGATTCGGTGACCTCGAGTTGCGGCGGGTCGCTGGTGTTAATTCGCTTCACCACCGGCAAGGTGACGGCTGATTGTACTGTGCAACCCCATTTTGTATTGGATGATTTGGTCACAATTACACCCTCTACCGACCCCAGCCAAATTGCCGATATCTCGGGTACGGCAGCTCAAGGCGCTGCGATCAAAAGCAGCTTTGTCTATGCGCGCTGCGCAGATGGTAGCGGCTTTAAAGGCAACGTTATTACCGATGCCAAGGGCAATTTTGCCGGCCAAGTACTAGCCTCGGCGTTGCCCTGTGCACTTAAGGTTAGCGATGGTTCAACGACTTACTACAGCCTCGCCACGGCTTCCGGCACCGCCAATTTAACGCCGTTAACCACCTTGATTTTGAGTTATGCCAGCGCTAAATCAGGCGATAGCTGGTACTACAGCGGAAATTGGTCAACGGTAATTTACAGCCTTGGCGATGCCCAAACCAACTTCGCAGCCGCCATGACCAGTGCTGGCTACAACTTACCCGCAGGACAATTTCTACCTTTCGCCACCAAGTTTGCCGTAGGCGATGCTTGGGATGGCGTGCTGGATCAGCTGCAAGCAGGCATCACGGCCAGCGGTCTCAATTTTGATGCCGTTGTAGGGCTTATCAAAACCGGTGATCTCACTAAGCTACCTGTTCGCCAATAGTTTCGCCGCAAAATAAAAAGCCCACGTAACTCAAATTACGTGGGCTTTTTTGTTCCCTATCTCATAGGAAAAAGGCTAGGAGGAGGGTGCAAGAGTGAGCATCGCACAAAACCTATCGCACCGGGAGTCAGCCCCTCCCCCTTTACAAGGGGGAGGTTGGGAGGAGGTTATTTCCTTAAAGCTGCAACATCTTCGCCTTAGCTCTCTCACCCGCCTCACCACCACCCGACGCAACTTGCTCGTAATAAGCTCGGGCAGTTGCACGGTCGCCTCTGGCGCGGGCCATATCACCTAACTCTTCACTTGCTTCTTGGGTAGGCAACAGTTTTTGGCTGGCCACCAAATCGCGCTCGGCGGAGCTGCGGTTACCCAATTCTTTGTAAGCCATGCCGCGGTAAATGTAGGGGCGGAAGAAGTTGGGGTTGGCGGCAATGGCTTTATCCAACGCAGGAATCGCCTCTTTGCTCTGATCTTTTTGTACCAGCAACTGGCCCTTCAACTCCCAGAACAAGTTTTCTTTAGGTTGTTGTTGGATGGAGTTATCCACCAGCGATAACGCCTTATCGTACTGTTTGGATTTAGCCGCTTTCATCGCCTCTTGGTAATTGGTGTAAGCATCCTTATCCTTCTTAAGTTGGGATAGGGCGCGTTGGAAAGCCTCTTTATTGCGCGCACCACCTTTCGGGTACTTGGCCGCTTCGGCTTTGTTGGCAACTACGCGGTCGCGTGAAGGTGGGTGGCTGGCAAACATGCCTTCCAGCCAACTTGGTTCCTGTTTATCGAACATGCGCACAAACAGCTCCTGTAATTCCACCGCTGCCTGTGGGTCATAACCGGCCTTCTGCATGTACTTAATGCCATATTTGTCGGCCTCAGATTCGTGGTCGCGGGAATATTTGGAGTTCCACGCGTTAGCGCCTACCGTCAAGGCACCCACCGCCAACACGCCGTATTCTTTCTTTTTGCTGGCGATGGCAACGCCCGCCAAAAGTGCTCCTGCACCCACTACCATCTGCTGTGATTTAGCGCTGGCACCGTGGCGCGCTGCCGCGTGCACAATCTCGTGGCCCAAAACAGCCGCTAGTTGAGCTTCGTCCTCCAGTTGCACCAGCAAGCCGCGGTTAATCGCCAACTTGCCGCCGGGCATGGCCCAAGCGTTGGGCACATCATTGTTGAGAACCACGAACTCGTAGGGAAGGTTGGGCATATCACTAACCGCCGCGAGCTTTCTGCCTACTTGATTCACATAAGCCGTCAAGCCGGGGTCAACCACATATTGGCCGCCTTGGGATTGTTGGCTGGGCACATAGTTTTGGGTTCCTGTGGCTATATCCTGCGCGACTGAGTCAAAAATCATCTCCTTTTTACCCGTCACCGGATTTACCGCGCAGCTCACCAAGCTCATGGCTACTAATGCACTCGCGGATAGTCGAATAAGGTGTTTCATGGTTCTCCTCATTTTAGTTCCTCCCATTATTGAGTCATATCTCAGATATAATGCCACACATCTGCTTTAGACATGAGAGCCACAATGAAAGCCCTACAAGTTATTGAACTGTTTGCCGGTTTGGGTGCAAATGGCCAACCGATTGTTGAAAAAATGCATGTGCGCGAATTGGAAAATGGCCATATGCAATTAGTGAAATCCCCCGCGTTCATCAAAGGCCTTGCGAGCGGCGATGTGATCCGCTGTGACGTTCCCAATCAAGAGTTTGAAATCGTTCAGCGCAGCGGCAACTTAAGTGTGCGCGTGTTTAGTCGCGATGATATTAGCCTCTTGGCCGATGCACTCACGCCAGAAATTGAAAAGCTGGGCGGTGATCTGGATGTAGAAACCCCGCGTATGTTGGTCTACTCAATCCATGTAAGTTGCGGTTTTAGTGTTGTAGAAGACTTACTAAATCAATTCGTAGGTAAAGAAGGCCGCAGCGCTTGGATGTACGGCAACGTCTATGACCCCATCGACGGCCAAACGCCGTTAAATTGGTGGCAAGAGATTTTAAAGCCGGAATAAATTTTCTATTTTAGTGATCGTTGAATTTTATGCTGTTATTGATTTCCCCCGCGAAAACACTCGATTTTGAAACGCCTGCGCCTACCGCCGAATTTACTCAGGCGGATTTTCTCAAGCAATCCAAACAACTGATCAGCGAGCTGCGCGTCCTAGCGCCGCACGATATTTCTGCGCTCATGGGAATTAGCGACAAGCTCGGCTTGTTGAATTTTGATCGCTTCGCCAATTGGAAAACGCCGTTTAAACCGACCAATGCCAAGCAAGCGCTTTTTGCATTTCAGGGCGATGTTTACACCGGTATGCAGGCTGAAAATTTTTCAACAGATGATATTCAATTCGCTCAGCAACATTTGCGCATATTGTCTGGCCTTTATGGGCTCTTGCGCCCGCTGGATTTAATGCAGGCTTACCGTTTGGAAATGGGCACTGGTTTTGCCAACTCACGCGGTAAAAATCTTTACGAATTTTGGGGCGATACAATCACGACGGCCGTTAACAAACAGCTGAAAGAATTAAAATCATCGGTGGTGATTAATTTGGCCTCCAACGAATACTTCAGCGCGGTAAAGCCCAAACTGCTCAAGGGCGAGATTATTACACCCATATTCAAAGACCAAAAAAATGGTCAATACAAAATCATCAGCTTCTTCGCCAAAAAAGCGCGCGGCATGATGAGCGCTTACATCATCCAAAACCGAATCACACATCCTGAAGCGATTAAACAATTCAATGTGGCGGGTTATGTGTTTGATCCTGCACAATCGAGCGAGCGCGAATGGATTTTCACCCGCGCAGAAAGCGAATAAGAAATGTGATTGTCATACAAGTTTTTTAAATAATTCATCATTTGCGACTTTATATTCCATAAATCTCAACTAAGCTTCGCTTATTAAAAAAATCATTCTTAGAAGTTTGTTGCATTCGCGCATCTAGAACCCTAGAGTTTTACCTGATTTTTTTGCACGGCCAACGCAAATAATATTTATAAAACAGGACGACTATGACGGTAAGCAATCCCTTTTTGCTGCACGCAGTGGAAAGCATGAGCCATGTAGCCCCGGTATCCTATCGTCGCATTTTTAACGGCTACGGAATTTACCATCAGAGCGTACAGTTCGCGATTGTCATTAACGATCGTCTCTACTTCCGTGCCGATGATTACTCGCGCAGCCTCTACGTTGCCAAACGCATGACTGCATTTATGCCCTCTAGTATCGATGTCGGTGAATCCAATTTCTTCCAATTGCCCGATGAAGTGCTCACCCATCCTGCCGAATTAATCTTCTGGATGCGAATCGCCGTAGAAGCTGCTCAAGGCAGTTACTCACTTGAAGATGATGAACCCCAAGTAGAACTACCTATACGCCACTTCAAGATCCGCTAAGCAAATCCCACAATTTAAGCTAGGCTGAGAAGATATCCACAAGGGCTCTTTTCATGGCTTTAAAAATTTTGGTTGCAGATGACGCAACATTCATCCGCGACATGATTAAAAAGCAGTTGCGCGATCGCATTCCCGGCGTAGAAATTTTTGACGCTGCCGATGGCGCTCGTGCACTCGCACTGTTTAAGCAAAATGATATAGACATGATTTTGTCGGATTGGGAAATGCCGCTGATGACCGGCGAAGAGTTCTTGCGCAATGTGCGTGCAAGTTCAAACGGTGCAAAAACACCCTTCATCATGATTAGCAGCCGTGGTGACCGCGACCATATTGTTAAAGCTATTCAATCGGGTGTTTCTGATTATCTTTCTAAACCATTTTCGGCAGATGAATTGCTGAGAAAAGTGCAAAAGCAATTGAAAGTGATTGGAAAATTGCCAGTTGCTGGAGCGCCGCGTGCTGCGACTCAAGGCATAGCTGCCGCCTCAATAGATGTGCTCACTGCAGGTCGCGTTGAAGCCTTAGCATCTAAAGTAACCGCGCCCGCAAGCGGAGGCAGTGCCGCGCTCTTAACAAGTTCGCCGCTCCTAACAAAGCCAACCGTAGTCGCTGTTAAATCAACACCTAAAGCCAAAGCGCAATTACGTTTTTCCGACAACCGAACCTTTGCCTGCGTTATTCGCGAAATGTCTTTGCAAATGATGAGCTGTGTTTTGGCGCGCGCCGAAAATCTTCCCGGTTTATTTGAGCAAGCCGTCGTTGATATAGATATGGGCGAAGGCAATGGATTGGCGCGAGTAAATGGCTATGTCCACAGTATCATTGCCGGTGAGAGCCGCCCCGATTCAAACACCGTAAAAATAGTGATTCGTTTTGTCGATAACGATTCAGAAAAGTTTGAGATTCTTTCGAAATTTATTGCGCAGATGTAAGCGCGCACCGCGACTTAAATTATTTTTGAAAATAAAAAGCCCCGCGTTATGCAGGGCGTAATTCAACTTATCAGATATTTATCAGTTAGTTGTTCGCTGCTTCAATTTCTTCGCTGACCATCAACCAATTTTCTTCTGTTTCTTCAAGTTGTTGTTGTAGCTTGGCTTGATCCAACAAAAGCTGCTGCAAGTTGGCTTTGTTCTTATCGTCGTAAATACTGCTATCGCCCAGCTGAGTTTCTATGTCGGCCAATTTGGTTTGCAGTTTTTCCATTTGGCTTTCAAGGGTTTTCAATTTGTTGGTCAGCGGTTTTAATTGCTGGCGCTGCGCAGCTGATTGTTGGCGCTGGGCTTTTTTATCGACTTTGTTTTCATTGTCAGGGATATATTTTTCTTCTACTGCCGCTTGTGCTTGGCGTTGTTGCAATAACCACTTGTAGTAATCTTCCAGGTCACCATCGAACTCGCTGACTTTACCATCGGCGACTAACAAAAATTCATTGACGGTGTTACGCAGTAAGTGACGATCATGCGACACAATAATCACCGCGCCTTCAAAATCTTGCAGCGCCATAGTTAATGCTTGGCGCATTTCCAAATCCAAGTGGTTGGTAGGCTCGTCCAGCAAAAGAACGTTGGGCTTTTCCCATGCGATAATCGCCAAGGCCAAGCGTGCTTTTTCACCACCGGAAAAATGCGTGATAGGTTCAAAGGCGCGGTCACCGTGGAAATCAAAACTGCCAAGGAAATCGCGAATCTCTTGTTCACGCGCTGTGGGTGCTAAACGTTGAATATGCAAAGCGGCGGAGGCATTAATATCCAGCGCTTCCAATTGATGCTGCGCAAAATAACCGAGTTTGAAATGTTCGCCGTTAATACGATCGCCAGCGATCAGCGGTAAAGAACCGGCGAGGGTTTTTACCAAGCTGGATTTACCCGCGCCATTGGGGCCGAGTAAACCTATGCGCGTTTCGGCGCGAATGGCGAGTTCAACTTTATCGAGAATTACCTTTTCGTTACGACCTGGTTCGCCGTAACCAATTTTTGCACTGCTGATATGCACCAGCGGCACCGACATTTTGTCGGAGCATTTAAAAGTAAAGGTGAACGGAGAGTCCACGTGCGCTGCGGAAATTTTTTCCATGCGCTCTAACTCTTTAATACGACTTTGCGCCTGACGCGCTTTGGTCGCTTGGGCGCGGAAGCGGCGAATATAATTTTCAACGTGGGCAATGCGCTCTTGTTGCTTCTCGTAACTCGCTTGTTGCTGTGCTAATTTTTCGGCGCGTTGACGTTCAAATGCAGAATAGTTACCGCTGTAATTATCGAGCTTTTGGCGCTCGATATTGACGATGCGATCCACAATGTTGTCGAGGAAGTCGCGGTCGTGCGAAATAATAATCAAGGTGCCGGCGTAACGCTTGAGCCATTCTTCCAACCACAGGGTTGCATCCAAATCCAAGTGGTTTGTCGGTTCGTCGAGCAATAATAAATCCGACGGGCACATCAAAGCTTGCGCGAGATTTAAACGAATGCGCCAGCCACCGGAAAAATCTGTTACCGGGCGTGCATCGTCGCCAGCGTTAAAGCCCAAGCCATTTAATAATTGCTGCGCACGCGCCGGTGCGGAATAGGCGTGGATGTTTTCCATATCGCCATAAAGTTTTGCGAGCTTCTCGCCATCATGTTCATTGGCAATTGCAGCCTCCAGGCGGCGCAATTCGCTATCGCCATCCAACACGTAATCGAGCGCGCTGCGGCTGGTGTGGCCAACTTCCTGCGCCATGTGCGCGGTGCGCCACTGCTTAGGAATATCCAGAGTGCCGGTGTCGCTACCGAGTTGGCCGAGCAACATTTGGAAAAGGGTGGATTTACCGGTGCCATTGCCACCAATCAGGCCTACTTTTTGGCCCGGATAAATCGTGAGGTCGGCGGATTCCAACAGAAATTTGGGGCCGCGCTGCAGTGAGATATTTTGTAATTGAATCATGGCGCGCATTCTAGCAGACTGTGGACTCCTCAATAAGTGTAAAACGATGATTCTATGGTAACCGCTGCTTCGCCCTTACCGCTGTGGGATTTTGCCTTGGCATTTTACGCGCAGCCACAGATCGCAGAGACCTGTGTTCATGTGCAAGACCTACACAATGCCAATGTGTGTTTGTTGATTGGGTTGCGTTGGTTGGATGAGCAAGGCCTGTATCTGAACGCGCTGGTTCTTGCCGATTTGCAGCGTCATATTAATGCGTGGACACAGGGTGTTGTTGAGCCTCTGCGTGTGCTGCGTAGAGCGTTAAAGGAATCTATTCCGCCATTTGAGCAGGACGATTTGCAAACGCAAATTCGCACACTTGTTAAGCAAGCGGAGTTGCTGTCTGAGAAGAAATTATTATTAGAAATTGAGGCTTGGCTATTGCCGCGCTTGTCAGGTTTATCCAGAACAGTTCAATCTAATTTGGCCGCTTATCTTTCTAACAAGGCAGTGCCGTTTGACCTTATCGAAGTCTTGCGGAGGCCACTTGATTTCAAACATTCAACGTAAAGCGCTTTTGCATTAAGGGATAACGCAAAAGCGCTCGCTTGTTAGCCTTCGGTGTTTGCTACCGGTGTTTCTATAAGGTCGTTGCCGACAATCGGTGTTGTTTCGATAACCGGTGTTGATTCTATTGCTGCTGTAGTTTCAAGGGTTGAGGTTTCAGTCACAAGTGTTTCAACGCTGGGTTCTGCTTGTACTGTTGCCTGTTGATAGGGATCAGCCTGCTCTTCTGCGAGCAAAGCCGCTGGGGTAATAACTTGCTCAGTTGCATGTGGTGTTGCGGGTACAGCGGTCACTTTTTTCGCGGGAATTTTTTTCGCTGGTGCTTTTTTTACGGTAGCTGATACAGCTGCTTTTTTTACCGGTGCTTTTTTCGCGGTAGTTTTCACGGCTGATTTAGTCGCCGCTACTTCAGCACCAGCCGGAGATTTATCGGCAATAGCTTTTGCCGATTTTTTTGCGTCTTTCTTTGCCGTTTCTTTAGCGGCTTTCTTTTCTGCTTTGGCTACTTTTTTTGCTGCCTTTTTATCTTCTTTGATGACGGCTTTTTCTTTTTTTGTGAACTTAATTTTTTTACCGAGGGATTTGCCCGCAATGACTTTGGCAACATCTTTCGCGGCCTCTTGGCCGGCAACTAAAGCACTGTAAATTTCATCGGCAGCAGCGAGTTTGGCTTGTTGTGATACTAGTGCAGCATGCGCACTGTCAAAGCGCGCAAGTGCTGCAGGAGTTGAGCTGGCTTTTTCAGCAAGTGCATCCACTTTTGCTTGTGCGCTTGCTGTCGCTTTTTGCGCACTTAGAAAGGCTTTTTCGGCGGCTGCAAATTGTTGTGCACGCACTTTTTCAAGTTGTGCGGTTACCTTGGCGATTTGTTGTTCAAGAGAAGTAATGGAAGCTAATCTAGTGGCGGCCATGATGGAATCCTGTGGTGGAGTCGTAAACGCAACGTAAAAAACGTCTGGGTAGTCTAATCCTGCGCTTTAAAAATGTGTATTACAGTCCGGTGACAATATACAAGGCTAGGGTTTCAGGCAGGATTGCGCGGATATTTGGGATTTTGCGCGATATTTCAAGAACTAAATTAGATGCGCTGGGTCAGAAGGCTTCTCGTAGTTTGCTGGAGCTTGGAAAAATCCATCTAATCCACGAAAAAATGGGCAAAATACCGCACAATTTTGAGGATTTGGTATACCATTGGCGCCCGTTAGGGCTGTAACACCCGTGGTATAGCTGCAGGTTGCCCATCACACGCTTGGCTTAGATTGTTCGGGCAAACATGAGCCAATATTTCTCTAAAAATGTAATCCACTAGGGTGCAAAATGATTAACAAGAAATTAGCAATTATCGGTTTAATGGCTGCTGCAGCCTTGGTTGCAGGCTGTAAAGATGACGCGAAAAAGCAAGCTCCAAAATTGGACACGCTTGAGCAAAAAGTAAGCTACTTGATTGGCCAAAACATTGGTAACGGCATCAAGCAAAATAATATTCCTTTAGATCAAGATGCTTTCTTGCTTGGTTTGAACGATGTAAAAACTGCTGCAAGTCCAGCTGATCAAGCGAAGCTTGCTGAGTTGTCAAAGAAAGCTCCAGAATCTTTGACCAAAGAAGAAAAAGCTGAGTTGGACAAGTTGAAAGCTTCTGCTCCACGTATTTCGCAAGAAGACGCGGAAAAAATCATGAAAGAATTCCAAGAAAACATGATGAAGAAAAAGGAAGAAGACGCGAAGAAGTTGGCTGAAACCAACAAAGCAGCTGGCGATAAATTCCTTGCTGAAAACAAAGCTAAAGCAGGCGTTCAAACTACTGCTAGCGGCTTGCAATACAAAGTGATCACCGAAGGTTCTGGCGTTAAGCCAAAAGCAACTGACACTGTTAAAGTTCACTACACCGGTAAATTGTTAGACGGTAAAGTGTTTGATAGTTCTGTTACCCGTGGTGAGCCAGTAGAATTCCCAGTAAGTGGCGTAATTCCTGGTTGGGTAGAAGCATTGCAATTGATGCCACAAGGTTCTAAGTGGGAAGTGTACATTCCATCTGAATTGGCTTACGGCCCAACTGGCAACCAAGCTATTCCTCCATCATCTACTTTGATTTTCGAAGTTGAATTGTTGGAAGTTAAAGCTGCTCCAGCTGCTGCAGAAGAAAAGCCAGCTGCTAAACCAGCTAAGAAATAATTGATGCTTTAATAAGTGTTGATTTAAAAAACCCGCTTAGTGCGGGTTTTTTTATGGGTGTAGATTTTATTTTGAAGAGCAAAACCCCACCCCAACCC
>JAGKXD010000198.1 GCA_021151525.1 Cellvibrionaceae bacterium | reverse complement strand
GTATAAATATATCTTATTAATATTTTCTTTTTCGCTAGTTGCTTGCGGTGGTTCTTCGGGATCATCAGGCAATACATCGACAAAACTATCATCTTCACAAGCCGGTAGCCAAACCGCTTCGAGCGCTGCCAAACACTTGGCCTTAGTGCCATTGCCTGCGGAAGTGATTGAACTTAATGGTGTATTTGAGTTGGGATCAGAAATTTCTTTGAGTACAGATAGCAATGCGCAAACTGCTAATCTGGCCATTATCCGTTTGTTGAACACCTTGGGCATTAGCTCTGTGAGTTCTGCAGCAACTCAAGTTCGCTTATCACTGGTTAATCAACCGAACCTGGGTAATGAAGGATATAGTTTGGTTATTGCAGACGATATAAGTATCAGCGCACAAACGGATGCCGGCTTATTTTATGCGGTGCAAACTCTAAAGCAATTACTCCCGGTTGATAAACAAACTTCTTATAAATTACCCAGGGTAAATATTACGGATGTTCCCCAATATGTTTGGCGCGGCAGCATGGTGGATGTAGCGCGCCATTTTTTTGGTATTGAATATTTAAAAAAGCACGTTGAGCGAATGGCTGCATTCAAATTGAATAAATTGCACCTGCACTTATCCGATGACCAGGGTTGGCGTATGGAAATAAAAAAGTATCCGAAATTAACCAGTGTCGGTGGGTCTACGCAAGCGGGGGGCGGCCCAGGAGGTTTTTATACACAAGATGAACTGAAAGACTTGGTTGCCTTTGCTGCCCAGCACAACATCGAAATTATTCCCGAGTTGGATATGCCCGGGCATGTGCAGGCCGCAATTGCTTCATACAACGAGTTGGCTTGCGATAATGTGACTAACCTGAGTTTATATATCGGCCTGGATGTAGGTTTCAGTGCATTGTGCCTCACCAAGCCCGATGTAATTTATCCATTTGTGCGGGATGTTTTGACGGAAGTGGCGGGTGTATTTCCGTCGCCATATATTCATATCGGCGGCGATGAAATTAAACACGCCTTGTATCCCGAATTTATTGATAAAGCCAACCAGATAGTTAAAGAATTAAATCGCACCATGATCGGTTGGGAGGAGGCGTCGGCGGGAAAAAATCTTGCACCAGATACATTGCTGCAATTGTGGAATGACAATTACGACATTAAATCAGCAACTGATCGCAATATTCATTTAATTCTGTCGCCCTGCAGTTATTTTTATCTGGATCACGGCAACTACAATGGTCAACCGGAAACTTATACCTGGTGCCGCAAACAGGGTATTCCACTGGAGCGGGTTTACAGTTTTAATCCACAAAAATATTCACTGGTTAAAGGAATTGAGGCGCCGGTGTGGAGTGAAGTTGTTACCTCGGAGGCTGCATTGGATAACCGCATTTGGCCGCGCCTCGCTGCTGTGGCAGAAATTGCCTGGACTAATCAATCAGCACGCAATTACCAGGAATTTACCCAGCGGATGAAATCGTTAAAACCCTATTTTGATAAAGCGGAAATTCAGTATTACGCAGAGCCGAAATTGGGATGGTAGGGAGTTAAATTGATAAGCGTTATAGAAACGCAACATTTTTTATGCTGCGTTTCTTTTTTGGGGCTTGGTGTGAGGCAGCTTAGTTTTTCTCGCGTGCAATAGCGCGGTACGCAATATCCTTACGGTAAAACATTCCATTCCAGTCGATTTTTTCAGCGAGTTTGTAGGCGCGTTGCTGCGCTTCAGAAACACTGTTGCCCAATGCCGTGGCGCAAAGTACGCGGCCGCCATTAGTGACTGTGTTGCCATCTTTTTGTGCGGTGCCTGCGTGGAAAACTTTTTCGCCGGCAACTTCATTAGTTGGCAATCCAGAAATAATGTCACCTTTGTTGTAGCTATCCGGGTAACCGCCAGCGGCTAACACAACACCAACTGATGCTCGTGAATCCCAATCGGCGTTGGTTTTATCCAAATCGCCTTTGAGTGCTGCTAAACAAAGTTCAACTAAATCGGATTGCAAGCGCAGCATAATCGGTTGGGTTTCAGGATCGCCAAAGCGGCAATTATATTCAATTACTTTGGGCGCGCCCGATGCGTCGATCATCAAGCCGGCATACAAAAATCCTACGTACGTATTTCCTTCTGCTGCCATGCCATTGACGGTGGGATAAATAATTTCTTTCATGACGCGATCATGCACTGCTTGAGTCACCACTGGAGCGGGTGAGTAAGCACCCATGCCGCCAGTGTTGGGTCCGGTGTCGCCATCGCCAACGCGTTTATGATCCTGGCTGGTGGCCATGGGCAACACATTTTTGCCATCGACCATCACAATAAAACTGGCTTCTTCACCGGCGAGAAATTCTTCGATGACTACGCGACAACCGGCATCGCCAAAGGCGTTGCCAGAGAGCATATCGCGTACAGCATCTTCTGCTTGTTGCAGGGTTTCGGCAACGATTACACCTTTACCTGCGGCAAGGCCATCGGCCTTGATAACAATAGGCGCACCTTTCTCACGCAGGTAAGCGAGGGCAGGTTCCACTTCAATAAAGTTTTGGTAGTCGGCAGTAGGAATTTTGTGGCGTGCGAGAAAATCTTTGGTGAAGGCCTTTGAACCCTCAAGCTGCGCAGCGCCTTTGCTGGGGCCGAAGCACAATAGTTTGCGCGCTTGGAAATAATCTACCACGCCAGCAACGAGAGGTACTTCCGGGCCAACAATCGTTAAGCCAACATTATTTTGTTCAGCAAAATTTGCCAGGGCTTCAAAATGTAAAACGTCGATAGCAACGTTTTCCAATTTTGCTTCCAGCGCAGTGCCCGCATTGCCGGGTGCAACAAATACTTTTTCTACCTGTGCGCTCTGCGCCGCTTTCCACGCGAGGGCATGTTCGCGGCCGCCGCTGCCAATAATTAATACGTTCATAAAATTCATATCTTTTTTGAGTTGTTCATGTAGGTTGGGGCGAGCCGCGTAGGCTGAGGGACGAACCCCAACATGAGCATATACCTGTAACCGACGTTGGGGTTCGCAAGCTCACCACCAACCTACAAAAGCAATATCGCAAATTATTAGTGATGCGATCTATTAATGTCTAAAGTGACGCATTCCGGTGAACACCATCGCCATGCCGTGTTCGTCAGCGGCGGCGATAACTTCTGCATCGCGCATTGAGCCACCGGGTTGAATCACTGCCGCAATTCCTGCTTTCGCTGCGTTATCAATGCCGTCGCGGAACGGGAAGAACGCATCGGAAGCCATTACGGAGCCGGCAACTTGCAAGCCGGCGTGTTCTGCTTTAATCGCAGCAATACGCGCAGAATTGACGCGACTCATTTGGCCAGCGCCCACACCGATGGTGTGTTGGTTTTTTGCGTAAATAATGGCATTGGATTTTACAAACTTGGCGACTTTCCAAGCGAATAATAAGTCCTGGATTTCTGCCGGGGTAGGTGCGCGTTTGGTGACGATTTTCAAATCGCTTTCAGTGATGATGCCGTCGTCGCGATCTTGCACCAGCAGGCCACCGTTGACGCGTTTGTAATCCAAGCATTTAACTCGCACTGAGCTCCATTCACCGGTTGCCAGCAAACGCACGTTTTGTTTTGCTTTGACGATTTCAATGGCTTCTGCGGAAACGCTGGGTGCAATAA
>JAGKXD010000088.1 GCA_021151525.1 Cellvibrionaceae bacterium | reverse complement strand
CATATCAATGATTAATAATTTGCTGCTGGTGGGTTGCGCCAGCAGGGCAGCGAGTTGGGTGGGTTCGATGACAAAAGGGAGAGCCATTTTTTTACTCCTTTGAAATTTAAATCTGGTATGCAATCAGTTCACGCGGAACGGAATCATTAATTCTCATTCAATGTCCGCAAAATATATCTATAAGAATCCATACGCGTTTCGCTAATTTTTCCTTCAGTGAGTGCCGTTAAAATCGCACAGCCCGGTTCGTGGCGATGCGAGCAATCGCGAAATTTGCAGTGGCCGAGAAAGGGACGAAATTCAATAAAGCCTTCGAGCACTTCATCTTCTTCCATGTGCCACAAACCGAATTCGCGGATGCCGGGTGAATCAATTAAATGACCGCCACCAGGAAAATGTAAAAGCGTTGCGCTGGTGGTGGTGTGGGTGCCTTGTTGTCGCTCGGACAAATCGCCCACGCGCAAATTACTTTCCGGTAGTAACGCATTCACAAGCGACGATTTACCCACGCCCGATTGCCCCACAAAAACGCTGGTGTAGTGTGTTAAATATTCGCGAAATTCTTCTAGCCCCGTGCCGTTTTTGGTAGACACCATTAAGACTTTGTAACCTAAATCGCGATAGGTTTTTTCTAAATAATGAATTTTGTCGCGAGTGGAATCATCGATGCGGTCGGTTTTATTAATTAACAGCACCGGCTCAATATCAATTGCATTGGCGGCGACTAAATAGCGATCAATTAAGTTTGCGTGAGGCTCAGGGTAGGGTGCAACAACGATAATAATGCGGTCGATATTCGCAGCAACGGTTTTCATATCTCCATGTGGATCTGGGCGTTGCAGCGCTGAATCGCGCGGTAAGACCGCGACTACTACGCCAAGCGGATTGCCAGCGCGCCACACCACTCTGTCGCCTGTTACCAGTGAGCCGAGGTTGCTGCGGAAGTGGCAGCGTTGCTGTTGGCCAGCGCTATCACCTTCCGTCGATTCAACAACAACTTGCATGCCGTAATGGGTAATGATCAGCCCGTGTTGCTCTGGGCCCAAATCGCTCTCGTTAAGCGCTTCGTCGGCTTGTTGATCGCGCTTGGTCGCGCGGGCGCTGCGCTCTTCTTGAATCTTTTCAATGCGCCATTGCTGGCGGCGGGTGAGTTTGCGTTTGGTCATGCGTTCCAGGTGTGCTCGATTGGCGATATAGCCAAAATTGGTTTAGTCTGAGAGGCAATTGTGCCCTATTTGCTAAGGAAAAACCCCATGCCTAATGAAAAGTCTAACGAAAACAACTTGATTTGGATCGACCTCGAAATGACGGGCCTAAATCCCGACACTGATGTCATTATCGAAATCGCCACCATAGTGACCGATGCCAATCTCAATGTGCTTGCCGAAGGCCCAGTATTCGCCGTCCATCAGCCTGACAGCATTATGTTGAATATGGATGACTGGAATACCAACCAGCATGGTAAATCAGGCCTCACGCAGCGTGTGCGCGAGAGCAAGGTGAGTATTCAACAGGCCGAAGCTGAAACCATCAAGTTTTTGGAGCAGTGGGTGCCTGCGGGGAAATCGCCTATTTGCGGCAACTCAATCTGTCAGGATCGCCGTTTTTTAGTGCGCGGCATGCCACTATTGGAAGATTATTTCCACTATCGTAATTTGGATGTAAGCACCGTAAAAGAACTGGCGCGCCGCTGGCGTCCAGATGTTATTGCCGGAGTGAAAAAATCGGGCGCGCATTTAGCCTTGGATGACATCAAAGATTCGATTGCAGAGTTGCAACACTATCGCGCTACTTTTTTTAACATGAACCCCTAATTTTACGGATTTACACTTGAGATATTGAAAGGACGCCTCGGAGCGTCCTTTTTTTGCGCTAGACTTTTTAAGTGTTCTTTCGACAGCTTCGATATTGATCAACAGGTAAGATCTTATGTGGCGACTTTTGCTTGGCGGTATGCTCAGTTTTTTGGCAACCTATGCACAAGCTACAGACGTAGTGAAGTACATTGCCAACAATGTTGGTATTAGTGAAGATTATTATTTGGATGTAATAGAAACCGCATTAAAAATTACCGAACCAAAATATGGCGCTTATAAAGTTGAAGTAAGTTATGAGCAATTATCGTCAGAGCGTAAGCAAGAGTTATTGGTGCTGGGTGAGCGGCTTAATATAGATAGAATTGTAGGCTTTCATAAAACGCACGGACCACGCAATACTCTACTTCACATTAATGTTCCGTTGCTGCGTGGCTTTATGGGTTACCGCATCCTGCTAATTCGTCGCGATAGCCAAGCCCGATTCGATGCCGTTAAAAATATTGATGACTTACGCAAAATTCCGCTTGGGTTTGGTAAGGGCTGGGAAGGTTATATATATCGTAAAAATGGCTTTAATCTTACTGAACCAATAAGTTTCGATTCGCTGTTAAAAATGCTTGCTGGTAACCGCTACGATTTTATCCCGCTAAGCGCGATTGAAATTGAAGACAAATATGAAATAGATCATCAACCCATTGATCGATTAGTTCCCGAGCAGCATCTTTTAATTCATACACAAATGCCAAATTATTTTTATGTAAGCCCTCAAGCTCCGGTGTTAGCGGCGCGCTTAAATTTGGGTTTGAAAACAATGCAGGCAGACGGAACTCTCACCAAAATATTCGAAAAGCATTTCGCCTCGCGTTTGAAACGATTGCATTTAAAAGAGCGCCAAATAATAGAAATTCCGAATCCTGAAAATGATGGCAGTTTGAAAGAATTGGATCGCAGCGAGTTAGAGAAATACTGATATAGGTTTACGCCTGTCTTCAAAAATAAAAAAGCCAGTGACATGCACTGGCTTTTTTGTAGCAAAGGCTAGCAATTATTTCTTTTTGTCCAGCTCAGCAATTTCTTTTTGCAAGCCTTTCAAAGACGCTTCAACACTTTGCATTGGTGTCATACCTGCTGGGTAAACTTCTTGTTCTACGGTTAACCACAGAGTGCCACCAATAGTGCGGTTGGCAACAACCAAACCTTTCCAGTCAGTGGTGTCTTTACCGATGATAGGATCTTCTTTGTTACCTTCTTCTGGTGCGGCTGCTTTGTAGTGAGTGGTGATAGTGCGGCCTGGGTAGTGTTTAACAATGTCTACTGGATTTTTGCCAGCAACTTCTGTCCAACCCACATCTTGTTGCAATACAACGGATGTTGGGGTGTTTTTAGCGATTACATCCCACGGCGTTGTATCGCCAGTATCCAACATTTCTTGTTTGTGATTGTGGTAGCCAGTGTGCATGCCCAGCGGTGCAAGTTTGGCTTCAATTGCACTCAATTCTTTAGCAATGGCCAATGCACCTTCAGCAGTGTTTGCGCGTTTGTCGAATGGAATGATCAACATTGGGCAATCAATTGCTTTGTAGAAGGCTACGGTTTTATCAAAATTTTCTGGCGATAATTTATC
Organism: Cellvibrionaceae bacterium; assembly: GCA_021151525.1. Lineage (GTDB taxonomy): Bacteria > Pseudomonadota > Gammaproteobacteria > Pseudomonadales > Cellvibrionaceae > Cellvibrio. Next base: position 13,255 of record JAGKXD010000088.1, on the reverse strand, counting down.
AAAAGGTACGTGCGCTGCTGATGCTTTTAATCCGGTTTTATCCAAAAAGGCTTTAAGGCCTTTTGCATCGTCAGCGTATTTGCCGAAGTTGCCTGCGAACTCAACGCCCTGGAAGCCGTAAGCTTTCAGTTGTTTTAAGGTGCCTTCAAAATCTGCTGTCACTGCATCTTTCACTGACCAAAGCTGTACGCTTAATTGTGGTTTGGTGGGGGCAGCTGCGTGTGAATAGTTGGAAACTAATGCAGCAGTACAAGCCAAGGCAATTACAAGTTTTTTCAATTTCATATTTTCATTTCCTAATGGAGTTATTAAGAGTTTTTTATTTGCATGTTTATTTCAAAGGGGTCGTCGGCAACTGCTCCTGCGTTGCACTATCGTCTGCATCCATGCAGTCGTCATCCTCGCGCAGCGGGGATCCAGCCGTTAACAGGTAGCAATCAAGCGCTTGATCTCCGCTGCACGAAGATGGCGACTCCCTCTTTAATAAAAATTATCGCAATACATTTTTAGGTAAGCGCTGTTCTGCTTAGGATTTAAACTTTCCAGCTTTAAGTTCTTTCACCGCAAAATCACAAGCACGCGCAGTAATCGCCATATAAGTCAGCGATGGATTTTGCCAAGCATTAGATGTCATGCAGGCGCCATCAGTCACAAATAAGTTGGGGATGTCGTGCGTTTGGTTGTTGCCGTTGAGTACCGATGTTTTTGGGTCGCGTCCCATACGTGCTGTTCCCATCTCGTGAATGGATAAACCGAAAGGACGATCTTCATTGCGTCTAATAACGTGCTTCTCAATATCTTTCGCGCCTGCAGCTTCCAACATTTCGGCAGCCGTGTTGGCGATATCTTCATTCATTTTGTAATCATTTTCAGTGAAGCTTGCTTCAATATGTAATTGCGGCATGCCCCACTTATCTTTCAGTGTTGGGTGTAGGCTAACTTGATTGTCAAAGCGCGGAAGCATTTCACCTGAGCCGTGCAAACTAAAATACCAGCTGCCTGCTTGTTGAATTTGCTTTTTAAAATCTGCACCGAAGCCATCTTTGTAACCGAAATTGCCCCAGCTCTCGCGTGTTGCTGCTCCGGAGAGTGAATAGCCGCGCAAAAAGCCAGGATGCTTTTCTGTCACGTTTCTAAAATTAGGAACGTAAGGTGCTGTTGGGCGGCGACCGGAATAATATTCCTCTTCAAAGCCTTCAATGCGACCCGTAGCGCCAGATCCGTACAAGTGATCCATTAAATAATGGCCGAGCACACCTGATGAATTCGCAATGCCAGTTGGGAAACGTTCGCTGGTTGAGTTCAGCATGATTTGTGTGGTGCCGAGCGTTGATGCGCACAAGAAAACCATCTTCGCAAAATATTCGCGTGTTTCCATGGTTTCGCTATCAATAATACGAACACCTTTAGCGCGATTGGTTTTGGGGTCGTAAATTACGCTGTGTACAATTGCGTTGGTCGCAATACTTAAATTTCCTGTTTTTAATGCCGCAGGAAGTGTGGAACTTTGTGTAGAGAAGTTTGCACCAAATGAACAACCTTTATGGCATTCATTGCGCGCGTGACATTGCATACGCCCTTGCTCAAGATGATGCTGCGCAGGTTTGGTTAAGTGCGCGCAGCGGCCCATAATCATTTTGCGATCAGGAAATTTTGCTTCAATTTTTTTCTTGAGCGCGAGTTCAACATTGTTGAATTCAAAGGGCGGCAAAAATTCGCTGTCTGGCAATACAGGAATATTTTCTTTAGAGCCGCTAATGCCTGCGTGACGCTCTACATAGCTGTACCACTGCTCAAGATCTTTGTAGCGAATGGGCCAGTCGACGCCGTGGCCATCGGCGAGGTTTGCATTAAAATCGTAATCGCTTAAACGATAAGATTGGCGTGCCCACAATAAAGACTTTCCGCCGAGTTGATTGCCGCGTATCCAGCTAAAAGGTTTTCCTTCTGGTGTGCTGTAAGGATAATCGCGGTCATTCATAAAAAATTGTTTGGACGTATCACCAAACGCGTAGCATTGGCGTTGAATAAAATATTGGTCTTCCACCAATTGATAATTCATGGCGTTGCGGAAGGGAAGCTTCCAAGGTTCTACGCCTTCACCTATATAGTCTGCACGATGTTCAACTGGGCGACCGCGTTCAATCATCAAGGTTTTTAAACCTTTTTCGGTTAATTCTTTCGCGGCCCATCCACCAGTAATGCCCGAGCCTACAACAATCGCATCAAATATTTGTGCCGATTTTTTAATATAAAAAGTACTATCCATTATTCTTACCTGTAATTCGGTTGGGAAAGATTACGCTTAGTTGAGTGCCCAGGCTTTGCCAATTTTGGCAAACGGAAAGTTACCTTGGTAGCCATCGGGAATTCTTAAATAAGCAAGCTCTTGCGTTGCGCCAATTTCAGAGGTGTAGTAACCGAATAGGGTGAGCGATTTAAATTGCCTAAAAAAATCTTTGTCGCTAGCGGTAAAACCCATGTCATTTTTTTCAAGCGCGGTGAGCAATTGAATATGCTGTTTGTGGCTGCAGGCTAAAAAGGTCTTGTGAAATTTATCTTCAGCAACGCTGTTAATTTTTTTCAGGCCATCGAGGAATTTTTTCTGGTCGTCTTTGCTCACGCATTCTGCAAGATAGGAATCCATAAAACCGTGCACATTCACCGCCAATGCGCCGGGAGTATCCGTAGTGGGAATAATCAAATCAGCGATTAGGCCGGCCATTTGTAATTGATCTGGCGTAAAAAATTTGGTGGTATGCGGCATGGTGCCTTTAACGGTTGCGGCTAAGGCATCCAGCGATTGCGCTGAAAGCGATAGGCCGAACACGAGCGCCATTTGCTTGAGGGCGGTGCGGCGTGGAGTTTCAATTTCAACTCCGCTGGCATCCGCGAGTTTATTGTTATGCGGCATAATCTTCTCCGATAAAAGAACTCTGGTTGATTCCTGAGTGTTTGACGTTACAGTTATTTAAGTCGATTTATTGTCCATTGGCTGTTAAGCAGTGCAAAGCAGCATTGGTTATTGTAAAGCTCTAAAAAGGCATTGAAATATAGCGATGTAAACGGTTACATTGCATCCCAACTATAACGACATCAACTAGCAGCGTCTAGTTGTAATCATCTATCGAGGGTGCACTATGTTTGGTTTACGGTCAGGAAGTATCGGGTTGCTTAGCCTGCTGTTGGTTGCGTGTACGCAGCCGCAGACAACCTCTCATCAAATGGCTCCGCCCACTAAATCTAGTCAGAAAATAGAAACTAGCAAGGGCTTGAGTGACCATAATGCTACTCCAGAAACTCGCGCCTTATACGCACATTTACAAAACATTAAACACCAGCACACGCTCTTTGGGCAGCAGGACGCGCTCGCTTATGGTTTTAGCTGGGGCGGCGATGAAGAGGCGCAAATTCCGCGTGCCGATGTGAAAGATGTGACTGGCTCATTTCCTGCGCTGGTTGGTTGGGATTTGGGCGGATTGGAGTTGGGTAAAGATAAAAATCTAGATGGCGTAAATATGATCAAGATGCGCGCCGGCATTCAAGGAGTCTATCAACGCGGCGGCGTGAATACGCTCAGTTGGCATATGCGCAACCCCGTAAGCGGTGGCGATCACGCGGATAAAACGCCAGCGGTAAAAGATATTTTACCGGGCGGTAGTAGACACGAATTATTTAAATCGCGGTTGGATGCGCTCGCGGAATTTAACGAACAAATCAAAATCGGTAACACCTACATTCCCATTATTTTTCGCCCTTGGCACGAGCACAACGGCGAATGGTTTTGGTGGGGAAAAAGCAATGCGAGCGAAGAAGATTACATAGCGCTTTGGCATTTCACCGTAAATTATTTGCGCAATGAAAAACATATCCATAATTTTATTGTTGCGACTTCGCCAGATCGCAGTCGCATTGATTTAAATAATTTCGAGCAGGATTATCTCTATGCTTATCCGGGCGATGAGTATGTTGATATTATGGGTTTGGATAATTATTGGGATCTTGGTCACCCTGCAAATAAATCCAGCCCCGAAGAACAGTTTGCGAATTTTTCGCAGAGCTTGAGCGCAGTTGTGGATATTGCCAATGCACATCACAAATTAGCGGCGCTTACCGAAACGGGCGCAGAAGCAATTCCCAACCCCAATTTTTGGACGCAAATTTTATTAAAGGGAATGACTGCGAATGATAAATCGCGCCAAATGGTTTATGTCATGGTATGGCGCAATGCGACTAACGGCGGCCACAATGGTCATCACTTTTACGCGCCTTATCCCGGTCACCCAAGTGCAGATGATTTTGTGAAGTTTAAGCAGGATAAGTTTGTCTTGTTTGAAGATGAATGGCAGCACTTAAATCAAAAGTAATTTAGGCGCTCTCGTTAAATAGGCCTGCGAATTTTGTACTTTTAGAGTGCATATGCGATTATTGAGTGGAAGGTAGATTTCAATCAATAAACAGGGTGGTGCATATGGATACAAAAATCATAAAGATTGCAGGCTTATTAATCTGTTTCGGTACGGTCGGTTGTAACTCAGTTAAGCCAAACGATGGTTCTAAACCAATAACCAAAGTCGAATCCAAGGTTGAGGTTGATCCAACAAATCAAGCCAATCAATTAATGTCTGAAGGCAAATTTTCTGAAGCCATTAATCTTCTCAAGCCTTATGTTGGCAATATGCCTGCAAACTGGCGTGCACGGGTAGAAACTTCTGACAAAATACTTGTGCATTATTGGGATCAAGAACATCTCACCCAATGTTTTATTGCTGATGCACTCAAAGATAAAAAAGTTGATGCCATTTTAGGTGAATCCTATTCGCGCGCTTATTATTTGTTGGCCTACGCCTATTTGGAATTAAAGGATGCTAAAAGTGCCAATGAGAATTTAGATCGCGCTTTGGTATTAGAGCCAGATTCACCTGTGCTTCTTGCAGAGAAAGGAACCCTGAATCAAATTACCGGCCACCCCGATATTGCTGTTGCCTACTTTCAAAAATCTTTAGATTCAAAAGCCTGTAAATTGGATAAGGAGTGGGGAAAATCCTATCGCGGTTTAGGTGTGAGCTTGATTGATTTGGAAAAGTTAGATGAAGCAGAAAAAGCGCTCTACACATCCTTGAAATACAGCCCCAATAATAAAACTGCGATTGGTGAATTAAATTATATTGACCAGCTGCGCGCAGGAAAATCCAAACAACCGATTTCGTCGGATTTGATTAAAACGCAATAAGTTGTTCGACTTTCAAAAGTTTGGAGTAATTACACACTTGCGATGCTCTTATCCCTCTCCCCTTTTTAAGGGGGAGGTTGGGAGGGGGTTAATTTTTTGTCAGTAAGATAATAGTCGTTTTCGATTGCGAGGGTTGCGGTTCGTTCTTTCCTGCTAACCTGTGAGGTAGATTATTGGTCATTCATATTTTTAAATGATTTATATGGAACTACTTCGATTGAAAGTTGCTGAATGAGCTCCGTGTTTTTCTCGTTGTTAAATTTTTCTCCCTTTATTAGGCGTGTGGGTTTCATTGTTGGTGGGAGGGGGATGCTTTTTCCCTTCTCGTTTTCCAAAAGTTTATTTAAATGTATTAGGCGAAACTCTTTTTCATAATTCCACTCTAGGCTTTTTCTTGTAAGTATTCTTAATAATGTTTCTTCTGGGCACAGGAGTAGCTCTGCTATAGATGGTTTTACTGGTACGGTGGTGTAATTAACCTCAAGTAGTTGATTGTCTATATGTTCAATTTCATATTCGATACAAAAGCCAGTATGGTTATTCGCGTAGTGAGCCCACATAAGAGGATGTTTTGGCTCTCCTTGAAAAAAGCAGCATACTCCTGTTCTATTTCGTAAATAGTTGCGTACTTTTGTTACACTAAAATTTCTAGTTAGTTCGGATATTAATGGGGTTTCTGAGTTGTTCTCTGTTGTATGATCGAAGAACTGCCTTAAACTTTTTAGGATCTCATCTGGTAATGGAAAATAATTGTGTTGTTCAGATGGGTATAGTGTTTCTATGCAGCTTTTCAGCCTCGTGTAAAAGTGGCTATCGTAAGATGGCGTGTCTATGCCATCAAGTTCACAATCGCTTAAGTCGTTGAACTCTTGGGGACGCGATATCCAAAGCGACTTGTTGATAATTGTTTGCAGGCGATCATATTCATTTTTTTCAAATCTATAAAGCTTCATACTTATCTCCCTCTAAACCTGAAAATTTTGTATATATTCTTTGAAACAAAAAGGCCGGATTATTTCTAATCCGGCCTTTTTAATTTTTCATCGCAACTAACGCTTACACGTTGTAAGTAGAAGACGCCGTATTACCACCGCGACCAGTCCAGTTGGTGTGGAAGAACTCACCGCGTGGTTTGTCGGTGCGCTCGTAAGTGTGCGCGCCGAAGTAATCGCGTTGTGCTTGCAGCAAGTTTGCTGGCAAGCGTGCAGTGCGATAGCCATCGAAGTAAGTTAATGCAGAGGTAATTGTAGGGGCAGGGATGCCGTTAACAATTGCCGCTGCAGAAACACGACGCCAGCCGGCTTGTGCATCTTGTACGGTTTTGCTGAAGTAATCGTCGAGCAACAGGTTGTTCAATTCAGGATTCTTATCGAATGCTTCTTTGATGTTGCCGAGGAAAGATGAACGAATGATACAACCGCCGCGCCACATTAATGCGATGCCACCGTAGTTGAGGTTCCAGCCGTATTCTTTCGCTGCTTCACGCATTAACAAGTAACCTTGCGCGTAAGAAATAATTTTTGAGGCGTAAAGTGCATCGCGCAAATCGTTGATGAAGGCTTTCTTGTCGCCAGTGAAATTTACCGCTGGGCCAGAAATAACTTTCGATGCTTGAACGCGCTCGTCTTTTTGTGAAGACAAGCAGCGTGCAAATACGGCTTCAGAAATCAACGTGAGCGGTACGCCTAAATCGAGGGCGATAACGCCAGTCCATTTACCCGTACCTTTTTGACCGGCGGTGTCGAGAATCTTCTCAACCAAAGCTTCGCCGTTTTCTTTGTAACCAAGAATGTCGCGGGTGATTTCGATTAGGTAGCTGTCGAGTACGCCGGTGTTCCACTCGGCAAATACTTCGTGCATCTCATCGGCGTTCATGCCCAACACTTCTTTCATGATTTGGTAGGCTTCGCAAATTAATTGCATGTCGCCGTATTCAATACCGTTGTGAACCATTTTCACAAAGTGGCCAGCGCCGTTCTCACCAACCCAATCACAGCAAGGGCTGCCATCAGAAACTTTGGCAGAGATGCTTTGGAAAATATCTTTCACAAATGGCCATGCTTCTGGCGAGCCGCCAGGCATGATGGATGGGCCAGTCAATGCGCCTTCTTCACCACCCGATACGCCGGTACCAATGAAGCGCAAACCTTTGCTTGCGAGGTACGCAGTGCGACGGTCGGTGTCTGGGAAGTGGGTGTTGCCGCCATCAATAATGATGTCACCTTGCTCAAGGTGCGGAATCAATTGCTCGATAAAATCATCTACTGCTTTACCCGCTTTTACCATCAGCATGATTTTGCGTGGCTTGGCGAGTGACGCTACCAGCTCTTCAATCGAGCGCGCGCCGCGAATGGTTTTGCCCGCCGCGCGGCCAGCAATAAAATTGTCTACTTTTTCAACAGAGCGGTTGTAAGCAGTAACTGTGTAGCCTTTGCTGGCCATATTCAGGATCAGGTTTTCGCCCATAACGGCGAGGCCAACCAAGCCTATATCGGAAAGAGGTTTCATAAAATTCGTAGCCTATCGTCTGTGGTTGATACATCAGGGTTTGACTTGGGTGCGACCGAAGCTTAATTCTTGCTCGCCAGTGTTTGGCTGTGTTGGCAAGGTTTAAACACCCTTTGTATGCGGCTTCGCTACCTTGGTTGAATATGATCGGCGCGAGGCTCTTTTGGGGGCGCTATTATTCCCGTTTAGCGCGTAAATTCCTAGTGAAATACGGCTATTAAGGCAATTGGAATAGCTTATTAATGGGATTGAGCCGGGTTCTGAAGTGTCCAGAGAATATTTCGTTCAGTTCCCTACCGCATCGCAGTGGGTAGGGAGAGGGGTTGCCGGGGTTGAGGCTGGGTAATGCTTGGGGCTTTGTTGTGGCTAAAAGCATGAGATTTTCGGTTGTCTACGCTAATGGATTTTCGCGGTACGGGGTGTTTATACTGCGGTAAACTCAAGTATCAATAGGCCGCGTCATGAGCAATCTGTATGCAGTAAAAAAACGACTTTCATTTATCCTTTTCTTGTCGCTAATCTGCCTTGGGCACACCGTGCATGCTTATGAAATTATGGGCTGGATTCCTCCCTACAATCTGGAAAAATCTAAAAAGCTGATTGCGTATCAAGCTGGGGCGGTTAAAACGTCCGACTGGCTTGGCCGGGTGGGGCTGCAGTTTTGGGGGCCAACCCAAACGGGTGATGTGAAATTTGTTACGCATGAAGGGGCTGTTGATGATGCATTGGTCGGCTTTTTTGTGTCTTGGGCAAAAACGAACAAGATTCCCGTTTATCTAACAATTTACAATAACAATGGAAAATGGGATTGGGATTTAGCACGCGCAGCCTTCAAAGATAATCGCGCTCGCTTTGTCAAAAATCTGGTTGCTGTTATGGAGAAATATCAACTAGATGGCATTGATGTAGATTTAGAGGGAAACGGTAATTTTGATAATGACCGTGAAGCCTTCAAACATTTTATTGTGGATTTATCTCAAGCAGTAAAAGCTAAAGGCAAAAAAATTACTGTCAGTTCGTTTCACAGCCCGTGCACTAATGCCCCACATATGGGGTGGTGGGCAGATTGGGTGGGTTCCGTTGAGACTATTCAATCAATGGGCTATGCCGACTTATACGAAGGTAATACAACCCAATTTATGATGGGCGACAAGGCCTGCGCAGATGGTGCGGCTATATTCAAATATAGTTGGCAAGTGGGTTACGGCATTGCCAGCGGATTCGCGCCCCCTAAGCTATTAATGGGAGTGCCAGCATGGGTAGATACTTGGGGTTCAGGCGGTAAGGGAGCAGGAATTCAGAATCACCTCGACGAAGTGGCTGAATTAAAAACGGGAATTGCCATTTGGGATTTGCCGGGTATGGTAGACAACCAATGGGTTAGCCCTGAAACCTTCACGGCCTTAAAAAAATTTAAAAGTAAAAAATAGAATTCGGTGTTAGGTGTTGTTGCAAACAAAGCGAAATTTTTATGATCTTTTAATTTTACGTTTGCGCCGATGATTGACTTTGGTCTGTTGTATTAATGCCCAGTCGATATGCTCTCTGACCAAATCTGAAACCAAATCGCGTTTGTGTTGGAGGGCTTCTATGATTCGTGTATCACTAGGTGCATTGCCTAATCCCACCGCCAAATTACGCAACCAACCCTCATAGCCAATCCTGCGAATGGCAGAGCCCTCGGTGTTATCCAAATATTCCTGCTCAGTCCAATTAAACAGCTTCACCAAATCGCTATCGGCCAAACCGTGGCGGGGCAGGAAATCTGTTTCTGCAGTGAATTGGGCGTATTTATTCCAAGGGCAAATCGCTTGGCAATCGTCACAGCCGAAGACGCGGTTGCCCATGGGTTCGCGGAATTCTTCGGGAATGGTGCCTTTGTTTTCGATGGTGAGATAAGAAATGCAGCGGCGTGCATCCAGCTCATAGGGCTGGGTGAATGCATCGGTCGGGCAGACTTTTAAACAAGCTGTACATTCACCGCATTGATTGGGTTGATTGGGCGTATCTACCGGTAAGGGGACGAAGGTAAAAATTTCGCCCAGAAAAAACCAGCTGCCTGCATCGCTGTTGATGATGAGCGTGTGCTTTCCTGTCCAGCCTAAACCCGCTTTTTCCGCGAGCGGGCGCTCCATAACCGGGGCGCTATCCACAAAGGCGCGGTTTTGGCCTTTGAGGGGGTAATCTTCTGGCAATGCATCATCAATTTGTTTGGCGAGAACACTTAAGCGTTTGCGAATCAGTTTGTGATAGTCGCGCCCCAAGGTATAGCGTGAAACGTAAGCCTTGGTTGGATCTTTAAGTGTTGCGATTTGGTTGGTGTCGCCGGGCAAATAATTCAGGCGCACCGAAATCACTCGCACTGTACCGGGCAATAATTCTGCCGGGCGCGAGCGCTTGTTGCCGTGAGCGCCCATCCACTCCATGGTGCCGTGGTAACCTTTGGTGAGCCATTCTTTTAAGCGCACTTCAGCTTGGGATAAATCAATATCGGTAATGCCCACCTGCTGAAAACCCAGCTCTCGCCCCCAGACTTTTATGTCGGCAGCGAGTTGGTTGAGATCAAGGGAATTGGGCATGATAAAACTCTACATAAAGATTGAGCCTATTTTGCCAGAAAAAGACTTCAATCAGAAAATAATACGTTAAAGGCCTTCTTTGGTATAAAGTGATATTTCAAAAAATAAGAAAGCATAAGGATGCTGATGGATGTATGAATCAATTGATGTGCTCTTGTGTTCATTGCTAATAATTTTTTTGATAATGGCTAGTTCTGCCATTTTATATTTTTGCTTTTTAACTCCGAGAAAACGTGTTGCTCGTCATTTGGCATTTGTGCACAAATCTATAACAGATATGCATCCCGCGGTGTTCGACCCGCAGGCGCAGAAATTCCATGCGTGGTATTCCGCTGCATACGCAACCACAAAAGCCTTATTGCCTCGCGTTAAATCATTTGCAGATGAAAAAGCCTTAATGAGCTTTTATTTTGCGGGTTACGAAGACTCGCATATGAATGGTGGCCTAAGCAGAGCGCCTTTTGCTTTTTCAAAACCGCAACCTGACGTTTGGTTTGGTTGGATGCTCAAAGCAACCACAAAGGCTTACGAAGTTAGCTATAGTCTTGGTGACGCTTATCCACCCCTAGGGGCAAAGTTAATTAGTTGCAATGGCGAACCTATTGATGACTTTCTTCAAAAACATTTCTCGCCCTACATAGATAAGCGTTGGCATATTTTACTTGCGCGAGAAAGAGCCGCACGATGGCTTGTGCAGAACACACTTTATACTTCAGTGCTTGATCGGCCAAGCATCAAGGTTTGTTCATTTCAATTATCGGATGGCACAAGGCGAGATTATTTTCCGCGTTGGCAGCCTTTATCCCCATCCCATAAGCGTGTGCTGCAAAGTCTGACATATCGCAGTGCTCAGTTATCGGGAGTTGAAGAGTTGTTGCCGGGGTTTTTATGGGTGACCGCGAGTGACTTTATGTTGAGTTCAAAAGAGGCTTACCAGCATTACCAAGTCTTGCTGGAAAAATTAAAAGGGCTGCGCGGTACACCGGCAATTTTGTTTGACTTGCGGGGCAATCAAGGCGGTAGTTCATACATAGCAACTGAGATTCTAAAATCATTTTTTGGTGTGGAGAATATTGCATTTCTGGAGCATACATTCTCAGAAAAACTGAAAGGTGCAGATGCCCAATTTCGTGCAAGTTGGCAGCTGCATAACTCTTATGTAGATGCACTTACATCCATAAAAGCGAGTCGTGATGACGCTGATTCTTCTGTGAGATTTTTAGAATCGGCTATAAAACGCGTGAAGCATGCGCTCGAAACCCATGAAGATTTCTTTTGGCAATCTGAAATGAATTTAGATGAGGATCAGCCACAGGTAGAGTTTTCCGCATCGTCGTCTTGGTCATACCAAGGCTCGGTTTTCTTTTTGACGGATCAATACTGTAGCAGTGCTTGCTTGGATTTTATTGATTTATTGAAACTCATTCCGGGAAATGTACATTTGGGGCAGCCAACTAATGCGGATACGGCCTACATTGAAGTGGCGGCAATGAAGCATGTCTATTTTAAAGAGACTTTCGATTTTCAGGTGCCTGTTAAGAAATGGAACAAACGTATGCGGGCCGATAACCAAGCCTATATACCCGATGTAATTTATGAGGGTGATATTTACAACGATAAACTCGTTGAAGGCTGGGTAAAGCAGGTGGCAGATGGCTTTTTGAGTACCGAAAAAGCCTGTAAAAATAATAGAGCTAAATGAATTAAATTTCCAAACGCTGTTTCAAATCCTTTGCTTGTCTGCGCGAAACCTCTACCTCAGTACCGTCGAGCATTTTGATCAACAGGCCTTCGTTGAGCCAAGGTTCAATAGCAGCGACGTAATCCATATTGACGATTTGCTGGCGATTTGCACGGAAAAATATCTTAGGGTCAAGGCGTTCCTCAACATAGCTCAGTGAGCGGGCGAGCATGGTTTTGGTATTGAGGAAAAATAAGCGTAGGTAATTACCTTCAACATTGATCAAGCGTAAGTCGCTCAAGCGAATAAAATGACAGTGCTCGCCATCGCGCACGAATATTTGATCGGTTCGTGATTTTGGGGTGAGTATAACCGCTGTTGTGTCTGTTATGGTTTCGTGCTTTTGTTGACTGCGTGCTATAGCGGCTTCCAAACGTTCAAGCGTTACCGGCTTTAATAAATAATCAAGCGCATTAAATTCAAACGCGCGTAACGCGTGCTGCTCATAAGCGGTGGTGAAAATTACCTGAGGTGTATGGTTGCTGTTCTCCAATACATCAAAACCATTGCCATCGGGTAAATGAATGTCTAACAAAACCAAATCAGGTTTGTGCGTATTAATTGCTGCTACTGCTGTATTCACATCAACAGCCTCTGCAATAACATTGGTGTTGGGAATATCACTTAAAAGATCGATAAGTTCTTTTCGGGCAAGGCGCGAGTCATCCACAATTAATAAATTCATAGGGGTAAGTCCACTGTGGCCGTCACTTGTTCGGAAATGTCCACCTTCAAATTTGCCTCGTTACCAAATGCAATGTGCAAACGCTCACGGGCGTTGTGTAAACCAATTTTATTGCCTTGGTGGGTAGGTTGAAATTCAGGTAGTGGATTAATCACTTTAATTTGCCAATGAGTCAGGTTTATTTTTTGAATGAAGATTTGCAGGTGGCCGCCCGCACGACGTGCGGCTATGCCATGTTTAATCGCATTTTCTACTAATGTTTGCAAAATTAACGGCGGTAGTTTGTTTGCAAGTAAGCTGTCATCGATATTGATAGAGGTTGTTAGGCGATTTTCAAACTGCAAAGCTTCTAGTGAAAGATAGCCTTTAACCCATTCCATTTCATCGCGTAAGGTTACTAATTGCTGTCCATCATTTTGTAACAGCCCGCGCAATAGCACCGAGAGGCTTGCAAGACCGGCGCGTGCTGCATCGGCATCTTCTTTTACAAGGCTGCGCAAGTTATTAAT